>CAZOHH010000035.1:19372-24943 GCA_964579735.1 uncultured Oscillospiraceae bacterium | reverse complement strand
ATTGAAGCACATGCGGAAATGCAATGCCATACGATTTCATGACCATTCACGCGGATAAACGGTCCCGCTTCCGGGTTTCAATCCGGAAACAGGGCCAGTTGCTGGCAAGAAATATGAAACGGCGCTGGATCTACAAATTGCTCGTCGTGGAGGGCAGGGCCATCACGCAGTTCATGGTCGTGATCCGTGCCGTCAGGTTTTCCCCAGCTCGAGCGCCCTGTCGATGAAGTAGCGGTAGTTCTCGTACTCGACGGTGCAGGGGATCGAGTGGTCGCTGTGGACGGTGTAGCCGAAGCCCTGCTTGATGATGGGGATCTTGGACTCCAGTTCGCGGTCGATCACGGCGCGGTCGTTCGAATACAGGGCGCGCACGTCGATGCCGCCCATGAAGGACAGGCGGTCGCCGTAATCGCGGTAGAGCTTCAGAAGGTCCATCCCGGCCTTGACCTCGATGACCTGGAGGCAGTCGACGCCGGCCTCGATCATGTGGGGCACGAGCGGGGCGACATAGCCGCAGGAGTGCATGACGACTTTCATCCCACGGGACTTCACGAAGTCGATGGTCTTCTTGTGCGCAGGCAGGATCAGCTCGCGGTACATGGCGGGGGAGATGAAGGGGTGCTCCTTGAAGCCCATGTCCTCGTAGAACCAGATGCCGTCGGGCCAGCCTTCCCGCGCGAACAGCTGCTCCATGAGCGCGATCGTGAGGTCGGCGTAGGTGCTCGTCATGTCGAGGATCCAGTCCGGGTCCAGGGCCATCCCGACCAGCATGTTCTCGTGTCCGCATACCGGATGCATGAGCTCGAAGACGTTGACGCCGGACCAGCAGAAGAAGCGGCCCTGCTCGGCGGCATGTGCCTTGGCCTTCCGGTAGGCTTCGAAATCGATGCGCCGCGGGTCGGGCGTGAGTTTCGGCTTGATGAACTCCTCCCAGGCATCGCGCTCCTTCACGAGGAAGTCGACGTGCTCGGGGGTGGAGTCGTGGAGCTTGTGCCTGCGGAGCAGCGCCCCGTTGCCGTCGCGGGTGAGGACCGTCTCTTCGGTCTCCTCGATGATGACCGGCTTGAAGTCGAGGTCTCCCGTCAGGTTGAACGACCAGCACAGGTCGAGGTCGTAGCCGAAGTGGTCGGACAGGTTCTCGTTCTTGCCGATGTGGCCCTGCTCGGACCAGACGCGGTGCGTGTCCCCCCAGAAGTGCTCGAAGAGGCCGATGCGGTCCGCCGGCTTCCTCTCGAGGCTCAGTCCGAAACGTTCCCTGCCCGTCAGTTCGCTCATGTTCGTGCCTCCTGTCGTGGATTGCCCATATGGGAAGACTGTACATCCTAGACCTATGGGATTCCATGGACGGGATTGCCAGAGTACTGTACGATATTGCCAAACCCAAGGAGGCAATGGACATGTCCCTGCTGCAGCTCGACCCCTTGCTCCTTTCGAGTCACCACGCCCACGCCGGCAACTCGCCGTCCGTGCGCACGCCCTTCGGCGAGCGGACCGTCGACAGGTTCGAGTTCGACTACATGCTGGAAGGGGAGGGGGAGATCGTGACCGACGGCGTGCCGATTCCGACGACGACGGGAACTCTCTTCTTCCGCTGGCCAGGGCTGGTCGTCGAAGGCATCGCGCCCTACCACTGCTACTACGTCCGCTTCCTTCCCGAGGGAGGCACTTCCGGTACGCTGGCGAGCGATGCGAAGAGCGTCGCGGCCTCCCTTGCCGCAAAGGAGTGGCGCGAGCGGATGCCGTTTCCGGCGGTGATGAAGGTGAGGGACATCTCCGGGATGACCCGGCTCTTCTCCGAACTCCACCTGTCGCAGTACCGCGTCGACCCGGCCGGCGCCTTCGCGACCCGGATTCTGCTGATGCAGGTGCTGCAGGCCGTCCACGAGGAGTGGCGCACCGCGGTGGAGGGGCTCTCCGACGGCGTCGACGGGGTGATCCGCGACCGCATCCGCCGGACGGCGCTCTGGCTGGAGCGCAACCCACAGGAGAAGCGGACGCTGGACGGACTGGCCGCGCAGGCCGGGTACAGCCGCTTCGCGTTCTGCCGGAGGTTCAAGGAGGTCATGGGGGAACCGCCTCTGGCCTACGGCAACCGGATGCGGGTGGCGGCGGCGCAGCGGATGCTGGTCGAGACGCTGGACCCGGTCGTGACCATCCTCGAGCGCTGCGGCTTCGAGAGCGGGGAGAACTTCTACCGGCAGTTCCGCAGGCACTCGGGAACCTCTCCCCAGGCCTATCGGCGGCGGAACACGGGTCGGTCGCGGACCGTCGACGAGCGCCCCACCGGAGCCGGCGGTTGAGGAAAACCGGCCGAGGGGGTATACTCGGGGTGCCCGGAAGGTGCGACCGTCCTCGTCATTTGAGCCGACATGACAATATAGGGAGCTCGTCGTCGATGTGGAATACCGTCCGCCCTGGTTTCCCAGCCCCTCTTCGGAGCGGTATGGCAGGGGCGGATCAAGACCACCGCGGGGCACCCACCTGGTGTAGCCGGGTGTCATTCGACGGGGGTGGTATCGGCCTTCCGGGTATTTTTTCGCGCTGATGGATGCGCAGGTGAAGGAAACGAACCCGTAACATCCCCGTTTCCAATCCCTAGCCGCTTCCTGTATAATAAAACGCTACACAAGATGCGCGTTCCCTCTTCCTAGCGGAAGAAGGGGCGCTTCCCGACCGGGTGCCGGGAGAGGTTAGGAGAGATTCATGGGACTCTGGGCGGACGCCCGGTCGATCGCGAAAAGGGACCCTGCCGCAAAAGGCTTGTGGCAGGTGGTCCTTCTCTATCCCGGTTTCCACATCCTGGTCAACCACCGACTGGCTCACGGTCTATACCGTGCGCACCTCCACTTCCTGGCCCGCTGGGTCTCTCAGTGCGGCCGCTTCTGGACCGGCATCGAGATCCACCCCGGAGCGAAGCTCGGCAGCGGACTCTTCATCGACCACGGCATCGGCGTCGTGATCGGTGAGACGGCGGAAGTCGGCGACGATTGCACGATCTACCAGAACGTGACGCTCGGCGGCACCGGAAAACACAAGGGCAAACGGCACCCCACCCTCGGGAACCGCGTGCTGGTGGGCGTCGGCGCCCAGATCCTTGGGCCTTTCAAAGTCGGCGACAACGCCATGATCGGCGCGAATGCCGTGGTCCTGAGCGAGGTGCCGGAGGGCGCGACCGTCGTCGGCGTCCCGGGACGGATGGTCAAGCTCGCCGGAGCGGCTCTTCACAACCGGGCGGCGGACCTCGACCAGACCGAGATTCCAGACCCCGTTTATCAGGAGCTCTGCCGCATCATGCATCGGATCGCGGTCCTCGAGCGTCAGGTCGGCAAGCAGAACGGACGCGACTGTCCGGAACCCGGAATACCGACCCCGGAACCCGCCGCCACGCACCTCGAGGATTGAAACCATCCACCCATCATCGGAGGCACGGAACATGAGACTCTACAACACGCTGACGCGCGAGAAGCAGGAATTCGTCCCCGTCCACCCGGGCGAGGTCCGGATCTACGCGTGCGGCCCGACCGTATACAACTTCTTCCACGTGGGCAACGCCCGACCCTTCATCCTGTTCGACGTGCTGCGCCGCTACTTCGAGTACCGCGGCTACAAGGTGACCTTCGTGCAGAACTTCACCGACATCGACGACAAGATGATCCGGCGCGCCGCCGATGAGGGCGTGACCGTGCGGCAGCTCGCGGACCGCTTCATCGGCGAATACAAGAAGGATGCCGAGAAACTGGGCATCCATCCCGCGACGCATCACCCGCTCGCGACGGAATGCATGGACGACATCATTTCCCTGATCCGCACGCTCGAGGAGAAGGGATATGCCTACCCCGCCGAAGACGGCATGTACTTCGACACCACGCGCTTCGAAGGATATGGCAAGCTGTCGAAATTCCCGCTCGAGGAGCTCGAAGCCGGCGCTCGGGTCGATGTCGACACAACCAAGCGTCACCCGACGGATTTCGCGCTGTGGAAGAACAAGAAGGAAGGCGAGCCCTTCTGGCCCAGTCCCTGGGGCGACGGACGGCCCGGCTGGCACATCGAGTGCTCGGCCATGGCCCGCCGCTACCTTGGCGAAACCATCGACATCCACACCGGAGGACAGGACCTCGTCTTCCCGCACCACGAGAACGAGATCGCCCAGAGCGAGGCCGCCTCGGGCAAGCCCTTCGCGAATTACTGGCTGCACAACGGCTTCATCAACATCGACAACGAGAAGATGAGCAAGTCGGCGGGAAACTTCTTCACGGTGCGCGACATCCTCGAGTCCTACGACGCCGACATCGTGCGCTTCTTCCTCCTGTCATCGCAGTACCGCAGCCCTGTGAACTTCAGCCGCGACCTTCTGGAGTCCGCATCCAGCGCACTGGGCCGGATTCGCACCTGCGCCGCGAACCTCGACTTCGTCTCAGCCTCAGCGCCGGTCGAGCCGCAAGGCGAGGATGCCGCGAAAGCGGCGACCGCTCTGGCCGAGGCCTGCTCGCTCCACCGCGAGGGATTCCTCGCTGGGATGGACGACGACTTCAACACCGCCGACGCGCTTGGCTCCGTCTTCGAGCTCGTCCGCGCCGCGAACACGGCTGCGGCGGTCCCCGGGATCCCGGCCGATGCGCTGAAAGGTGCTGCCGCGACCCTGCGCGAACTGTGCGGCGTCCTGGGCGTGGTGACGGAAGCGAAGTCCGGCATTCCGGCCGAGGTCGAAGTCCTGGCGGAGGAACGTGCCGCAGCACGCAAGGCACGCGACTGGAAACGCTCCGACGAATTGCGCGACAAGATCCACGGCCTCGGGTTCGAGGTCTCGGACACGCCGCAGGGGCAGAAGCTGGCGCCCCTATGACAAGACCCGCCGTCGAAGGGGACCTTCGCGCCGTCTCGGCCGGAGCGCTCGCCTACGTGGGAGATGCCGTCTATGAACTCCACGCGCGGTTGCGCACTTTCGGGAATGGCAGGGACCCTTCGGGGGCCATGCACCGACGCGCCGTCCGCATCGTCAAGGCCTCGACCCAGGCGGAGGCCGCCCGACGGCTCCTCCCGGAGCTGACCGAGGAGGAGGCCGCTATCTACCGTCGCGGCCGCAACAACACGTCCGGCAGCATGCCGAAGCACGCCGACCCGGTGGCCTATCGTGCGGCCACGGGACTCGAGGCGGTCATCGGCTTCCTGTATCTGAGAGGCGAGGAAACTCGCGTCGAGGAACTCATGGAGAAGATATGCGCGATATCCGATGAACTGGAGAGACATCCGGCGCAGCCGGAACGAAGCAGCGGACCGGAAGACGGCGGGGAGGAATCCGACGCGCCGTACGAGCCGGAATAGTCCGCCCCCTTTGTGGGATCGCTGATGGGATGACCCGGAACATAACGGGTCCGAGGACGGCAGAAGACCGTCTGAAAGGAAAAGGAGAAACATGAAAGACGACAAGAGGTACGGGCAGCTCGAACGCAAGCCCGACGAGATTCTCCGGGACAAGCCGGTGAAGCGCTACGAGCGAGGTGCCGGAGGGCGTTTCGCCCCACGTGCGGCATCGTCCGACGGAGACCGTCCCCAGCGTTCCTATGGCGATCG
>CAZOHH010000035.1:0-19272 GCA_964579735.1 uncultured Oscillospiraceae bacterium | reverse complement strand
CGTCCGAGCCGTCCCTACGGAGATCGCCCGAGCGGCGACCGTCCGAGCCGTCCCTATGGCGACCGCCCCAGCGGCGACCGTCCCACGGGCGATCGGCCCGACCGTCCCACCCGCTCGCTCGGTGCGCGTCCGACGCGCACCTTCAGCGACCGCCCCCGCACCGAGGGCGATGAGCCCCGTCGTCCCGCACGCCCCTTCGGCGAGCGTCCCGCCCGGCCCGAGACCCGTTCGTCCGGCGTGGAATCCGAATCCTTCGACCTGGATCCCTTCGACGTCATGGATGGCACGGCCGCCGAAGTCGCCGAGCAGGAACAGGCCTTCGCACCGGATGGCGCCGATGTCGGCGCGACCGGCACCAGTGCTCCGAAGTTCTCCATCATCACCGAGAAGGAATCCCTGACGGCTTCCGGAAAGGTCAGGAAGTCCCGCGCCAAGCCGAAGGCCGCGTCGGAATCTTCCGAGACGAGCGAAGATGAGATGGACGCCGTCGAGGCGACCTCTTCCGCTCCGACTTCGGAGACCTCCGATGCCGATGTCGAGGAGGCCCTCAACATGCCGGGCGACCGCCTCGAGGGGCGCAACTCCGTCATGGAGGCGCTCAAGGCCGGCCGCACGCTCAACAAGATGTGGATCCAGAAGGGCCAGCATGACCCGGTCATGCAGCGCATCCTCTCCAAGGCCATCTCCGTCGGCGTCGTCATCCAGGAACTCGACAAGCGGTCGATGGACCGGATGGCCATCACGCACGGGCACCAGGGCGTCCTCGCACAGGTCGCCGCACACGAATACGTCGAGGTGGACGGAATCCTGGCCATCGCGGCCGACAAGGGCGAACCGCCCCTCGTGCTGGTCCTCGATGAACTGAAGGAATCCTACAACCTCGGTTCCATCCTGCGCATCGCCGATGCCGCGGGCGTCCATGGCGTGATCATCCCCGAACGCCGGTCGGTCTCCCTCGACGCCGCTGTGTCGAAGGCCTCCGCTGGTGCCGTGGAGCATGTCGCGGTCGCGCGCGTCACCAACATCGTCCAGACGCTGGAAAAGCTGAAGGGAAAGGGGTTCTGGATCGCCGGCACCGACACCGACGGCAAGACGCCTTACAACGAAGCCGATTTCAAGGGACCGCTGGCCATCGTGGTCGGCAGCGAGGGCGAAGGACTCGGGCACTCCGTGCGCGAACACTGCGACTTCCTCGTCGGCATCCCCATGGCCGGACAGGTCAATTCCCTGAACGCCGCGGTCGCCACGGGCATCGTGGTCTTCGAAGCCGCCCGCCAGCGCCGCGCTGCGGCGTCCGCCAAGCGCTGACCCGGAGGAACGACCACGGTGGGAGACGAAACCTCGCCGTATGAAACCATGGACGACCCGCGGCTGGTCGCTCTCGCCCAAGCGGGCGACGATGCCGCGATGGAGACCGTCCTCGCCCGCTACAAGGGGCTGGCGCGCCGAAAGGCCGCCGACTTCTTCCTGGCGGGCGGGGACGCCGAAGACGTGACCCAGGAGGGGATGATCGGGCTCTACAAGGCGGTGCGCACGTACCGTCCGGAGCACGGCGTCCCCTTCTCCACGTTCGCCGCCTACAGCGTCGCGGCGCGCATCACCGACGCCGTCCGAACCGCTTCGCGGCGGAAGCATGGTCCGCTGAACGACTCGTTGTCGCTGCAGGGGCTGACCGATGCGAATGGGGAAGAGGGGCCCGACCTGCTGGACGTCTACATCGACGTCACGCGGGCGGACCCGTTGCAGCAATACATAGGCCGCGAGGCGGCAGAGTCTTTGCGGGTCTTCATCGAGACGGAACTGACCGAGCTCGAGCGGCAGTGCGTCGCGCGCCTGATCGAGGGGATCAGCTACAAGGATACGGCTCTTCGCCTGGACCGCAGCGCGAAGGCGGTGGACAATGCCCTTCGTCGTGCCAGAGCGAAATTCGAGCGTCGGATGCGGGCGGGTTGACCTAGAAAGAGGGAGGCGGCCATGAGCGAAACGCATTTCTACCACGTCCCGGAGGCCGGTCGACTGGACCGGGTCGACACGGTCGACGAAGCCATCAAGCGACAGAAGAAGGGCGGATTCTTCTGGTTGTCCTACTGCGACCCGACGCCCGAGGAACTGGCGCCTCTGGTCAAGAAACTGGGGCTCCACCCGTTGTCCGTCGAGGACGCCCTCGACGAGAATCAGATTCCCAAGCTCGACGATTTCAAGGACCACGCCTTCGTGCTGTTCAACGCTTTCTCCTACACACCCAAGAAACTCTGGGTGCAGGAGGTCGACTTCTTCCTGAGCGATCGGTTCCTCGTCAGCGTCCAGCGGATCGGCCCGGACGGCAAGCCGCTTCTCGACGGCGTCGAGAAAATGGTCGTGCAGGACATGGACGTCGACCGCCTCGGCCCCGCGTATGTGATGCACACCCTACTCGACGTGCTCGTCGACCGCAAGTTCGTGGCGATCGAGTCTCTCGAGGACGAGCTCGCCACCGCCGAGGAGGCCGTGCTCGACCGGTCCGACAAGTTCGACCCGCGTTCGCTGCAGCACATCCGCCGCGACCTCGTGATCCTGCGCAAGTGCCTCTTCCACGAGCGCGAGGTCTTCGTGAAGATCTGCCGCAAGGATTGCCCGTTCATCCCGGAGCCCGCGATCTTCCACTACCGCGACGTATACGACCATCTCACGCGGTTCTTCGAGCTGACCGAGACGCTTCGGGACATCGTCACGAGCCTCATGGAGATCGACCTGTCGCTGCGCAGCAACGAGATGACCCGCGCCTCCAACCGCACGAATCGTTCTGTTCGCCGACTGACCTTCATCACGACCATCTTCATGCCGCTGTCCCTGCTCGCGGGCATCGGGGGCATGTCGGAGTGGTCCATGATGACCGGACCCGGCAACTGGCGCTTCACGTATCCGCTGTTCATCCTGGCCATGCTGGTCATCGGCGTGGGCAGCTACATCGTCCTGAAGTGGATGGTCAAGCGCGACGAGGACCGCGAAGACGACCTGTAGGACGACCGGCGACTGGGTTTGTGGGAGCTCTCGGAATCTTCGGATTCCGGGGGCTTTCTTCTTTTTGGCTATCCCATGGGCTGGCCTTCGGGTGATCTTGACAGCATCTTGACACCGTAACGTCACGGTGATACAATCCAATCGAAAGGGGGGAAATGAAATGGAATCGAACGAGAACAGGACCTACCGGATTTCGGAACTGTGCGACCGGACCGGCGTGACCAAGCGGACCGTGCACTACTACATCGGCCGCGGACTGCTGCCCCCGGCAGAGGGAGCCGGCCCCGCCAGCTATTACACCGAAGCCCACGTCGAGAGGATCCTCGCGGTGCGAAGGATGCAGGAAGCTTACTTGCCGCTGGAGGAGATCCGACGTCGCCTCGAGGAAGGTACCGACGGGGACTTCACCTTCAGGCGCTTCGACGAAGGCGCGACCGCGCCGGCGGCGTCGGGACCGAGACCGGGGGCCTTCGCCGAGCGGAGGCTGGTCCGGATCCTGCTGGATCACGGAATCGAACTCACCTACCCGGAAGACGACGAAGAAGCCGCGGAACTTGTGGAGAAGCTGGTCCGCCTGGCGGACCGACATGGGAAGGAGACCTGAGGATGGCGAGATCGAATAGGACTTCGAACGGTATCAGGGAGATGCAGCCATACGGCCTGATGCTGATCCTGGAGAGGGAAGAGGTGCGCTGCCCGTTGCTCCGCGTCGACGCGAAGGTGGAACTGGTGGCCGAGATGGCCCAGGTGGAGCTGACGCAGGTGTATCGGAACGAAACGGATAAGCCGCTCGAGGCGATGTACCGGATGCCGTTGCCCACGGACGCAGCGGTGACGGGTTTCACGGCTTCCATAGGCGACCGGACGGTCGTCGGCATCGTCGAGGAGAAGGAGAAGGCCGTCGCGGCGTACCGCAAGGCGCTCAAGAAGGGCGACTCCGCGTTCCTGCTCCGCGGAACGGGCGGGGACGTGTTCGACGTAGCGGTTGGAAACCTCGCACCCGGCGAGACCTGCGAGATCGCGATCCGCTATATCCAGACCGTGCCCTGGACGGATGGGGAGTACCGTTTCCTGCTTCCGACCGTGCTGGCCCCACGCTACAACCCCGACGGGTGCGCGGTCGACAACCAGCCCTTCCTCGGCGAGGCGGACTATCGCCTGCACCTCGACGCCACGATCCGCGGCGCCGGCGAAGTGCTGAAGGTCAAGAGCCCGTCCCACGCCGTACGCC
Source organism: uncultured Oscillospiraceae bacterium (assembly GCA_964579735.1). Classification (GTDB taxonomy): domain Bacteria; phylum Bacillota; class Clostridia; order Saccharofermentanales; family UBA5734; genus CAILLO01. The sequence continues at coordinate 15,041 of CAZOHH010000035.1, read as the reverse complement.
CGATCTTCGACGACGGCGCCTGCCGCGTGGAACTGAAGAGCGAATCGCTCCTCGACAGCGACCTGGTGCTGCTGTACCGGGTCGCCGCGGAGGACCGCCGGGCGGTGCGCGTTTCCGGCGAGACCGGCAGCTTCGTCTACGCACGCTTCTCGGTCGGTGAAGACGTCGGCCCCACGGGTGCCGTGCCGCGCGAGTACAGCTTCGTGGTGGACACGTCCGGCTCCATGTCGGGCCAGAAGCTCGAGCAGGCCGTCCGAGCCGTGTCCCTCTGCCTGCGCAGCCTCGTGAAGGGCGACACGTTCGAGATCGTGGCCTTCGGAAGCACTCACGTGACCCTGTTCGGCAAGCCGGAGGCCTATACCGGCAAGACGCTGGCACAGGCGGAGCGCTTTCTCGCGAACATCCCCGAGCTGGGCGGCACGGAGATCCTCGCACCATTGAAGGAACTCTTCACCCGGTCCGGGAAAGGCGGCCTGGAGCGCATGGTCTATCTGTTCACGGACGGTCAGGTCGGGAACGAACGCGAGGTCGTGGAACTGGTTCGCAAGAACGCGCGGGGCATGCGCTTCTTCCCCTTCGGCATCGATACGGCCGTGAACAAGTCCTTCATCGACAAACTGGCCGAGGCGGGCGGCGGTCTGCCGGAATACATCTACCCCGGCGAGGCGATCGAGGACAAGGTGATGCGCCAGTTCGCCCGTGCCGCGACGCCCTGCGTCGAAGACCTGCGGCTCGAGACGGTGAGTGGCGGGACCGCGGAGGCGTTCCCGCAGGCAAACGTCGTCGGATTCCCGAAGGTGCTGTTCGCTGGCGAGAGCGCGACGGTCGCGTTGCGCATGCCGGAGGGTCTTCTTCCGGAACGCCTACTGCTGAAGGGAACGTTGGACGGAGGACCGTTCTGCACCGACCTGGAGCTCGTGCCCGTCGAGGACGGAGGCACGGTCGCCCGCTGGTGGGCGAGGGGGCGGATCCGCGAGATGGAACAGCGGGATGCGCCGGAGGACCGGGATGGAATCGTGGCGCTGTCCACGAAGTACGGCGTGCTGTCCGACTCGACCTCCTTCGTGATGAGCCTCGAGCGGGCGGACCCCGTGACGGGCAAGCGGATCAAGGTCCGCGTGCCGAGCGCGCTGCCCAGCGCCTGGGAGGACGAGAGCGACCGATTCGACTCTATCATGTTCAGTTCCATGCCAATGAGTCAGTCAATCATCTTCAGCATGAAGGTGCCCGATTTCATCAATTCCGAGAGGTCGATATCCGATAGGTCGGATACGGCCGCTCACCGCGCGAAGCGCTTCCCAGCTCCGGCTCCGGCGTTTCGCGCGAACAAGCCACAGCCGGAAATGTATCTGCTGCCAGCCGTCCTCCTGATGGGCGCCGATGGCTCGATCCTCGGCGATGCCGACAAGACGGCCTGGCTCACGCTGGCCATGCTCTTCTCAAATGACTTGAAGAAGTTCAGGGGACAGCTCCGCAAGTGCCTCGCCTGGCTTGCAGCTCAGAGCGTCCGGTCGCTGGCGGTGAAGGCCGCTCTGTGGGTCGGCGCTGAGAAAGGCATCGGCAAGGCGGACGGCATCGCCGCCGAGACCAACGAGGAGCGTACACTCTTCCAAGCCGTCCAGCAGATGGACGGGGATGCGATCGCCCACTGTCTGGGGATTCCGGACAGCGGAGAAGAGAACTTGAGCGAGCGGTTCGCCATGGCCGTGAGAGGCTGACAGGCGGACGAAACGCTCGAAACGTGCCTTGACATTGCATTGCAAGGATTGCGCGAATATTCCGTACTCGTAAGTACGTTACTTGCGAGTACGGAAAATCGACGAGATGATGTAGGACCTCGCCTGGCCCTCTCCTTGACCCTCCTTGGGTTTGGTGCTACTTTATAACCAACTGGTTACATAGCGCAGGGCACGGGTCCGAGCCTCGCCCTAGGCCCTGCCCGAGGCCCACCCGAAGACGGCACACACGGAGGATCCATGACGGTCCAGCGCCCGAGGGACGCGAAACGGTCCCGACAGCTGATTCTCGACGCCGCCGAGGCGGAGTTCTCCGAGAAGGGGATCCACGGCGCGCGCGTGGACGAGATCGCGGCGAAAGCCGGTCTCAACAAGCGGATGATCTACCAGTACTTCGACAACAAGGAAGGCCTCTACAAAGCTGTATTGGTAGAGGTCTACGGACGATTGAGCCGTCTGGAGACCGCACTGCTCGAGAGGGACGCGCCCGTCGTCGACCGTCTCCGCGACTTGATCCGACTCTACTTCGAGTTCCTCCATGAAAACCCGACCTACGTGAACCTGATCCTGTGGGAGAACCTGAACCAGGCGCGCTACCTCCGCGAGGTCGATATCCGCGAGTCCAAGTCCCCCGTCTACCGCCGGATCCGGGACCTCTTCGAGGAGGGGCGGACCGACGGTTCGTTCCGCGCGGACCTGGACGCGGACCCGATGCTGCTGTCGCTCCTGACCTACACCTTCTCGTATTTCTCCAACCGCTACACGCTGTCGACCCTGCTCGAAAGCGACCTCGACGACGAGGACCGTCTCCAAGCGCGGATCAGCAGCGTGACGGACATGTTCCTGTGCTATCTGAGCCCATGAAGGAGGACCGCGCCATGCCGAGTAAAGTCAGGGTCCTGTTGGTAGGAGCGGCGTTCGGCGCCGATCTGCATCTGGACGGATACGCGCGGTGCCAGGACATCGCCGAGGTCGTCGCGGTCTGCGGGCGCGACCCGGAGAAGGTGCGGCGGCTCGTCGACAAGTTCGGGCTCCGGGAGGCTGGGGTCCACACGGATTACGAGCGGGCCATCTCGGAGGTCGATTGCGATCTGGTGGACGTGTGCCTGCCCAACTACATGCACCACGACGTGGCGATGGCCGCAATTCGCCAAGGGCGCGACGTCATCGTGGAGAAGCCCCTCGCGACGACGGTCGCGGACGCGGAGGAGATGGTCGAGGCCGCACGTGCGGCGGGTCGGCGCATCTACTACGCGGAGGACTGGTTCTTCGCGCCGGCACTGCGGAAGGCGCGGCGGCTCCTCGACGAAGGGGCCATCGGCAAGTTGCTTTACATCCGCGCGCGGGAGAGCCACTCGGGGTCGCATTCCCCCTACGCGCAGACCCTCCGCTACTGCGGCGGCGGTGCGATGATCCACCTCGGCATCCACCCGTTGGGGTTCGTGCTCGCGCTCAAGGACTACCGGTGGACCGACCTCGTCGCGATGAGCACGGGGGGACTCGAGAAGAACGTGAAGCACAAGAAGCTGGAGGGCGAGGACTGGGCGTCCTGCCTGCTCCGTTTCGAGGATGGAACGACGGCCACGGTCGATGCGAACTACATCACGTCGGGCGGCATGGAGGACACCATCGACTTCTACGGCGACCAGGGCGTGCTGCACGTGGACCTGACCCAGAGCTCGGCGGTCCAGTGCTTTTCGGTCCCCGGACCGAAGTACACCGTCGAGAAGGCCGAGGTCACCACGGGCTGGTCGCGGCCAGTCGTGGACGAGCGCTACGATTTCGGCTACGTCGACGAAATCCGGTGCTTCATGGAATGCTGTGCCGCCGGCGTCGAGGCGCCGAAGGGACTGACCGGCGAGGCTGGCCTCGAGGCGCTGCGCGTGGTGGACCTGATCTACCGCTCGGCGCGCGAGGGCTTGGCCGTGAAGAACGACCGTCTTTAGAGATTTGCCCGGAATCGGGCTTCGCAAGGAGGAAGCGGCGTTGGCCAAGGACCTGTACCTGCCGGTGGAGATTGCCGGACTGACCTTCAAGAACCCGTTCTACGTGGCGTCCGGCCCGACCACCAAATCGGTGAAGCAGCTGGTCCGCATCGAGCAGACGGGCTGGGCGGCGGCGAGCATCAAACTCACGATCGACCCGTACCCGTACATCAACCGCAAGCCGCGCTACGCGGTGTTCAAGGACCGCAACGCCCTCTGCTTCACGGCGGAGAAGCGGCTGGACACGGAGGAGGGCCTCGCGCTCATCGACGGCGCGAAGAAGCATCTGTCCGAGCTGCTGCTCATGGCCAACATCACCTATGCCGGGGACGATGGCGTGGAAGGCTGGGTGCGCATGGCGAAGCGCTTCGAGGACGTCGGGGCCGACATCATCGAGCTCAACATGTGCTGTCCGAACATGTCCTACAACCTCGAGGTTTCCGGTGGAGACGACACGAGCTGCACGATCAAGACCGGTGCGAGCCTCGGGCAGCACGAGGAGGAGGTCGCCGAGATCATCAGGGCCATCAAAAGCCAGGTGCGCATTCCACTGTTCGTCAAGCTGACGCCGGAGGGCGGGCGCATCGCCCAGATTTCGAAAGCCCTGTATGAGGCCGGCGCCGATTCGGTGGGCGGCACGGCCAACCGACTCGCGATCCCGCCCATCGACCTCGATCACCCGGGCAAGTCGGCTTACCACCTCCAGAACGAAATCAGCATGTCCTGCCACTCGGGGCAGTGGCTCAAACCGCTGGCGCTGCGCGACACCTACGAGATGCGCAAGCTCAACGGGCCAGGACCGAGGATCCACGCGGCCGGCGGAATTCGGAACGCGTCCGACGCGGCCGAGATCATGATGTGCGGTGCTGACCTCGTGGGCATCTGCTCCGAGACCCTGATGAACGGCTACGATATCGTGAACGGAATCGTGTCCGACCTGAAGGACTATATGGCGTCGCACGGCTACGCGACGACCCGGGACATGCGGGACCTCGTGGTGCCGGAGGTGCGCACCGCGGCGGACCTGACGCTGCGCGACGGCTTCGCCCGCATCACCGCGCCGGACCTGCAGGCTCCGTGCAAGGCGGCCTGCCCGCACCACGTGCCGGCGCAAGGCTACGTGCGCTCGGTGGCCCGAGGGGATTTCAAACGAGCCTATGAACTCATCATGACGAAGAATCCCCTGCAGTCCGTCTGCGGCTGGGTGTGCGACGCCGCCTGCGAGGAGGCCTGCACGCGCGGCGAAATCGGCACGCCGATTCCGATTCGCGACATCAAGCGGTTCGTCATCGAGCATGGCGAGGCGCGAGGGTGGGTTCCGGAGATCGCGGTGGCGGCGAGGCGCGAGGAGCGGGTCGCGGTGGTGGGGTCCGGTCCGGCTGGACTGTCCGCCGCCTGGCACCTCACGTCGGCGGGATACGGCGTGACCGTGTTCGAGCGCGAGACGGCACTGGGTGGCATGCTGCGGTACGGGCTGCCGGCCTTCCGCATGAACCGCGCCGTTCTCGACCACGAGATCCTTGTCCTTACGGGTCTTGGCATCCGGTTCGAGACAGGGAAGGCGCTGGGGAAGGACTTCACCATCGCATCGCTGAAGGCGGACGGGTACGCCGCCGTGTTCGTCGGCACGGGCGCGCAGAAGGGAATGCGCCTCGGCGTGCCGGGCGAGGACGCGGCCGGCGTGATGCCGGCGCTGGAGCTTCTGAAGCGTGTGAATCAGGGCGAGACGCCGTCCGTCGGGAGGAGCGTCGTGGTGGTCGGAGGCGGATACACCGCGGTCGATGCGGCGCGCACCGCCGTAAGGCTGGGGGCGGAGAAGGTGTATATCGCTTACCGCCGGACCCGGGACGAGATGCCGGCTTCCGCGGCGGAGATCCGCGAGGCCGAGGAGGAGGGCGTCCGCATCCTGTACCTGGTGAAGCCGACGCGGGTGGAGACCAGGGATGGGAAGGTCGTTGGACTCGCCCTCGAGAACCAGACGCTGGGTGGTCTGGACGCTTCGAAACGTCGGAAGCCGGAGGGCGTCGAGGGTGCGGAGTTCGTGCTCGCCTGCGACACGGTGGTTTCGGCCGTCGGGCAGAGGGCGGAGCCGGCTGTCATGGAGGCGCTCGGTCAGCCGTTCGTCTTCTCGGGAGGAGACGTGGACGAGGTCGCGACCGTGATCGCAGCCATTTCAGGCGGCCGTCGGGCGGCCTGCTCGATCGACCGGCTGCTGGCCGGCGCTGAGGCGACCCTCGTGCCGGAGCCGGAAGCGTCCGAAGTCGACAAACAGACCGTTCTGTCGCGCGCCGGGTATTTCCACGATGGCCCGAAAGTCGTACTATCGCAGAAGGACGGTCCGGAGCGGGTGCGGGAATTCGCGCCGTTCGTGCGGACCCTGACCGAAACCGAGGCCGTGAAGGAAGCAAGCCGATGCCTGGACTGCGGGTGCGGCGAGGGGTGCGGGTTGTGCGCGCGGATCTGCAGCGACTTCGCGATCCACCTGGAGTCGCCGGACGTCTGGAAGATCCACGAGGAAGAGTGCGTGGCCTGCGGGATGTGCTTCAACCGCTGCCCGAACGGCAACATCGCCATGATCGAGCGGGTTTCGGGACAATAGCTCCGGAGGACCCGAAGGAGGACAACGCCATGACGAAGATCCTGATCACGCCGCGGTCCTTCCGCGAGTCGGGCGAAGCTCCGCTACGGTTCCTTCGGGAAAAGGGGTTCGAAATCGTCGAGAATTCGACGGGCAAGACGCTGGACGAAGCGCAGATGTGCGCTCTGTGCGCAGATATCGAAGGGCTGGTCGTCGGCATCGACCCGGTGACGCGCAAGGTTCTGGAGAGCGCCCCGAAATTGCGGGCCATCTCGAAATACGGAGCGGGTCTCGACAACGTGGACCTCGTGGCGGCGGCCGAACGCGGAGTGCAGGTGCGCGCGGCGGTGGGCACGAACGCGCGGTCCGTGGCGGAACTGGCTATCGGCCTGATGTTCGCGATGGCGCGGCACCTCGTGCCGGCGGGCGCGACGACGAAGGCGGGCGGCTGGGGCCGCACGCGCGGCGTGGAACTGCAGGGCAGGACGCTGGGCATCCTCGGCCTCGGCAGCATCGGCCGCGAAGTCGCGAAGATGGCCCACGGGCTCGGGATGCAGGTGCTGGCCTACGACCCGGTGGTGGAGCCGACGGCGCCTTTTCTCGTTGAGCACGGGATCCAGTTGGCCGACCGCGCAGAAGTGATCCGAGGCGCTGATTTCCTGACGCTGCACCTGCCTCTGCTGGACTCGACGCGAAGCATGATGGACGCGGTCACGCTCGCCACCATGAAACCGACGGCGGTGCTGATCAACACGTCGCGCGGGGAGCTCGTGGACGAGGCTGCGCTTCTCGACGCATTGACGAACCGGCGGCTCGGCGGGGCGGCCTCCGACGTGTTCTCGAAGGAGCCGCCGGCTGCCGACCACCCTCTGCTGAAGCTGGATAACTTCTTGCTGACGCCGCACATCGGCGCCTATACGCTGGAGGCCAACCGACGCATGGCGGAGGTCTCCGCCGCGAACCTAGCCGAGATGCTGGAGACCGGGCCGTGAACGAGCGCTACATGGGCGTGGACATCGGCACGACGGGCGTCCGGGCGGCGCTCTTCGATGTCGACGGATTCCAGCGTGGGTACGCGTATCAGGAGTACCCGCTGCTCTCACCCGAGACCGGTGCTGCCGAACTCGACCCGGAGACCGTATTCGCCGCGCTGCTCGAGGTGGTCGGGCGCTGCATGGCCGGGGCAGGTACGGAAGGCAAGGGTCTCAAGGGCATCGGGCTATCGACCCAGATGTTCAGCTTCCTCGCGCTCGACGCCCAGGGGACGCCCCTCACGAACGTCGTGACCTGGGCCGACACGCGACCGCTGCCGCAGGCGCTGCGCTACGCGGAGGAGTTCGACGTCGCCGACCTCTACCGGCGCACGGGTTGCAGGACGCAGCATCCGATGTACCCGCTGGCAAAGATCCTCTGGCTCAAGGAGACGCGGCCAGATGTGTTCGCCCGCGCGGCGAAGTTCCTGAGCCTCAAGTCCTATATGCTGTTCCGGCTTTTCGGCAGGTATGTCGTCGACTACACCGATGCCTCCGCCTCGAGTCTCTTCAACCTCCGTACCTTCGACTGGGACCCCGTGATGATCGGGTCCGTGCTTGGAATCGGGCGGGAACGGCTGTGCGAGCCGATGCCCGGAACCGGCCTGCTGACCGGGATGGACAGGAACCACGCCGTGGCCATGGGGCTTCCCGGAGATGTGCCCGTGGCCTGCGGTGCCGGCGACGGCATCGTCGCGAATCTCGGTTGCGGCGTCTTCGACGCGACGGCCATGTCCTGCACGCTCGGCACCAGCGGCGCCCTCCGCGTCGCCGTCGACCAGCCCCTGCTCGATCCGCTGCAGCGGACGTGGTGCCATTGCTTCACGAAGGATACCTGGGTCGCGGGAGGCGCCATCAACAACGGCGGCCTCGTCCTCAAGTGGCTGCGGGAGACCTTCCGGGACCAGTTCGCACCGGAGGCGGAGAAGGGCGGATACCGCAGCGTCTACGCGCTATTCGACGCCTACGCGGGACAGATTCCCGCTGGCAGCGACGGGCTGCTCTTCCTGCCGCTGCTGACGGGCGAGCGCTCCCCCAACTGGAACGCGGCCGCACGCGGCGTCATGGCGGGACTGGACCTGCGCCACGACCGCCGGCACTTCGTGAAAGCCGCCATGGAGGGAGTGATGTACCGCATGCGCTCCGTGTACGAGGTGCTCGCGCCGCTCGCCGGTGACGACGTCCGGCAGATCCGCGCCAATGGCGGATACGCGGGTTCGGAAGCCTGGCTGCGGATCCAGGCGGACGTGTTCGGCAAGGAGATCGCCGTGGCTGGCGTCGAGGAGGCCGCCTCGTTCGGAGCGGCGGTCCTCGCCATGGTCGGCACCGGCGCGTTGCCCGACTTGAAGCGCCCGTTACCCGCGATGCAGGTGAAGCGGACGATCGTACCGGACCCTGCGAACGCGAAGGTATACGAGACCGGGTTCCGGGATTTCCTGGATCTCTATGGGAAGATGTACGGCGCATAGACGGCGCATGGACAGCGCACGGACGTTGCCGCCAAGGCGGCGATCAGCGCAAGACGAAGAGGAGGATCGACATGAACGACGCGAAGACGACCCTTTCCCCGCTGGAACGCATCGACCGGTTCGGGCTCGTGCCCGTGATCAAGCTCGAGGACGCGGCTCAGGCCGTGCCGCTCGCGGACGCGCTCTGCCGCGGAGGACTGCCCGTCGCCGAGGTGACCTTCCGCACCGCTGCGGCTGCCGAGTCCATACGCCGCATCCGCGCGGCGCATCCGGAGATGCTGGTCGGCGCCGGCACCGTGACGTCCGTGGACATGGCGCAGCAGGCGCTCGACGCCGGCGCGGAGTTCATCGTCGGACCCGGCTTCAACCGCGCGGTCGTCGAATTCTGCCTCGCGAAGGGCGTGACGATCCTGCCCGGCTGCAGCAGCCCGACCGACATGGAGACCGCCCTCGGGTACGGATTCACGACGGTCAAGTTCTTCCCGGCCGAGGCGAGCGGCGGACTCGCGGCACTGAAGGCCATGGCGGCGCCCTTCGGCTCCCTGCGCTTCATGCCCACCGGCGGCATCGACCTGAAGAACCTGAAGGACTACCTCGCCTTCGACCGGGTCGTCGCCTGCGGCGGCAGCTGGTTCGTGAAGGAGGACCTGATCGCGGCGGGCGACTTCGCCGCCATCGAGCGGCTCACGGCCGAAGCGGTCGCGGAGGTGCTCGGGCTCGAGCTCGCGCACATCGGCATCGACATTGACACTCCGGAGGAGGCGGGAAGCCTTGCGACCCGTTTCTCGAAACTGCTGGGGGCCGCGACGCGCGAATTGCCCGGTGCGATCTTCGTCGGCACCGGCATCGAGATCCTGAAGAAGCGCAGCACCGACCCGAACGGCCATATCGCCATCCGCACGGCCAACGTCGCCCGCGCCGTGGACTGGCTCGCCCGCCAGGGGCTGGAGGTCGACCCGGCGCGCGAGGCCAAGGACGCGAAGGGAAAGATCCGGCTCGTGTTCCTGAAGGAATCGTTCGGCGGCTTCGGCGTGCATCTGACGCAGAAGTGAGGTTCGACATCGAGATTCTCGAACTGTTTTGGATCGACGGACCGGAGGACGATCCGGGCGATCAATGCTGCCATGGGAAGGTACGCGTCGCAATCGGGGATGAGTGCTTCGAATCAAGTGCCACGCTCAGTGCAACGGGACTCTTCCTGCTTCGCACACTGACCGAGGACCACGTCCTGGTCGGCGATTCCTCGAACGGCGGCCAGATGCTGCCTTGCTGCGGACATTTCATGCTGGCCGAACCGGACATGCAGAGCGTGATGATCTGCGGCTGTTCCCTTGGCATCGATTGGAGCGTCGTACACGAGGGAGACGAAGTGGTCCTGGGCACGACATCCGGTGCGACGGCACGGGTTCCTCAAGGGGAATACCGCGATGTCGTCGAGCGCTTCGCCGAACACATCGAGGAATTCTATCGTTCCTGCCTGCCGAAGGACAGGAAGGAAGAGCCGGAGCAGACCGGGTACGAGGCCTTCTGGAACGAGTGGCGAAGGAGAAGGGCTTCGGCACCCTGACAAGACCTTGAAGTGGTAGCAAGGAATGCATCCATCCACGACGTCGAATCGTATGGGGTATACTACATTACACCGCATTTGTTGCGATGTAGTATAAATGACGTTATACTACAATATATATAGAAAGCATAAGTGTAGTATAAAGGAGATGGTTCGATGAGCATCATCCATTCCGTTGTCATCGACGAACTGGACAGAAGCCGAAGAATGCGGCAGGCATATGAGCTCGAGCTCTCTGCTCTTCCGCGCGAAGCAGTCGTGCGGAAGCGAATCAAAGGACATGAATACTACTATTGGATGTCCCGAAAAAACGGGAAAGTCGTCAATCGCTACGTCTCCCCCCAGGATAACGACATCCCCCAACTATTACAGCAGGACCTGCGACGGCGGCATCTGGTGAAACTCATCGCAAAACTGAAGAAGGAGCAATCCGAGATGGAAAGATTCCTGAAGGTGTCTACGAATGGATGAAAGACAGGAAAATGCCTTCTGGGAAACCATCCAGGTCCTCGCGGACGCCTCTGCACTTCCCTACGTCATGGTCATCGGCAGCTGGGCGGAATATCTGTATGGAAGCTATTTCCATTCGGATTTCCATCCGGTGATTCGGACTCGTGACGTGGATTTCCTTTATCCGAGAATCAGACAGCCATCCGTTTCCATCCAACTGGAACAAAGGATGAAGGATGCCGGTTTTATCGTCGTGCGTGACTCCATTACCGCAGTCGTGAAGATGTTCAAGGAAGACCTTCTGGAAGTCGAGTTCCTCACCCGTCAACTCGGTGCGGGAAGGGAGACAGCACTGGATATTCCGGGAATCGGAATTCGAGGAGAAGCGTTGCGCGACGTCAACCTCCTAGCCGAGCATCCCATGACGATGTACATGAAGAATCATGAAATAATCGTACCGGAGCCAGCCGTGTATGCCCTGCACAAGATTCTGATCCAACCGCACCGAACCCCAGTCACTAAGCGAGAAAAGGATATCGAGTCCGTTCGGAACCTGCTTCCGCATATCCAGAAGGACGCTTGGCAACGTCAAGCTTGGAGTCGTGCCGTGAATCTACTTTCGAAACGTGAAAACGGAATCCTCAAAGCCGTAAGTGAAGTGAATCGTCTGATTCTACCTGGATAACCAGAAAATAGGAGGAAGCCTACCAAGTCCTCGATTCCGTCTACAAAGAGGCGGGTTCATAATCGGACGCTTGAATGAGTATCGGCAGATATGCATTGCAATTGCATATCTGCCGATACCGTTTCGTCACTCAATCCCTGAGGCCTTTTGAGGCCTCGTACGCTTTTCGTCGAGCGCTACTTCAGCAGCGCTTCGACCCTTTCGACGACGCATTCCGGCGTGAAGCCGTACTCGCGCATCACGACGGGACCCGGTGCGGAGGCGCCGTACTCGTCGACGCCCATGACGCCGCCCTTGTCTCCGGCGTACTTCTGCCAGCCCATGGTCACGCCCGCTTCGATGCAGAGGCGCACGGGCAGGGAGGCCGGCAGGACGCTGGCCTTGTACTCGGCGCTCTGGGCCTCGAAGATCTCCCAGGAGGGCATGGACACGAGGCGCACCGCGACGCCGGATGCGGTCAGCTTGTCCGCGGCGGCGGCGGCGAGGGCGACTTCGGAGCCGGTGGCGACGAGCACGACGGACGGGGCGCCCTTGCGGACGGGGGCCGCCGCCGGTAGGTCCGCCAGGACGTAGGCGCCATGGTGGAGGCCAGCGGCGGGGGCATACTTCGTGCGGTCGAGGACGGGCACGTTCTGGCGCGAGAGGATCAGCGCCGTGGGACGGTTGGTCGTCGCGAAGGCGGCCCGGTAGGCCTCGACGGTCTCGTTCGCGTCGGCGGGGCGGATCACCTGCATGTTCGGGATCAGGCGCAGCGAGGTGGTCTGCTCGACCGGTTCGTGGGTCGCCCCGTCCTCACCGACGCCGATGCTGTCGTGGGTGAAGATGTACAGGACGGGCAGGTGCATGATGGCGGCGAGGCGGATGCTGGGACGCAGGTAATCGCAGAAGGTCTCGAAGGTCGCGCCGAAGGCGTGGAATCCGCCGTGTGCGGCCAGCCCGTTCATCATGGCGCCCATGGCGTGTTCTCGGACGCCGAAGTGGAGGTTGCGGCCGGTGAAGTCCCAGGCTCCAGGGACGGCGCCCTGGGTGTCGCCGGCATTGCGGGCGGGGTGCTCGAAGTTGCCGAGACCCTTGAGCTCGGTGTTGGTCGAGGGGTTCAGGTCGGCGGAACCACCGAACAGCGAGGGAACGCGGGTGGCGATGAGGTTGAGGATCTTGCCGGAGGTGACGCGGGTCGCGACGCCCTTGGCATCGGCGGGGAAGACGGGGAAATCCTTGTCCCAGCCTTCGGGGAGCTTGCCGTCCAGGCGGTCATCCAGTTCGCGGGCGAGTTCGGGGAAAGCCGTACGGTAGGACTTCATGCGGCGCTGCCAGTCGGCATGGCCACCCTTGGCGCGCTCCACGGCTTCAGCGACATGGCAGGGGACTTCGGCGGGGATGAAGAAGGCGGGCTCCGCAGGCCAACCGAGGTGCTCCTTGGTCAGCTTGACCTCGTCGGCGCCGAGCGGGGAACCGTGGGCCTCGAAGGAGTCGTGCTTGTTGGGGGAGCCGAAGCCGATGTGCGTGTGGATGCGCAGCAGGGAGGGGCGGTCCTTCTCGGCCTTGGCCTCCTCGATGGCCCGATCGATCGACTCGAGGTCGTTGCCGTCCTCGACGCGCAGGGTGTGCCAGCCGTAGCTGCGGAAGCGCATCGCGACGTCCTCGGTGAAGTTGAGCTGCGTCGAAGCGGACAGCGTGATGCGGTTGTCGTCGTAGAGGACGATCAGTTTGCCGAGACCGAGGTGGCCGGCCAGGGAGGCGGCTTCGGCTGCGACGCCCTCCATGAGGTCTCCGTCTCCGCACAGGACGTAGGTGTAGTGGTCGACCACGTCGTGGCCGGGGCGATTGTAGACGGCGGCGAGGTGGGCTTCGGCGGCGGCCATCCCGACCGCACTGGCGAGACCCTGGCCGAGGGGACCGGTGGTCAACTCGACGCCCGGGGTGAGGCCGCGTTCGGGGTGACCCGGCGTGAGGCTCTCCCACTGGCGGAATTTCTTCAGATCATCGAGCGTGAGCGCGTACCCGAACACGTGGAGCAGGGAGTACAACAGCGCAGAACCGTGGCCGGCGGAGAGGACGAACCGATCGCGGTCGTCCCAGTCGGGTTCGCAGGGGTCGAAGCGCAGGTGGCGCGAGTAGAGGGTATAGGCCATCGGCGCGGCGCCGAGGGGAAGTCCGGGGTGGCCGCTGTTGGCCTGCTGGACCGCGTCTACGGCCAGGAAGCGGAGGGTGTCGACAGCGAGGGCGTCGACGGGAGCGGGGAAGGAAACGGGCGAATTCGTTCTGGAAGCTGTCATCAGGTCGTTCCTCCTTGGTGGGTTGAAATGGGGGGTTCAAGATGTGCTACCGATTATACCCTAAAGCTGCAGAAATGGCCTTGAAAAGTTTTTCAAGCCGACGGTGTCGGCGTCGGCGAAACGCTGACGTACCCTGTCTTTGACGAGTCAAGGACAGGGGGCGGAGAAATGCTCGGCACGGACTCCGCAGGAACCATCTCGACCTCGTCGAGGGCGAGGTCGAGGATGGGGTAGATGGCGTATCGGCTGTCATTGTAGTGCCACCATTCGTAACGGTTTGGAACGAAGCCGCAGGACTTCATGACGCTCTCTACATAATCGAGGTTCCTCCGGGCCGCCGCCGACATGGGGCTATTCCGGAAGGCCGTCGAATCGAGCGTGTCGACTTCGGAAGACATCTCGAGTTCGTTGCCTTGGGCGTCCACGACGGTCATGTCGACCGCGGCACCTCGGTTGTGGTTCGATCCCTTCTTCGGGTCCGCCACGAAGATGCCCCCGCCGGTGAAGGCGGCCATCTTCACGGTGACCGCATAGGGGCGGTATGCGTCGAAGATCTTGATCGAGTAGCCGTCCTCTTGGAAGATGGCCTGAGCCTTGAGGAGCTTCTCGAGGGTGTCCTCCTGCATCAAGCAGAGGTCGCGTGGGTAAAGAATCTCGCCCATGAAGTTGTCCGCGGTCGCGTAGATCAGGTCGATGCAGATCCCCGGCGCAAATTCGCGGACGTCGACGAGGAGGCTTTCCAGAGCGGGGCCCGAGTAGCCGGGGTTGACGGACTTCACGGTCATCACTGGGACCCGTCCGAAGAGGACGGCAGGGGTCGGGGTGGGTGTCGGGGTCGACGGAACCGGAGACGGCGTCGCAGTGGGGGCCTGCGGCGTCGGGGAGGAAGTGGGGGGCGCAGTCATCCATGCCGTGGGCGAAGCAGGAGACCCCTCAGGCGCGCAACCAGCCAGCAGGAACACCAGCAGGAGCGAAAGAAACAGCGCTGGCAACGGGAATAGAGATCGAAGGACGGATGCGGATTTCGAACGGGTCATGGCAGCCTCGTCGATGGGGGTGTGGGTTGGTTCACTCTCTTTCGATTATAGCAGAGGCGAGCTTGGGAACATCCGCTGGCGCGAGTCGCACTTGAACCCCCCTTCGGACTCTGATAGCCTTGAAGTCGAGGCATGCATCGCATTTCCCCAGGAGGACCATGACGGAACCATTACCCGAGTTTCGAGAGATGTAGAAGAGTGCAAGGCCGTGCGAAGCAGCAAGGACA
>CAZOHH010000034.1:1769-25267 GCA_964579735.1 uncultured Oscillospiraceae bacterium | reverse complement strand
CCCCAACAGCACCTGTTCCCGCTCCCGGATATAGCGCGCGGACTGCGAGACGAGCGCCTCGAGGCGTGCCGGATCGGGTTTTCCGTACATCGCGGGGTAGGGCGCGCCGCCGGGTCCGAGCGGTTCCGGGGTGATGAACCGGCGCGAGCCGGGCTCGCCGAAGCCGAGGAGGTACAGCGACATGAGCACGGTGTCGAAATCCAGCGAGCCGTCGCCCAGGGCGCAGCGGTTGCTGTCCGCCAGGTGCAGGTTCACGAGCCGGTCGCCGGCTTCGAGGAGGGCGTCGCCGATATGCGCCTCGCCGACCTGCATGTGGTAGAGGTCGCCGTTGATGTGCTGCACGCCGGGGTGGTCCACGGCCGCGATGTACTCGATGGCCTCGCGCACCGTGTGGACGAAGCTGACCTCGGCCGCGCGGATGGGCTCGACGGCGGCCTGGATGCCGGACTCCACGAAGCGGTCGGCCACGATGCGGAGCGTTTCGACGCTGCGGTGGAACTCGCTGTCGTCGTAGGCGGTCGGACGGCCGACGGAGCCGGGGACGACCAGCATGTAGGACGCGCCCACGGCGGCTCCGAACTCCAGCTCGCGCTCGATGTAGTCGAGGGCGGCCTGGCGCTTCACGGCGCGGTTGCTCGACAGGTCGTTGTCGTCGGAGAACATGCCGCAGATTCCGGCGACGCGCAGGCCGTGGTCGCCCAGGATGCGCAGCGTCTCGGCCGGGCGGTAGCCCAGGCTCGGGCCGTAGTGGTTTCCGTGCAGCTCGATCCAACGGATTCCGCTCCGTTCGAGCCGGGCCGCGGACTCCTCGAGCGACTCGAGGCCGAAGCCCCAGTTGCTCCAGGACAGCGATAGACGCTGGCGTGCGTGGCTCGTGTCCGCCTTCTTCCAGGCCTCGAAGGCCGTGCGGATCCTCTGGTTCCGGATTTCAAAGTTCTGCAGTTTCGCGCTCTCCATGGTTCTCCTCCTGATGGTTCGAGGGTTCCTAGCCAATCGTCGGCGTGGCGTCGTTCGCCGGAAAGTGCTTCAGGATGACGAGCGGCTCCCATAGGCTCTCGTTCACGATCCTCACACCGGCCTTCGCAGCCTGCACGCCGACGAAGAACTCGTCCGCGGACAGCTGGCCGTACCGGAGCATGGTCGAGGTTTCGCAGGCGTGACCCCCGAGGGTGCCATGGCCCTGCACGAGGATGCAGCCGTAGGCGAAGTCGTCGTGAATCGTGGCCGAGCAGCCGGGGAGCACCGTCAATTCCTTCGCCGCGATGTACTCGTTGCCGTAGGCGATCCACTTCTCCTCGTAGTCCGCGGTCGACCGCGCCGGCAGCGGGGGCCGGAAATAGTGCTTCCGGTAGTTCGGATCCACGTTCTTCGGCCAGTCGAGCAGGTCGAAGATCGTGTCGATGTCGTCCTTTCGGTCGTCCGGGACGTTCTCGTCCAGGAAGGAGCGGCCGTAGATCTCGTTGTCGCAGACGTTCTCGTAGACGCTGTTCACGTCGCTGTTCCACTGCGGCTCGTAGGTCAGGTAGGAGCCGGGCGCGTGGATCACACCGGGTGGAGTGTACCAGCCCGTTCCGAGCTCGATGCGGTAGGCCCGGGAGAGCTCCGTGATCCGCGTGTCGCGCGTCGTGTAATCGCGTAGCCGCTCCTTGACCTCGTCCGGCGTGACGTCCGGGTCGAAGCCGAAGTAGGTGTGCGGGAACTTGCCGGGGGTGTTGTTCAGCTGCCTCGGGAAGTAGTACGCCTCGGGCTTGCCGATCTTGCCGACCCGCGCCGCCGCGGCGAAGTCCAGGTGCACGTGGTGGAACAACGGGTTCTCGTAGTCGAAGAACTTGGAGTACATGGGCCAGGTCCCGTGCTTCTCGACCAGGTCCGCACCGATGAGACCGGCCCCGAGCTGGTCCACGAAGTCCTTGAAGAGGACCTTGTCCTCGACGCGGCCCGTGACGTCCACGTAGCTCATCCCCTCGTCCGGTGCGGCCAGCGGGCCGTTCATGGCCGGGATGACCGAGGAGAACCAGCGCTCCTTGATGGAGCCCCGCTCCGTGCCGTATGCGAAGTAGTCGTCGGGGTGCAGCTTGAGCCGGTGCCCGGCGCTGCCGAACCGGCGCGGCACGAAAACGGGGATGAACTTCAGGATCCCCTGCCCGGACTCGAAAGTCTTTTGGATGGTCGCTTTCCTATCCATGTTCACCCTCCTGTCTTCTATCGATTGTAGCACGCATCGATGAGATCGGAGATACGGGCCGTCGCGACGCATTGCACGTAATCCGCGGCGCCGTAGTAGATCTTCACGGTGCCGTCGCCTTCGGGGATCACGGCGCCGGGGAAGACGATGTCGGGCACCATGCCGACCTGCTCGTACAGCTCCTCGACGATGATGATCGGCATCCTGGCCTTGGCCTTCACAATCGCGGGGTTCTCGAGGTCCAGCAGCAGGACGCCGCCGGCATAACTCATCCCGTTGGCGTGGGGGAAGACACCGTGGTACACGCACAGCCAGCCTTCCGGCGTCTTGATCGGGGGTGCGGCTGGGCCGATCTTGGTGCACTCCCAATAGGCCTGCGACTTGGCGACGATGCGGCAGTTGCCCCAGTAGACCAGGTCCGGGGAGTCGGCGATCCAGATGGCGCCGCTCTCGCGGGCGTTCAGGTTCTGCGGCCGGTGGAGCATGACATAGTTCCCATTGATCTTCTCGGGGAACAGGACGGCGTTGCGGTTGTTGATGTGGAGCGGGAAGCTGACGTGCTCGATCGTCTTGAAGTCGCGGGTCTTGCCGATGACGATGCGGCAGGCGTAGTCGCCGCCCGCGCAGTACGTGATGTAGTACTCGCCATCCAGGGGGCAGATCCGCGGGTCGTACCAGGAGTGGATGCCGGGGTCCTTCACGATCGTGTTCGCATCGTACTCGGCCTGTTCCTCCGGCTTGCAGACGAACGTGACCGGCTCCGCGTCGGGCACGAAATGGTAGCCGTCGCGGCTGCGGGAGACCCAGATGAACTGGTCCTTGTCCGGCGACTCGAACCGGCTGGTCATGATGTACTCGCCCTCGGGGGTCTTGATGACGCCGGAGTTGTAGACGGCGCAGCAGGCGGCGGGCATGTCGGACGGCTTGAGGATCGGGTTCCCTTCGTAGCGGGTGACGACGGACTTCATCTTCGAGAGCATGGGTGTTCCTCCTTGTTCGTCAATGGATGCCGAGGCGCTTCTTCAACTGGAAGGTGAAGTATTGGAAATCGGCCCAGGAGATCTCGGGGTGGATCTGGTGGTCCAGCATGGCGTAGTAGCCGCCGAGGGTGAACATGGGATCGATCCGGTCCAGCTCCCGGTCCGTGGCCGCCCGTCCCAGCGCGATCTCCCGCTTGTCGATGCCGCCCATGATGCCGAGGCCGGGAAACTGCTTCCGGTAGGTGACGATATCGCTTCCGGCGGCCACTTCGAAGGGCATGAGCAGGTTGATGCCGCTCTCCATGAACAGCGGGATGAGTTCCGTGCAGTCCCCATCGGTATCGAGGGCGATCACCGGGATTCCGGCCCGGTCGGCGAAGGCCTTGATGCGCTTGTAGTTCGGCAACATGAACTCGCGCACCATCGCGGGCGAGATCAGCGAGCCGTTCTTGCCGCTCATGTCCTCCCAGATGTGGATGATATCGACCTTCACGTCCTTGCAGATCTTCGCGTAGACCGCGATCCACAGGTCCGTGAGCGTGCCCATGATGTCGGCGATCAGCTCCGGGTCGTCATAGAACGCGAGGAGCAGCGGCTCGACGCCCATCATGTCGCGCAGCGTTCCGAAGAGCCCATAGGGCCATCCGCCGACCTGGACGGCCTGGTCTCCGCGGTTCAGTCGGGCCGCCTGGTCCTTCCAGTCCGCAGGGAAACGGGCCGGGTCGTCCGGGTCGAGGCGCTTCTTCAGCTCGAGCCAGCTGGCCCGGTCCTTCACCGGATAGTCCAGATACATCGGAACGGCGGCGCCTTCCTTCTTCGCCAGCTGGGTGATCCCGAGCTCGTCGCGGAACACGATGCGGTCCCCGCGGTCCTCGAGCAGCTGGTATTCGAATTTCGGGAAGTATCCGAATCCCTTGTCCAGAATCGTGATGCCTGCGTCGAACCCGAACCCCGCCTGCCAGTCGACGCCTTCGGGCAGCCCTTCGGTGTGCCACCGCTCCAGCGTTTCGCCCCAGGGGCCGAAATAGAAGAAGAACGGCAGGCGGTCGACGGGCGTGCCCGTGGCGGTGGCGATGATGCGTTCGCGATTCGTCATGGGGTTCATCGACGGCCTCCCACTTCATGACCGAGCGTGATTCCGTCGCCGCTCTCGTTGTGCAACCGCACCTCGACGTCGCCGAAACGCTGCCTCCAGACGCCAGGCTCCCCTAGGAACGGCCGGACCGCCTCCTGGACGACGGCGCATTCCAAGTCGTCGACCACGATCCACCGGCCAGCCCCGTCCTTCCAGCTCAGGTCCCGCGCCGGCGGAACGAGCCAGCGCATCGCGACGCATGTCGCGCCGTCGCGGACCTTCTCGGCCACGGCGGCAAGGCACTGCGGGGTCATTCGGCTGCCCACGAGGAAGATGAGCCCGGGATTTCCGATGGCGGCGCTATCGGCCCGCTCGTCCAGCACCAGCACATTGGGCAGCGGGTGGAACAGGCGGTGGGTAACGGTGGCGCGCGCGGGGTCTACGCCTCGCTCCAGAGGGAGGACCCGCATGGTCTCGTCCGTTCGCGGATAGAACCCGGAGTGGTAGGTGTACTGCGGCAGGAATGTCAGGATGCCGTTGGCCGGGAGGCTTCCGCGGCTCAGCATGTGGAAGGCCTTGAACGGTGTCCGGGAGCGGTAGTCGAAGGTCAGAGCCTCGTTTCCGTAGGGGTGCTCCTCCCCTCCCCACTCGGTGTCGTCCGAGCGGATCAGGACGACGTCCGGATCGCACTGCGTGTGGTGGTGGGCCAGGGGGTGGGCCGGGACGAAGCGGTGCGTGAACTCGTGGAGGACGTCTCCGAACTCGGTCCTCTCGAAACCGCGGGGGGTGTTGCGGGCCAGGATGTCGACGTTTTCCGTGAAGATCAGGTCCGGGGCGAAGAGATAGGCCAGCTCCAAGGCTGAGCGGTACTCCACCGGGGAGTGGCCGGGGAATCCCCAGATGCGCGTGAACCACGTCCCGACGTCCTGCCCCCAGAAGTCGACGCAGACGCCGAGTTTCCGGCCGTACTGCCGTGCGGCGCCGAGAGCCGTGGCCAGCTGTGCCGATGCGAATTCCTCCTTCAGCACCTTCGGGCAGGGGTTCATCCCGCCGCGGGCGAGCGCATGGTACATCGTGGGAAAGACATGCTCGCCGTACATGTCGACACGCCCGCCATAGGCCTCCCGGCGGGCCGCGACGGCCGCCGCGACGGCGTCCTCGGACTCCTGGAACCCCAGTCCATCGACGTTGGCCCACTGATGGCGGCGGCGGCCGCGGGCGGCCTCCTCCGGGTGGTAGTCGAGATACATGGAGGGATGGAGCTGGAGGTGCTCGGTCTCGTCGTAGAGCAGTCCCAGGAACCGTGCGGACCGCGCCGCCTTCGCCACGCAGGAATCGGGCACGTCGTACCGGTTGAGGGTGTCGCCGTAGGGGCCGTTGATGTTGCCGTACTCGTTGCCCAGCAGGAAGTCGATGTCGAACCGCTCGATGGCGTCGAGGAAGTGGTCCGTCTCCGCAGCGTCGGGCATGACGTGGTGGAGGTAGAGGTCCGCGCCCAGCGACCGGAGCAGGTCCATGAAGGCTTCCAATGTGGGTTGCGGATCCTGGGGGCCGAGCACGCGCCCCTCCCCGGTCCGCATGACGGTGCGGCAGAGCTCGGGGTGGAAGGGGTCGTTCCAGCCCAGGACGCTTCCCTGGACGCCGATCTTCGGTTCTTTGCGTTCAACCATGCGGGTGTCCGCCTTTCTCCAGGACCGCACACGAATGCGGCGGCAGCGTGATCGGGATTCCACCGGAGACGGGTACGCCCTCCCAGCGGTCGAGGGTCCTCTCCGACAGGTGGACGGTCACCGGCAGGCCGCCGTTCGTCAGGCGGCCGTCGCAGATGACGAGAGACTGCTCCACGGGGGTCCAGTTCGCGAGAACGACGCCGACCCGGCCGTCGGGGCCCTGCCAGGCGGAATGGAACACCGCCGGGATGCGGTTCTCGCGGCCGTTCGACGTCCAGGCCATCGTCCCGATGCCCGTCGTCTCCGCAGGCCGAAGCATCCGGCCGAAGACGAGATATGGCCGCCCGGGTCCGCGTCGAAGCGCGGCGACGGTTCGGATCATCTCGAACGCGTCTTCGCTCTTCTCGACGTGCGGTAGCCAGAGAGCCCAATTGTCCGTGTCCTTGTCCAGGAGGGTGCCGTCGCCGGTGAGGACTCCGCCGGGGAGGCCGCCCAGCACGCAGTTCACGGCGTTCCGGATCGCGAGGTGGAAAGGTTCCGGCGCATGTCCCATCATGCCCTGCAGGACGATGCATTCATGGAACAGGTACTGGTAGAGCGGGACGACGTCGACGTCGTATCCCGGTGGAAAGGTC
Source organism: uncultured Oscillospiraceae bacterium (assembly GCA_964579735.1). GTDB lineage: Bacteria > Bacillota > Clostridia > Saccharofermentanales > UBA5734 > CAILLO01. The sequence goes on along the minus strand of CAZOHH010000034.1, from coordinate 18,722 downwards.
CGGAGCTCGGTCAATCCGAAAAGCTGCAGGCACGTCTCGTTGAGTCCCGCTTCGGCCGAGTGGACGACGTCCATCCGTCCGTCTCCTTCCGAGGCGATGCGGAAATCTTCCATCAGTCTTGCCATTCCATCGGCCATCCAGCGGCCGGGAGCGGGGGGGTGGCCGTGGTCGGCGGAGAAGCAGGGGAACGATGCGGCCCCGTTGTTCTGGTCCAGGAACTGCAGGGACGTCATCCCCCAGTCCATGAGGTGCCGCACGGCCTCGGTCGCGATGCGGCGCGTCTCTTCCGAGCCGACGCAGCAGGCGAAGCTCGGCCGCCAGTCCATGTCCCAGTTCTCCGCCCAGGGAGCGCCATCGGCCTCGCGGCAGATGCAGCGGTCCCCATGGTTCAGGTCGAAGTATTCCCTTCCGTCATAGCCGCTCCCCATGTGGGCGATGGTCCAGCGGGTCCCGCTGCAGAAAGTTCCTGCCTGCCAGCCGTGTCGCCGGACGGCCTCCACGAAGGCGGCCATGCCCTCCTCGCCGCCGACCGGGGGGAAGACTTCCGGGAAGACCCAGGAGCCCGCCCGCTCCCACCCCATGAGGACGACGGCCAGGGGAGCTTCCACCGTATCCGCGACCTTTTCGAGGAGCGGGATGCATTTGTCGAGGGGAAGGAACTCCTCGACCGGCAGCACGGGACCCGTGTCGAGGATACCCTGCGGCCGGATGGTCAGATAGACGGGCGAGTCGAGCAGCCACGCCGGGATGTCGGTCCTCTGGTGCAGCGGCGTGAACCAGGACCGAGCGAAGCTCCATTCCCTGTAGAGGTCGGCGGCATCGTACCAGTCGCCACAAAACGAGCAGGCGACGGTGTCATAGCCGAGGGTCCGTTCCCCGGTGGTCGGCCAGTCTCCGACGTGGGCGACGCCGAGGCGGACGCCCTCTCCCCGGTCGGTCGCAAGGAACCGCTTGACGTGGGCCTCCGTGTCCTCGCAGGCGAAGTACAACCCCGCATCTCCGTCGAAATAAGCCAGGAATTGGGCGAACTGCAGGCCGGGATAATGGTTCGCATCCCCGGTCCGGGCGCAGAACTCCCAGACCGACGCATCGTCCTTGGGAAGCTTCCGGTGCAGCGCTTCCGACCCCGAAGCGGGTCCGCGGCCTTCGACGAGGCGGCCGCTGCCGTAACCATGAGGAAGGAGCACGGACTCGGTTCCGGACGCTTCCGGATCCGCGCAGGCGCAGACGACGAAAGGGTACTGGAGGTCGACCACGTCGAGCCCAGAGCCGTTCCGAAGACCGATCCCCCAACGGACGAAGCGGTCCTCCGGCGAGGCGCGGACGGTGCAGGTCAGCGAAAGGTCCAGACCCTCGAAGTCGGAGTAGACGGCGGTCAGGACCCAATCTCGTCCCTCCCGGACCCTGTCGGTCCGAACCGAACAGGCGGCCGTCGAGTCCAGCTGGCGATAATGCCGGTCTCCGTCGAGATAGCCCAGAACGAAAACCGGATGCGTCTCCGAAGGGTCGATGAATTCATGCCCGGGAGCCGTCCAGCTGCGGAAGGAAAGAAGCCGCAGCGTCTCGCTGTCCAGCTGGAGGACGTCCCCTGCCGTTTCAAGAAGCCACGATTCGCTCATGGGTTGCGGTACCGGCCGATGGACTTCACCAGTGCCTCGACGTTGCGGAATGGGAAGCCGTTGTCGATCTCGACGTAGAACCAGGATCCTCCATCCTGCGGGCGGAAGACCTTTGCGGCGTACTCCACGGCGGCCTCCACGTCCTCTGGGGTCCCTTTCGTCATCACGTGGGCCCGGTCGATGTGGATCGCCACCGCCAGTCCGAGGTCGCGGCAATGCGCCGCCAGCTCCGGCGGGTCGTAGAGGGAGAGCTGGGGCCAGATCGCATCCACGCCGATCTCGCGGAAATCATCGAGCAGCTCCCGAGACTTGCCGCAGGTATGGAAGAACACCTTGACTCCGGCGTCCTGGACGGGTCGGATCAGGGTCTGTAGGCGCGGCTTGAAGAAGCGCCGCCAGAGTTCCGGGGACATGATCAGCCCCTGCTGGGTGCCGTAATCATCCCCGAACTGGATGCCGTCGACGCCGGCTTCGATCAGGCGGGCGATGTCCGCCGCCTGGTAGGCGACCAGACGGTCCGCGAGCAGATTGATCTCCTCGCTGTCCTCCGCCAGGTCCATGAGCACGTCCTCGAAGCGCCGCAGCCCGATCATCCGCTCGAAGAGACCGAACCAGCCTGCCTTGTGGAAGCGGGTCCTGCGGATTTCGGCGGAGCGCGCCTTCAGGGCATCGAAACTTGCGGCGGAAGCGTATTCGTTGGGGGGGAACGGGAAGGAGTGGATCCGCTGGATGTCCTCCAACGGCCACTCCGCGGGGTGTCCCGTCATGCAGAAGATCCGGTACTCCCAGACGGTACCCCACTCGTCCTTCCGGAGCTCATGGTATTCGCCCTGCGCATCGAAGTGGGAAGGGTCGGGCACCGGGATCGGGGTGTCCAGCACATCCTCGAAGTCGCCGGGCACCTGTTCGAAAAGGGACCGGAGCTTCTCGCCGTGTTCGAAGAGGCCCCGTCGCGACGGGTGGTACTCCAGCGCGGCCGCATCGCACTTCTGGTAGTTCAGGGCGGCATGGACTCGATCTCTTGGAAGCATCGGCTCTTCTCCCCTTCGTCTAGGTCGACGGTTCGTCAACCGGCGTTGATTTCATCCACGGCTTCGAAGAACGCCAGAACATTCTCCACGGGCACCTCGGGTTCCAGCATGTGGGTGGGAGAAAGAATCAGTGCGCCGTCGCGACCCAGGGTATCGACGCGTTCCCGGACCATGGCCTTCACGTCGGCCGGCGTGCCGAACGGCATGGTCGTCTGCGTTCCGATAGCCCCGTCGATGGCGGCGCGACGGCCCAGCAGCCGCTTGATCTCCACCGGATCGACGCATTCGGGCTGCACGGGGTTCAGGATCGTCACGCCGATGTCCAGAAGTTCGGGGACGATGTCGAGGATGGCGCCATCGCTGTGGTACCAGATGCCGATCTCCGGACGGACGGACCGGGCCGCCTGGAAGACCTTCTCCCACCGCGACTTCATGAAGTGCCGCCAGAGGTCGATGGAGAACATCAGGGAGCGCTGGTTCGCCACATCGTCCCCGACCATGATGTAGTCGCAGCCGGCCGCCGCGGCGGCCTTCGCCAGGACCACGTTCCGTTCCATCAGTCGGTCCAGGATGTATTCGCATCGCTCCGGCTCCAGCAGCATGTCCTCCAGGAACCGTTCGTAACCGCGGATCTGCCAGGCGGTCTCGTACATGTGGCCGATCCAGAGCGTCGCGGCCCTGCCCTCCGCATGGACCGCCGCCACCTGCGCCGCCATGCCGTCGAAGGAGATCCCGTCGAGGCTCGGGTAGGGATAGTCCTCGATCTCGCCCCAGGTCTCCGCGTTGCGGAGGGGACTCACGTAGGCGGTGAAGTGGTAGCTGCTCCCAGGGATCTCCAGGACGCCGATGCCGTTGACGAAGGCGCCGGCCGGAATCTTCTCCTTGGGGAAATACCGACTGAAGTCGGGTGCCTGATAAGCGGCCGTCACCTGAAGCGAAACGTGTTCCGGTCGATACATCCCGAAATGCCGGGTCAGGTCGACCTCCGACCCGAGACCGAGGCGGCCGCGCAGTGCGGCATCCAGTGCGGGGGAGAATTGCGCGTAGGCGAGGAAGCGCCCCGTGGACTCGTGTCGCAAGGTGTGGTGGAGCAGGGCGAGCTGGCTCTCTGTCATGGGAGTCACGCGTTCCTTTCCATGCGGCCGAATTCCTCGACCCTCTCGTGGATCTTCGCCACCCGCGACCAGATCGCATCGGGGGGCACCTGGTCCGCGACGCCCAGGACGAAGCGCCGCGACGTGCGCATGATTTCCAGGATTCCCTCGACATGCGCCTCGAATTCGTCGTCCGTGACATGGGGGGTGAACAGGACGCCGGGCAGTCCGCCCCAAAGGATCGGGCCCGCTGGAACGGCAGCGGCGATCTCGGCCCAGGACATGTCTCCGGACGGCAGCGGCGTTAGCGCCTCCAGGACGTCGAAGCCGGATTCGGCGACCAAACGGATCAGTCCCTGGAGCGTGCCGTCCATGTGGATGAAGGAGTACTTCCCTGCCGCGCGGATCCGGTCGGTCCACTTCTTCTCATAGGGGCGAAGGAAGCGGAGATAGTAGTCCGCGCCGACCATCTCCGAGGACAGGTTCTCCGGAATCATGAGGCACTCTGCCGGGGAGGCCAGCGCGATCTCCGCGGCGCGGTCGGCCTGGAGCTCCATGGCCTCGAGCAGATGCATCGTCTCGTCCGGCCAGTCCGCCATGAGGAAGACCAGGTTCTCGAGCCCCGCGACATCGGTCACGAGTTCCATGAACGGACTGCGGGGCAAATAGCACAGGGTCACGCCGTTGTCGCCGACCAGCCCCTTCCGCCTCTCCGCCTCCGCATAGTTCGGCGCGTAGGTGGTGTGTTCGGTCAGATAGAGGTAGGCCGGCAAATCGTCGATGCCCTTGAGGAGGTGGTGGACATGCGCCCAGGAGAACGTATCGGGCAGGTATCTCATCTCGGAGGTCAGGACGCCCGCGGGTGTGCGGAGGGTCCTGCGGAAGACGTCCCCCTCCTGCTTCTCCTCGATCTCCACGCCTTCATAGGCGGTATCGTAGGGAAAGTACCCTTGCAGGTAGAACCCGACGCCGAGGTCGCGGTGCAACTTGAAATGGCCGTCGCCCGCGTACTCGTCGGGCAGCGTGCCACGCTTCCTCATGGAGGAGATCCAGTAGTCCAGGTCCCCGAACCAGGGCACGAAGTCGGTCGTTTTTCCCTGAAGCGCAGCTAGGATGCGCTCCCTCGCGTTCCAGTCGTTCATATCCTGTCCCACTCCTCGAAGACGGCCTCGATGTTCTCCGCCGGGTCCCGGTTGCCCCACTCGCACTGCGCGATGACGCCGGTGCGCTCGCCCTTGATCGTGGCGCGCGCCACCCGTCGCACGGCGGCCCGCACATCGTCGGGCGTGCCGAAGGGCAGGACGTGCTGCCGGTCGATTTCGCCCCAGAAGGTGACTTTCCCGGCATATCGCTCCCCGAGCTTCTCGATGTCCATGCAGAAGAGCTGGGAGTTGACGGCGTCCACGCCGATCTCGATGAGGTCGGGGAAGATGGCCTCGATATGGCCGTCCGAATGGAAGAAGACGGACTTGCCGCGGGCATGGAGGATGTCGCAGTAGTCCTTGTAGAGCGGTTTGTAGACGGCCCGCCAGATCTCGGGCGAGATCAGCAGGGTCTGCTGGGTCCCCCAGTCGTCCATGAACGAGACCCCGTCGACGTCCGTGGCCGCAAGCATCTCGATCTGACGGATATAGAACTCGTGGAGCCGGTCCCGCAGCGTGAGGATCTCCTTCTCGCCATAGGCCAGGTCCATGAAGAGCCGTTCGGTTCCGCGCAGGAACTGCATCCGCTCGAAAGGCCGGACTTCCGTGCCGACGAGGACGAACTTCGAGGTCTCGGCGCAGCTGCGGTTCACGCGGGAGAAGTCCGCTTCGTCCAGCAGTTCCCAGGGGATTTCGTATCGGTCGACGTCGGTCAGTTCGTCGATCGGGTGTGCCTTGACCTCTCCGACGACACCGGGCTCGGCAACTTTCCAGACGCAACCCCAGGCGTCCGTGTAGAAGCCGGGCACGTTCTCATCGCCGCGGCACCGCCGGCCGGTTCCGAAGGCGAGGTCCGCCTGCCCGAAATCGGCGGGGTGGCGGTCCAGCATGTCGAGCAGCTCCTTCAGCCGGAACATGTATACGCCCGGAAGATACCAGAGCTGTCTCGGGACGCGGTCCACCGCCTCATGCCGCAGGGTCCGGGCGACTCTCTCTCTCGAATCCATACTTGCTCCTCCCGCTGTTTCCGTGTTGCCCTGGACGACCGATCGTCCTGCTAGAATCGTACACCACTTGACCCAATGGGGTTGTATTCTCTATGGACGATACGGTATTCCATTTGGATGTTGGGCTTCCTCGATCATGGCCAGGATGTTCTCCTCGGGCGTCTCTTCGCCGACCTGGTCACCGGTGCCGATGATCAGTCTCGCCGAGCCCTCGAAGGCTTCCCGGATTTCGCGGACCTCCCGCCGGACCTGCTCGGGCGTGCCCCGGATCAGGGTCTCGACGGTGTGCACGTTCCCGTTCATCGTCGTGCGGTCCTTGAGAAGAGCACGCACCTGCCGCAGTCCCTCCACGCCATCCACGTCGCCCCCGGGGCTCCGTTCGAACGGACAGACGCAGTCGATGCCGATCTCGGCGAAATCGGAGACGGTCTCCATCGCCCGACCATGGAAGTGGATATGCAGCAGCTTCCCGTGGCGGTGGATTTCGTCGGCCATCTCCTGGAGGTAGGGCTTGTCCCATGTGCGCCACATCGAGGGGCCGATCAGCGAATTGCAGGAATAGGAGCAGCCGATGACGAAGCTTTCATAGGGAGTATCGCGGCAGATCCTGCGGACGATCCCCTTCTGGTAGTCCACGTAGCGCCGACGATATTCCTCGAGAACGGCGGTGTCTTCCTCGACGAAGTAGAGGACGGTCTCCTCGAACCCCATCAGCTCCGCCATGAAGTCAAAGAAAGGCGTGCCCAGCCACGCCTCGAGGAGATAGTCCTCCCCGACGCTCCGGTGGGCGTGGTTCATCGGGCCGACGTCGAGGAGGTTCCCGGGCGAAAGCAGCATGTCGAGAGCGTCCGCAGGGGACTCGCCCTCGGCGACGAGTCGCCTCTCCACCCACGAGGGTTCGTGGGAATCGAAGATCTTGGTCGTGGTGAAGTGCCGCCCGCGGAAGTCGGTCTCGGTGGATTCGCGGTAGCGCCCTTCGGAAATCCTATCCAACCTGATCCGCTTCGAAAGGTCCGCGTTGCCGACATCCGGGAAGGCCGCGCCCCACCCCTCCGTGCCGTATTTCCGAAAGACGGTCTGCAGGGACTGCCAGAAGGGCAGCTCCCGCTCGAATTCCATCATGCCGACCCCGAGAATCTTCGCCGGGTAGTAGTACCAGAATTCGGGCGCGACCGGGGTGCGGTCGGAGAAGAGGCCGCGATAGGCGTTGAGCATGCGCTGCTTGGGGGTCATGGGATCCATCGGTCGTACTCCAGCTCCACGGTTCCAAGCGCGGGGACGTCCACGACCGGCCAGCGCAGGACGTCGACCTGTCCCAGGATCCGGCCCGTTTCGGACGCCCGCTCCGCGAAGACCCGCACCTTCGCCGGGAAGGCCGTCGGGTTGAGAAGACGGAGGCACAGCCGCTTCGGTACGTCCTCCACGACCTCGACGTCGATGTGGTCGATGGCCAGGAAGAACCCCGTGTCGATCCGGACGTAGAGCCCCGGCACCGCGGCGTAGGTCAGCATGTTCGAGACCTCGCACCAGCAGGAGCCGTAGAAGATCTCGCCGACCGGCTCCAGCCAATCGCTCATCTCGACGCGCTCGTTGACCCACCCGACGGGCATGTCCTGCCCGTTGGTCGCGCGGATCGGCCGGTCCCCGCGCGAAATGTACTGCGGCATGGCATGGGCGATATCCCGGATCAGGTCCAGGTAACGCTCCTCGCCAGTCGCTCGGTACAGTTTGAACAGGGTATCTCCTGATAGCGTGCAGATGCCGGGGGCGCTGTGCTTGTTCTGGACGTTCGCGTAGACCGTGCCGGTGGTGCGCATGTCCAGCCGTCCGAAGGTGGAGGCCGGTGGAAAAGCGAAGTCGTAGGAGACGCACCATGTGGCGCAGAGGTCCGCCTGCGCCCGGGCCCTTTCGAGCCAGACCGGCGCGCCCGTCTCCTCGAAGAGGACGACGAAGGATTCGAGCAGTCCGAAGGCCGATTCGCTGTCGGGGCATTGCAGCGCCTCGCCCGGTCCGCCCGTCGTGCATCCCTGTTCCGTGGCGTCATGGAAGTACGACTCCGCGGCTTCCTCCGCGACCTGCAGGTAGCGGGGCTCGCCGAAGAAGCGCGCCGCCAGCGCCAAGGCCGCGGGGGCGATGCCCGCGGAGGTCGATCCTCCGACGAGGAGTTCGCCCGTGGTCGTGTCGACGAACTGGCCGAACTGCCCGTATCGCTCCCAGAGGCGGACGAAGGCGTCTGCGCAGCGGCGCGTGCCGTCCCGCCACGCCTTGGGAATCGTGAAGTCCGGCATCCGCTTCGCCAGGAGGTCGTATTGCTTGAAGAGGAAGTAGAGCGCATCGCTGCTTTTCCGCATGAGGTGCCATGGACGGGCCGGGTCCCAGAAGCAGTCACTGTAGGGACCGTCGGGGCGAGCGCTGCCCAGGAAGAATCCAGAGTCGGACTGTCCCTCGCGGAAGGCGAAATCGAAATTGCGGAGCGCTCTCACGCGGGAAAGCGCCGACCCGGCCAGCAGCAGAGGGTAGGTCACCATGAGACCGCCCACCCAGCCGACCTGCCACCCCTCCGCGCTGTCGACGGCGTAGTAGCCCTTGGACTCCACCCAGTTCTCCCGGTTGTACTTCTCCTCTTGGATCTCCCAGGCACTGGAGAAGGGAAGCTCGTGATGCAGCGGGGCCAGTGGGGCCAGGTCCTTGCGGATCTCCACGAAGCGCGCAGCCAGTGCCGGGACGGCGGGACAGTCGAAGAAGTGCAGGCGAACGTGGACGACCACGGTTTCGCCGGGGTGGACATCCCGTCCGCGGTCCTCGCTCGGCCGGCCCATGTCGCAGTGGATGTAGCGCGTCGGATAACGGATGCCCGGAGCCGTGACGGACAGGACCGCGCGGCTGCGGTCGGCGCTCTCCTCGAGCTCCAGCCCCGAGTCGCCCAGCGTCGTCGCCTGCTCCGTCAGCAGCCAGAACCCTTTCCCATCGACGCGGCGGATGCCGACCGCCGGCGTGGCCAGGTCTCCGGTGAGCTGTTGGATGCGGGATGGTCCGGCGCCGATCTCGAGCCGCGGGACGTCGGTGATCCGCGTGGAGACGTCCGGACCCATATCCTCCGGCTGTCGGTTCATCGGCGGGTAGGCCATCTTCCGGGACTCGAAGCGGTTTCCGTCATAGGCGGCGGCGGGCATCAGCACGAACGCTTCCCGGGACCAGCCTGAGAATTCCAAGGCCAGGGACACCCGGGTCTGCGGTGCATCCCCTTCGTCCAGATGGAATCGGGCCGTGAGGTCGATGGCGTCGGGGCGGTCCGCCACGGTGAGCGCCTCGAGCGTCAAAGACCACCGCGCCGCGCCTAGCCGGAAGGTCGCCGAGGACTCCTGCGGAACCTGGACGTCCTGTACGACTCCATCGATCGGCATGCACCCCTCGAATCGGTCGATCCCGACTCGCAGAGTCACGCCCTGTTCCTTCAGGATATCCAGCCAGCGGTCCTTCATGGTGCCTCCTTTGGTTCATCGGAGAAGAGCTCAAGGTTCCCGAGGACGATGCGGACCAGGATGGCCGCGTATTCGCAGTAGCCGGCGGGTCCGATGGACTCCGCGGTCCCGTCCGGCAGCGATTTGTATCGTTCGTACCATAGCCAGCCGTCCTGTTCGCCGCGGCGGCAGACCTTGCGCACGGCATCGACGACGCGCGCGCCGTCCCCACGCTTCAAACTCGCCAGCATATCGACGAACCAGATCCGACCGATGCCGCTGGCGTCGCGCGTGGGTTCCCAGTCCTCCAGACCTGGCGGGAATTCATCGATGAGCTCCCATGGCTCGTATGCGAAGGGCAGGGTCGTCAACCGCGTCGGCATGTCGCCGTGCCAGAAACTCGCTTCGGCCTGGATCTGCTTCCAGACGAGGGCGGACTGGTCGGGAAGCGCAAGGTCGAAGGCGATCGCGGCCATGTCGACATCGGTGAGTTTGCGGAGGTCGACGGCGCCGTGCGTGGGGTGGAGATACTCGGCGAAGTGGCGCCCGGTCCAGAAGACCGCCCGGAAACGCTCGGTCAGCTCCCGCGCCTGTCCCAGCCAGCGGTCCCGGTCCGCGGGCCGCCCCAGGGCATCGTACAGCCCTGCCAGGCGGCGGAAGGCCTCGACCGCGTAGCACTGGGTGATGCCGTCCCAGGCCCAGCGGGAGGGGAGCTCGACATAGAATCCCGCGCCTCCGATGAAACCCTCGGGGCTTTTCTGCGTGAGCAGATACGCGCCCGCACGCTCCATCGAACCGACATGCGCGGCGAGCCAGGAAAGCGAGGAGGACGCGGCGTGGATCTCCGCGCCGAGTAGGATATGGCAGATGGGCGCCAGCGTGGACAGAGGGTTGGTCTTCACCCAGTGCTCGTAGAGCCCGACCCATTCGCGCGAATTCCCCTGCGGGTCGTCGTAGACGAACGCGTCCTCGGGCCATCGGGCGTGGGAGTACCCGATGTCCTCCACCTGCTTCCGGATCTCCGCGGCGGTGAAGATGGCGAACGGCACGTTCCCGTCCGCCCGCTGGGATGCCTCGACATAGTCGTAGTAGTCCTCGACGACTCGGTTCATCCCGAGGTACAGGTAGGCGCCGGCCATCTCCCAGGAATCGAGACCTGGCCAGGAATTCCACTCGCCGTATCCCTTGCCGTTGGCCGTGACGGTGAAGTGGCCGGGGTAGGCCCGCTCCGTGAGGGCGGGAAGCAGCGTGCGCGAGATGGCCATCTCGACCCCCTGCCGGATGAGCGGGTCCGTGATCCGTTGCAGGAGGGACCGGTCGACTTCGTAAGGCATGGCTCTCCTTCGTCTCGTTCTGCGAGGCCGGGATCAGGGCCGGGGCGTGGAAGGGATCAACCGCACAGAGGCGACGCTCATCGGGGCGAGCGGCACGACCAGCCAACCGTCCACGATGCCGACGCCCTCCAGCGGGCGCGGGGATATGGCGTCCGGCGAGTCGAAGGTGTTGTCGGCGTCGATCGCACCCGTCGAACGGAGCTCGCGGGCGTCGACGACGGCGCATCCCGCGAGGGTCTCCGGCAGCAGGATCCGCATCGTCTCGGCCGCTTCGAGCGACAGGTTGGCCAGCGTGAACAGCACGGAGCCGTCGGCGGCGCGCGAGGCGGAGGCACTGACGGCCGGCAGGGGCGTGGAGGCACCGGAGCCGGCCGGTTCGAGCCAGCGGTCCTCCAGCTTCAGGTCGAGCAGCTCGGCCTCCTGATGGCCCGAGAACATCTCGAAGACGTGGTAGGTCGGGGTGCGGAGCATCCGGTCGCCCTCGGTCAGCACGACGGCCTGGAGGACGTTGACCACCTGGGCGATGTTGGCCATGTGGACGCGCTCCCGATGCTGATGGAACACATGGAGGGTGAGGGCCGCCACCATGGCGTCGCGCATCGTGCTCCGCATGTACAGGAACCCGGGGTTGCTCCCCGGCTCCACTTCGTGCCAGGTGCCCCACTCGTCCACGATGAGGCCGACCTTCCGCTCCGGGTCGGTGCGGTCCATGATGGCCCCGTGCATGCGCAGCATGTCGTCGATCTTCAAGGCTTCGCGCATCGTCGCATAGTAGTCCTCCGGCGTGAAACCCGTCGCGGGTTTCGGCTTGCCATCCGCGCCGCGCAGGATCGTGTAGTAGTGGAAGCTCAGACCCTGCATGTGGCGGTGCTCCCCGAAGGGCGGGAATTGCACGGCCTCCTTCATGAGTACCTCGGTCCAATGATAGTTGGTTTCATAGGAACCGCAGGCGATCCGATACAGGCGCTCGGTGCCGAAGTCGCGGCAGAACACGTTGTAGCGCCGGAATTCGTCGGCATAGTGTTCCGGCCGCATGGCGCCGCCGCAGCCCCAGCTCTCGTTGCCCACGCCGAAGTACTTGAGGCGGAAGGGCTCCTCGCGTCCGTTGCTTCGGCGCAGGTCGGCCATGGGCGACTTCCCCGCGAAGGTCATGTACTCGACCCACTCCGCCATCTCCTGGACGGAGCCGCTGCCGAGGTTGCCGCAGATATAGGGTTCAGCCCCGAGCAGTTCGCACAGGCGCAGGAATTCGTGGGTGCCGAAGTGGTTGTTCTCGGTCACTCCGCCCCAGTGCGTGTTGACCATGGTCGGTCGCAGTTCGCGCGGCCCGATGCCGTTCTTCCAATGGTACTCGTCGGCGAAGCAGCCTCCCGGCCAGCGCAGGACAGGGACGTGCAGCGCCCGGAGCGCCTCCAACACGTCGCTTCGGTACCCTTCCACGTTCGGTACGGGGGAGTCCTCCCCGACCCAGATGCCCTCATAGATGCAGCGGCCGAGATGCTCGGAGAAGTGCCCCTGGATGTGGCGCGAGATCGTGCCTTTGTCCACCGTGCCGAGGATTCCGCGGATCATGTCCCATTCCCCCTTCGGTTCTGCGCCGGAGCGCTGGTTCTCATCAGTTTCCGCCACTGTCGGGCGGGAAGAATTCCTTGAACCCGGCGAGCTCGGCGAGGCGCTCCCGGTCCTCGCGAAGCGAGAGGTCCTCGAAGGAGAACGCTCCCTCGTACCCCGCCTGCAGAAGGTGGCGGACGACGGCGCCCCATTCCACCATGCCCTGCCGGATCCCGGTGAAGGACCAACCCCATTGTCTCTCGATCGGGTTTCCCTGCCAATCCCGCTCGTTCCACCCCCAGGTCGCGTTCTTGACGTGGACGTGGGCGAGATAGGGGCCCATCAGGCCGACGGAGATCCCCGGGTGCTCCCGGCCTTCGACGATCTGGTTGGCGGGGTCGTGCAGGATGCCGACATGACGGGGATCGAGCCCTTCCATCAGGCGCAGGGCGAGCGAAGGGCTCGGGATGAGATTGCCGAAATGCGTTTCCAGCATGGCCCGGCAGTCCTCGGCGCGGCAGAGTTCGACGATCTCCTCCAGCTGCTCGCGGCTGCGGTCGAACAGGGTCCGGTAGTCCGACCCGTCGTACCACGGAGGAAGCACGCGGACCAGGCGCGTTCCCAGGCGCTGGGCGATGGACAGGGAACGGCGCACCTTGTCCGGTTCGGAAAGATAGGGACCGCCGCCGCACGACACGGCCACGATGGACAGCCCCTGGTCCTCGAGCTCCCGGCGGATCTCCTCCGCGCGACTTTCGGCGATTTCGTACGACAGGTTGGGATAGCCCACCCCGAGTTCCAGTCCATCGAAGCCGGCTTCCCGCGCCAACCCAGCGACGGTCTCCAGCGGCAGTCGAGGCAGCATGCCCGTGAAGAGGCTGAACACGGTCTTCGTCCCACTCATGGCGTCGGTCCATCCTTCCGTTTTCTGCGCGAAACCAGCTCGAGGAAGTTGAGGCCCAGGATCCGCTCGATCGCCGAATCTCCGATGCGGGAGAACACGACCCGGCCGATCTGGGTCCTCGGGTCCATGTAGGACATGTCCGAGCCGTACAGGATTCTCTCGACCGGTACCTTCGCGAGCATGTACTCGATGAGTCCGTCATAGGTCAGGGACATCGTCAGATCGAGGTAGAGGTTGTCGACCGCCGCCGCGCTGGCCAGCGCCTGGTCGATGCCCCGGATGTCGGCGCCGCCGGAGTGACCGATAAGAAGGGCGAGTCCGGGGAAGCGTCGGGCGGTCCGTTCGGCCGCGAGCACTTCCTCCGCGCCCCAGGTGTGGACAAGGACCGGAAGGCAGCGTTCCGCCGCCGCCTCGAGGACGAGGTCGTAACGCGGGTCGTCGGGTCGCGTCCCGTGCCACATGGGGTGGAGCTTGACGCCCGCCGTCGTGGGGTCGTCGAGATAGCGGAACATATCGGCCATCATCTCCTCCGGCGCGAGGTTCGGGTCGTAGACGGGGTAGTGGAGAATCCGTCCCGGGTTCCGCTGGGCACACGCAAGGCCCAGACGATTCCCCTCCAGCGTATCCCCACAGATGCCCAACATATGGGAGGCGGAAATCCGGTCGATGCCCACGAGGTCCATCATGCGGACCAGAATCTCTTCCCCGCCGTCGCCGGCGACGGACTGGGTGGGCACCGGGCCGACATGCCCATGGCAGTCGAAGATGAACACGCCGAGGCGATCGAGGTGGAGGAGCCTTTCGCTGTAGACGCCGCGCTCAGTCATGACGGATCCCCCCGAGCAGCCGCTCCATGTTCCGCCCTGCGATGTTCTCCCGGTCGTTCCACGCGAGGTCCGAGACCAGAAGCGCCGTCATCGACCCGCCCATGCTCTGGATGGGATATCCGCTCCCATAGAGGAGGCGTTCGGATCCGAAGCGCTTCGCGAAGGCTTCGAGGGCGAAAAGCCCCTTGTAGTTCTCTGTGCCCACGTAGAAGTTCGGGTAGGCGGCGGCCAGCGCATAGAGGTTCCGGTCGGACGCGAGGTCGACCTCCCGCAGGACCAGCGGCAGCCGCGGGTGGGCTTTCAGCAGGTCGTGGACTCCGCTCCAGGACAGGTCGGCGCCAGGCCGCGTGAAGACGGGCATTGAAAGCTCCTCGAGCATCGAAAGGAGATCTCCCAGGTTCCACTCGTCGGCGGAGAAGGCGCCCCCTCCGCGGAAACGATAATTCCCGGCATACAGAAGGACGCCCTGGACATGGTGGCGGCACAGCTCTTCGGCTACATCGGCGGCCCCCCCGCATTCCCCCGTCGCGGTCGGATAGACCATCCAGACGGGATGGAGCCGCTTCTCGCCGGCGATTTCCTCCATGAGGAGTCGATTCCCGAAGGCCGCGTTGTACTGGTAGGAAAGCACGTGCTGGACCATGGCCTGACCCACGCCGAGACCGTCCATCTCCTCGAGGGCGAGCGCCGCGGTGGTGTTCCGCCCGTCCATGCGCTGCTGGTTGGCCTCGAGTCCGCCGAAGAGGACCTCGAGGCCGCGGCCGAGCCGGACGTAAGAGTCGAAGAACTCGAGTCCTTTCATGCGTCGGCCTCCTCGTCGAGGGCCGCGCTCACCTTGGCTATCGCCGAGATGATATCGTCGACGTCCTGCTCCGTGTAGAGCGGACCGATGCCGATGGCGACCTGCCGGTCGAGGATCCGTTTCGTTTCCGTGCACATCGTCGCGGGGTCGTAGACGACTTCGGCCCCCGCATATCCTGTTCCGAACGGGGGGATGGCCTCGTGGAACTGCCGGTGGGAGCGGATGGGTTCGGTCTCCAGGATGTTGCTGCAGCCCGAAGAAGGGCCGATGGAGACTCCCTCGGCCGCGAGGCACTCCTGGAAGCGAGCGGCTTGCGGCTGGGTGGGAAAGGCCATGAACAGCGTGATTCCGGCATCGCCTTCGTCCACGGGCCGGAACGTGAAGTGTCGGCTGTCGCGGAAGGCGGCCCGGATGCGGGCGTGGTGGGTGCGGCAGGTCGACAGGAGACCCGGAAGCTTCCGCAGCTGCGCCCGCATGAAGGCGCCGGCCAACTCGCTCATCCGGAACTGCATGCCCAGGAAGGCATTCGCAGGGTCCGCCAGCGTCGGGTCCTGAAGCTGCGACTGGAACACGGGGCGGATGAAGCCGAGGTCGTGATAGCGAACTGCGCGGGCGAAGATCTTCTCGTCGTTCGTGTAGAGCATGCCGCCTTCGCCGCACGTGATCATCTTGTTCGAGTGGAAGCTCGCGATGCCCACATCGCCCAAGGTTCCGAGCTTTCGTCCCTTGTATTCGGCGCCGAGGGCCTGGGCGCAGTCCTCGATGACGGACAGGCCATGCCGCTGCGCGATGGCGAGGATCCGGTCCATGTCGGCCGGTCCCCCTTGGTAGTGGATGACCACCACGGCGCGGGTCCTCGGCGTGATCTTCCGTTCCAGGTCGTCCGGGTCGAGGTTCAGCGTCGCGTCGATGTCGGCGAAGACGGGCACCGCCCCCACGTGCGCGATGGCGTAGAAGTCGGAGAACCAGCCGAACGCAGGAAGGATCACCTCGTCGCCCGGGCCGAGGCCGAGGGCCACGGTGGCGCAGAAGAGAGCCGCCGAGCCGCTGGAGACGGCCAGCGCGAAACGGCAGCCGATCGCGTCACGGAATTCCGCCTCAAAATCGGCGACCTTGTGCGGGGTCCCGATACCGTAGTGGCGGAAGGGGCTTTGTTCCGCAACGACGTCCTTGAGTTCGTCGAGCTCCTCCGCGCCGATCAGGCTGGCCCCAGGGATCTTGCTCGGGAAGGGCTTCGTCCGGACAGGGGTGCCACCGTGGATCGCCAATACCTGCTTCATTCTTCTTTCCTCCCTGGTCCTGTGATTCCCGGCACGATGTCCGAGTATTCGTAGGCGTAGCCTCTGGCATCCATGTTCCCGAAGGGCGCTTCGCGCATGCCCTCGTCCTGGAGGCGAAGCAGGGTCCGTATCGGCTCCGGGTCCGATTCCAGGAGGACCTCGTCGCCGAGCAGGAGCGCGACCAGCCAGGCGACGACCGCCATGTGCCCTTCCCCTCTGATTCGGATGCATCCGGTCCAACCGTACCTCTCCCGCACGTGGCCGATCGCTGCGAGCGCATCGTACACGCGTTGACCCGGGATCGGATACCCGAGGGAGATGGCGGTGGAGGCCACGGCCCTCTCCATGCGGCAGAAGCCGTGGACGTCCCAGAGGGAGGGTTCCGGCCGGGTCGCTCCCGTGCCGCGCAGGTCCGCGGAGACGAGCAGACGGTCGGCCCGCAGGGGGCCGTCGGTCCCACCAGGGGAAAGCAGCCCATCACATCCCGTGTCGGACAGGACGAGCCGGCAGTCCACGGGGACACCCCCGTCGGCAGGACGGAAGACGACGACGGACACCGGGATGCCGGGCTCGGTCTCGAGCACAGTACGTTCCGCCGTGACATCGCCCATGGCGGTCGATCCGTTCGAAAGGACGCGCCAGGCGACCGTCCGGGACGACAAGCCCAGGAGGGTGCGGAGGCGGTCCGCGTCCGGCGCCGAGAAGTCCATGCGGGTGGATTCATGTTCCTTGAGCGTGAGGTTCTCCGCCGGAAGTGCCTCGGAGAGGTCGGTCTCTTCGATCATGGCGACATCGCCCGCCTCGACCGCCCGCGGCTCCCCGAGGTGTCGCACCATCCAGTCGACCATCGACTTCCGCAGGGCGGGGTGGAACCCGTGTCCCTGTCCCCGGTCGACGAAGC
>CAZOHH010000034.1:0-1669 GCA_964579735.1 uncultured Oscillospiraceae bacterium | reverse complement strand
AGGGACGCCACCGTGCAGGCTGGAACCGCGCAGGCGACCCGCTCGTCCAAGGCCGCGTGGAAGAGGACCGTGTTCCCTCCGCCGGAAACGCCCGTGCAGCCGATTCGGGAGGAATCGACATCCGCCCGCGTGCAGAGATAGTCCATGGCGACGAGGCTGTCGTGGACGAAATACCGCTCCATGCAGCCGCCGTTGAGCCAGGCGAGAGGTCCGACTTCGAAGTGTTCGTTGCCGAGGGTCCTCTCCCCGCGCCCGAGACAGTCGAAGACCACGACGGCGAAGCCCCTCTTCACGAGGTCCTGCACCGGCAGGCGGTGGTCGGGGTCCTCCTTGCCGCTGTGACCGGTCGTGAACAGGACCGTCGGGTGCGGCGCACGGAATCCGGAGGGCAGATGGAGGTCGAGGTCGAGGGTCTCACCGGGAAGACTTTCCAGTCGGACCCTTTCGATGGCGTGGTCGTCCAGCCGGGTGACGCCGAGACGGCGCACCGCAGACTTCGACCGCTCGGGAAGTCCGCCGAGACTGTCGAGTAGGGCACTCTTCAGGTCCGCTCTTCGGCCCGACCACGCCTCGGGAGAATCGATCCGCCCGATGCGCGCGGCACTTTCCGCGCGGACCCGGAGGGCCTGCGCCAGCACGGAATCCCTTACGATCCGGCCGGGGTTGCGGAATGCGCAAGCCTCCTCCACCTTCAGCCGCCCGCAGGGTAGATCGGCAGGAACTCCCCCGCCGGGTCGATGGACAGCACCTGGTTGCCCAGCCAGCGGACCCGCACTTCGCCGGTGCCGCCGGGAACGGAATCCGGGCGGAATGTCTGCCGGAAAGAGGGAAGCGCGTAGTCCAGCTCGAGGACGTCTCCTGGCACGACGCCGGTCACCTCCACATAGGCGGCACCGGGACCAGCCCATCGGACCGGGACTGCGCGGCCGGCATGACGGACCTTTACGTCGGCCTTCCGTGCCCAACATGGGACGCGGAGACGATAGTCGCCGGCTTCGAAGGCCTCGACCCGCAGACGGGGGCCCGCGTCGCTGCTGCAGCGGATGCGCGCCTGCTTGGTGTCTCCGTCCAGTGCCATGTGGATCGAGACCACGTCTCCCCTGCGGTCCGAAAGCGCTCGCCAGACATAGTGCAGGGCGAGCATGCCGGAGGGCGGGCAGCACCCCATCATCTGGATGCCGTTCTCCGCCATCCCCGCGGTGCCGAGCGTTTCGGGGAAGGTCACGAGGTCGTTGAACGCGACCTGGGCCCCGAAGCCGCCCTCGATTTCCTTGAGCCGACCCAGTGCCTCCAGAATCTCCCCCTCGCTCCGGTCCGCGTGGATGCGGCGGAAAAGGGCTTCGAAAGGCGCATCGACATAGAACCGCACGGTCCGCAGGTAGTTGCGGAAGGTCCGCTCGAGGCGGTCGTACTCCTCGATCCAGCCGGCCTTGGCGAGCCAATATCCGGTCGCGCACAGGTCTCCGACGACACAGGTCTCGCTCCGGTACTCCTGCTGCGGGATGAACTCCGGATACCAACCGAAGTCGGTGCCCTTGGCGAGCACGAAGTCGCTGGCGCGCTTCGCCCATAGCGAATAGCGGACGTCTCCGGTCACGAAGCCGAGGTGGGCCATCCCCCACACGGTCCGCGTATGGAGGTGGACGTGGCCCTGGAAGGCGCCGGTCTG
>CAZOHH010000033.1:20601-26916 GCA_964579735.1 uncultured Oscillospiraceae bacterium | reverse complement strand
ACCGCGACGCTCCTACGGCGCGCTCAAATTTGAAAGGAAGCGTGGATGGGTGGTATATTGTGCGGGAACGAATTCCGCGCCGTACGGCAGTCCCCGGAGGACCTCCATCGATGACCAGGCAGAATCGGAAATTCCATCGCTTTCTACGCGTCACCACGCTCTTAGCGGTTTCCGTGGCGCTTTTCCTGCTCCCTCTTGCCACCGTATCGGGAGAAGGCGAAGACCCTTATTTTCCTGCGCTAGGTGCAGCGACCAATGCCGCTCTCGCTACCGGACTCCATCACAGTCTCGTCCTGAACTACGATGGTCGCATCCTCGCGTTCGGGGACAATTCGTACGGTCAGCTCGGTGACGGTACCACCGTTTCCCGGAGCGTACCGACGGAACTCACATACCCCACCGACGTCGTCGCGATTTCCGCTGGTTCCTGGTACAGTCTCGCCGTCACCTCTGACGGGAGCGTCTATGCCTGGGGCCGGAATCTGTATGGCCAGCTCGGAACGGGCGATACGCGGAATTCCTCCATGCCGCTTCTCCTCGAAGGCCTGCCTCCCGTCGTCGCGGTCTCCGCAGGTGCCCATCATGCACTTGCGCTTACTTCTGATGGCGCCGTCTATGCGTGGGGCCGCAACACGGAATTCCAGATCGGAAACTACGAATCGGAATCCATTCTGGACCTCGACGGAACCGTGCTTGGGACGCGGGTCCTCACGCCGGTCCTCGTCTGTCCGAGCGGAGCCGTAGCCGTCGCTGCCGGCGGAGGCTTTTCGATGTACCTGACTCGAAGCGGAACCGTCATGGCTTGGGGAGACAACCGATCCGGACAACTCGGTGACGGCACCCGGATTTCACATGCGAAGCCCGCGCTCGTCGAGGGTGTGGAGGACGTCGTCGCGATTTCTGCAGGTTCCGACCATGGTCTGGCCATCATGGAGACGGAACTCGCGGATGGAAGCACGTCCCGTAACGTATATGGCTGGGGTTCGGACTCGGCCGGACAGCTCGGTCAGGGACGGATACCTTCCTCCGATGCCTATGCGATGCATCCCGTCCGTATCGACCTGACGGGCGATACGGCACCCGAAAACGACCAGGCATCCCTGATCGCCGCAGGAGCAGGTGTCTCGATCATCATCCAACCCTTCGTGGACCGGACCGGTTCCAGAAAATCCAAAGTGCTTGTGTTGGGTTCGAACATGGACGGAGCACTGGGTCTCGGTTCCGTGAAGGCGAGTCCTCTTCCCCGTGCCCTTACTGCAGAATCCAATGGCTGGACCGGGTCTACCTTCCTTCCTTTCGAGGCCGTGGCGACCAGCGGTGCGCATACGCTTCTCCTCGGCATCAAGGGCCAGCTCGGCGGAATGGGACGGAACGAATCGGGCCAGCTCGGCGACGGAACGGTCATCGACCAGAACGTACCTGTAGAGTCCCTCCTCCCCGACCGCATCGCTCCCTCATGGAGGAAGGGTGATTCCCTATCGCTCGTGGAGCGCAAGGACGACATGATTTCCTTCTCGTGGCCCGCCGCCGCCGACAACATTCGCGTCGCAGGATATGAAACCCGATACATCGACCCCGATGGGGAAGAAATCACACTCGACTTCGGCGAAGAGCCGGGAGGCGTCCTTTCCGGATTCGATCCCACAGCTCCTCAGGTCTTCCGCATCTATTCATATGATGATGCCGGGAACCTCTCCGATGGCGGTCTTCCCTTCGAGTACGTTCCTCTGGGCATGACCTACGAGCAGGCTTTCCCGACCGGGGAGCCGGAGGAGGCGTACCCGACTGGCGAACCGACTCCGGAGGAAGAGCTGCTGCCCACACCTACGGCAGATCCGGCCATGGAAGCGGATCCCACGACCGATCCGCTCGCCTCGCCAGAAGCTACGCCTACCGTGGACCCTTTGATTTCCGAGAGTCCCGACGTCACTCCTTCTTTGGACGATGGTTCCCTCGACATCCTTCCAGGACCAGGATGGAATGCCGATGAGTTCGGCACGCCCATTCCTCTGGAGGTTCCCTGGGACGTGGATGGATTCTATGGTCCTGGCGTCATCCTTCCCCCACTTACCCTGACGCCGGCAGTCATCGCCGTCTGCGTCGCGATCGGCCTCGGACTTCTTCTCCCCGCACTATACCTTGGGCTTCGCAAGGTCGGCGGCATCAGGACCTGATATCCGGCGCCCCCTTGGGTAGAAAGGAAGACGCCCATGCATCCAAATCTCCGCCATGATGTATCGACGCCCCCATCGAAAAAAACGGAAAAGGTGGCGGCATTCGTCCTGACGCTGGCCGTTGTCCTGTTCACCGCCTCTTCCCTACCATATGACCGGTTCGTCGATGCTTCGGTGGGACAACCGAAGATAGCGGCAGGTGCCCTTCACTCTCTCGCCATCGATGACGCGGGGAACGTCTGGTCTTTCGGCGACAACACATACGGACAGCTCGGAGACGGTTCAACGACAAGGCGCACCTCTCCCGTCAAGGCCTATTCGGTCGTCTCATCTCGCAGGGCGATCTCCGTCGCCGCGGGCGATACGCACTCCCTTGTCCTGATGAGCGACAAGACCGTATGGGTCTTCGGTGCGAACTCCAATGGTGCCCTTTCCCTCGGCATTTCCACGCCCAAGATACTCGCACCAGCCCAGGTCCGACTGCAGAACGGCGCGATGCTTGGCAACGTCATTATGGTGTCTGCTGGCGGCACGAGCAGTGCTGCACTGCTTTCAGATGGGACCGCCAGAGTCTGGGGCAAGGATCTTCGTCCAACGACGGTCCAGCTCAAATCGTCGGGAGCGGCGTTGAATGGAATCGCGGCGATTTCCGTTGGCTCTTCCCAAGTCGTCTTGCTCAAGACCGACGGAAGCGTATATTCATGCCCGTCCGCAGGTCCATCCCAGGCTGAACCCGTCCTACGGAGCGACGGAACGCAGCTCAAAGGCATCTCATCGATTTCCACGGGGAAAGGATTCGCCTTGGCCGTCGGACGCTCAGGAGCACTCTATTCCTGGGGAAGCAACGCCAATGGAGTACTCGGCCGAGATACCGGAGGCGCCTCGGACCCGCAGGCCGCACCGGTTCTTTCCGCACCCGGAGGTGCCGACCTTTCGGGAGTCCTCTCCGTTGATTGCGGCCCCGACCACGTCGTCGCCCTTCTGACAGGTGGGGTCGTCCACGGTTGGGGTCTGGCGGATGGTGGCCGTCTCGGTTACGGCAAGACAGGTTCTCTTCCCTATCCCATACCTTTGGGTCTATCCGGCGTCAACGAGATCGCCGTGGGTGGCCGGCATATCCTCGCGCGCAGTCTCGTCGGAACCGTCTGGGCTTTTGGATCGAATTCCGTCGGTCAATCTTCGGGCAGTTCGACCGGGGTCACCGATCCCCACTCCATCACGATGACCACGAACATCTGGCGCGTCATCGCACCGAGGATCAAAGTCGTCCAGGTCACACAAACCTCCATCGCCCTCTCCTGGAGTTCATCGGATCTCTACGTCGAGAATGTCAGGGGATTCCTGATCCGGTGGACCCTGCCGGATGGAACGAGCCGCGAGACCCTTCAACTGCCCCGGACGGTCCGCAGCATCCAGCTCGGGAACCTTCCCTCCGGAGCGAACCACACGTTGCGCATCGTCGCGCTCGGCGCCTCCGGAGCCGCCGAGGAGACCCCTGCGTTGGTCGTTCAGACATTGCCGGCGGTCAGTCCCTCGATTTCTCCCAACGCCTCGCCTGGGTCGACTGGGCCTGCCCCGAGTCCAGCTGCCGGTACACCAGTCGCTGGAACGCCGGGAGCGGCTTCGCCCGAACCCTCGCGTGGCGGCGAACAGTGGTCCGAGCTCATGACGAGTACCTATCGCGATGTCCTTAACAAGCTGATTCTTCTTGCTTCGATACTGGCCGTCCTCGCCGTCGCCCTGAAGGTCGTAGCCTGGCGAGCCGCCCATCGGAACCTGATCGAAAAGAACGAGTGACATCGAATAGACCCCCGCGCCGAAAGCACGGGGGTCTTCGTTTCCGAGTGGTGGAGCAGAAGGGATTCGAACCCTCGACCCCCGCGTTGCGAACGCGGTGCTCTCCCAGCTGAGCCACTGCCCCTTGTGCGGCGATAGGCCGCGTGACCCATTATATGTGGTGACCGTGCTTCTGTAAAGCGAAGGTTCCACCCCATGAAAAGAATGCTACACTTGATGCATGGGCGGTCGCACCGTACCTCTCGAAGGAGGATGCAACATGGTCGCAGTGGACTCGAACGGGGTCGTCCGCACGCGCGGCGGTCGACGCAAGAACTACATCATCGACACGAACGTGCTGCTTCATGACCCGGATTGCCTGTCGAACTTCAAGGACAACGACCTCTTTCTCCCCATCATCGTCCTCGAGGAATTGGACCAGCTCAAGACCCGCGAAGGTCTGACGGGCTATCAGGCTCGCGGCGCCGCTCGGGCGCTCTCCACACTGTTCGGCAAGGCCGACGTTCGGAGTGGTTTCGCCAAAGGAGTCTCCCTCGGCGACGGAATCCTCCTCCGCGTCCTTCACCATGGGGATGAGATCGAGCATACCGATCTCTTCCTCGACCTCAACAAGAACGACAATCGGATTCTCGCCACGGTCCTGCGCGTGATGCGCGAGCACCCCGAACACAACACCATACTCGTCTCGAAGGACATCTGCATGCGCATCAAGGCCGAAGCGCTCGGAATCACGGCCGAGGACTATGAGACCGACCGTACGCAGGTCGAGAATCTCTATAAGGGTTATCAGGAACTGGAATTGTCCAGTCAGGAAATCGACCTGATCTTCGAGGACAAGGGCCTCGCGCCTCCGAAGAAGCGTGAATTCTACCCCAACGAATTCGTTCACGCGGTTTCCAAGGAGAACCCCTCCCATTCCGTCCTGGCACGCTTCAACGGCAAGACCCTCGTGCCGCTGCGCTACAGCAACCATGAGGCATGGGGGCTGCGCCCCATCAACATGGAACAGAAGATGGCTTTCGAGCTGCTGATGGACCCTGCGGTCCCTTTCGTCACGCTCACGGGTGGAGCAGGTTCCGGCAAGACGATTCTGGCCACTGCCGTCGCTCTGGAGAAGGTTCTCGAGCAAAAGGAGTATCGACGCATCGTCTTCGTTCGACCCACGATTGCGGCCGGAAATGATATAGGCTATCTTCCTGGATCCGAGGAGGAGAAGTTGCGCCCCTGGATGGGCAGCTTCTACGATGCCATCGACATGCTCATGCGCTCGGATCCGGTCACGAAGGTCCGCGGCCGCACACGCAAGGAGTCCGACGGATTCCAGGTCGACGCCTTCATCGAGGACCTGCGCGATGCCGGCACCATAGAGACCAAGACCTTCACCTACATGCGCGGACGAACCTTGTCCGATGCGATCGTGATCGTGGACGAAGCGCAGGAGATCACGCCTCATCTGGCAAAACTCATGCTCACCCGCGCCGGAATGAATTCGAAGTTCGTCTTCCTCGGGGACCCGTCCGACAACCAGATCGACAACCTGATGGTGGACTCGCGCTCCAATGGTCTCGTGTACGTCATCGACAAGATGAAGGAGTGCGACATCACCGGTCACGTGACCCTGCGCCAGGTCGAGCGAAGCAAACTCGCTCGTCTGGCCGAGAGGTGCATGTAGGAACTCTTGTCGGACCTTTCCTCTTGTGATAGATTGAATCCGGTCCATTGAACTACGCCTCACTGCAAGGTCCCCCGCGCAGGAAGCCGTCGGAACCACCGGAACTCCGGTCTCTTCGGCCTTCCGCGCCTCCCATGGGAGGTCACCACATGGAACGGATCGCCGTGATCACCGTGATCGTCGAAGCGCTGGATTCGGCTCCAGCCGTGAATGAACTTCTTCACCTGCACGCATCGCTCGTTATCGGACGCATGGGAATCCCCTACCGTGAGAAGGGGCTTTCCATCGTCTGCGTCGTCGTCGACGGTTCGCAAGCTGAAATCAGCACGCTTTCGGGCCAACTCGGCCGAATCCCAGAGGTTTCCGTGACCACGGCCTACGCCAAGGCGTAGACGAAATAGGAGGTACTTGAATGCCCATTCCACGCATGACCCGGTTCCTGACCCGCACCGCCATTCTCCTGGCCCTGACGCTCGTCTTCCAGGTCTTCGGCCGAGATCTCGCCATAGGCATCGGCCTGGGTGCGTTCCAGAACTTCCTCGTCGGACCCCTCGTGAATCTGTGCCTTCTCGTCGCAACGGCCTTCGCCGGCATCTGGGCGGGCGTAGCGGTCGCATTGCTTTCACCTCTCGGCGCATTCGCGACCGGAGCCGTACCCGAACCCCTGTTCCT
>CAZOHH010000033.1:0-20501 GCA_964579735.1 uncultured Oscillospiraceae bacterium | reverse complement strand
CCCTGGATTCGGACTACGGCAACGTCTGGGTGAAAGATCCCGTGATGTTGCCGTCGTCGTCCATCAGGTCGTAGTGCAGGATTCCCCCCGCGATCCATAGGTTCTTTGCCGGAAAGAACCCATCGGGTTTCGACTGGGTCTTGAATAGACGAAGGGTATCATCCCCGGATGCCAAGGAATATATGGCAGCCCCGTCGCTGTAGTTCGAGAGGTACAGAGTACCCTCGTCGACGCAGAGATAGTATCCCCTCGTGGTGTCGTGCGTCTCGTTGTAGAGTCTGAAGGGCAATTTCCGAGAGTCCACGCCGTTCGGACCGGAAAGCATGATGGCTCCATCATCCAAGGCATCCGAATAGGCATAGGTGCCGTCTTTCAACCGGACGACATGGTCCATTCGATGCATCCAGACATAGGACCCATCGGAGCATGCAGGTTCCGAAAAATCCCGCTCGTGGTCCTTCGCCAACTGATCGTCGCTCATGAGAAAGTACCGGTAGTTCGTCTGCTTGACGGTATCCGGAACTGGGTCGTCGTAGGTCGGGTCGACATGATACCACTTCCCGCCCAGACTCACGATCACCCAGGCGTGCGCGACACCCTTCGATGTCCCGCTCGCGTAGACTGCGGGAACACCCGCACGATTGAGAAGAACGACATAGGCTTCCGCATAGCCCTGACAAACGGCTTTGCCGTTCTCGAAAAGCCCCGCGGCAGTGAAGGCAGGATTACCGTCTCCGGTGGAATCGGCGGCCACTTCATCATAGGACGTGTTCCGTACGATCCGGTCGTGGAGAAGCTGTGTGCGCTCGAACGGGGTTTTCGCTTCAAGACCCAGCTCCTCGATCCACGCATCCGCGGCTTCAAGGACCGATGCCGGCTGGTACCCGGGTCGAACGTCCTCGATGGTCCAGGTCTTTCCGTCGTCGAGGCTGGTCAGATCATACTCGAGCGCACCACGGCACTGGTAAGCGGAGGGATTCGTCCCTATGATCCGGATGAATGCATCATAGACCTTGTCCTGATAGGAATTCGGAATAGCGAGCGCGGACAGATCGATCTTCTCGTCACCTGCTTCGATTCCCGCAAGCAATGTCTGGGAGAGGACGTCCTCATCGAAAACCCAGGGTGTCGGCACGGCCGTCGGCGTGGCGGTAGGGACGGCCAGACGGAGCAACGCATCGCAGCCACTCGACAGAAAGAGGGCGGCACCAAGAAACGAGAGAGCCAGTACGGAGGCGGCGATCCGTCGGCGGGTCTGCCGGAGGATCATGTCGCGGCCTCCCGGACCGCTTCTTTTTCCAAGGTCACCGAGTCGATCTTTCCGACCAGAGTCAAGGGCAGTTTCTCCCGGAAGACGATCGAAGTCGGTACGGCGTAGATGATGAGGTTTTCGGCGCAATGGAGCCTGATCCGCTCGCGCAGCGCGTCATCCGCAACTACGCCGGGAGCGGCGACGACATAGAGCCTGACGGAGTGCATCCTGTGAGGGTCCGGAACCCCGACGGCGCATGCCAGCGCGACTTCCGGCAGGGTCATCGCGACATCCTCGACCTGTGACGGAAAAACCGGGACACCCGACACTTTGACGATGCGTTTCAGACGCTGGAGAAAATGGACATAGCCTTCCTCGTCCATGGAGCCGAAGTCACCGGTGTGGACCCACACGAGTCCGTCGGGGTGCGTCCAGAGAGCGGCGGCAGTGGCTTCGGGGTCGTCGAGGTAGCCGACCATGGTCGTCGGCGCATTCACGCAGATCTCGCCGCTCTGACCTGGCTTCAACGTCCGGTGCGTGCCAGGTTCGACGATGCACATCGACATACCGCGAAGCGGCTTCCCCACGGTGCCTTCCCGGTCTCCGACGATCGGGTTCACGCAGCATACCGTGACGGTCTCGGTCAATCCGTACCCTTCACGGAGCGTGGTCTTCGCGCCATGACTCAAGAGGAAGGCGTCGAAGCGGCGTTTCAAGTCGATCGGTAGGGAGTCCCCTCCGCAGAATACGGCATGCAGGGACGAGAGGTCGACGTTGCGAAGAATGGGATTCGAGGCCATGCCATCGAACAACGTCGGCACTCCGGCCATCAAGGTCGGACGATTCTTCTTCACGACGCGGGCGAGTTCGTCGGCGTTGAATTTCGGAACAAGAATCGCAAGGATTCCGCAGACGACCATGGCGTGCATTCCCATGCAGAGTCCGAACCCATGGAAGAAAGGAAGGATGCTGACCATGGAATGTCCCTTCGTGTCTTCGACGCCGATGATGGACGGACCCTCGACCGCCAGCAGGTTGAAGTTCTCGGAGGAAAGGACGACTGTCTTCGGCGAACCGGTGGTGCCTCCGCTGTGGAGGTAGACCGCCGGGTCCTCAGGTTGGATTCTGCGCTCGTAGGTCGATGCCGGACCCTTCGAGAAGAGAGAGGACCATCGACGTACTTCTGCCGTCTCGATTATCTTCGGAATCTTCCGACCGGTGGTCCGACGGAAGAGGAAGCCTTTCACCCACGGCAGATAGTCGGGAAGACTGCAGGCCACGACGAGACGAACGTGGTCCTTCTCGAGCCGCTCCCGGTGTTTCGGGAGAAATGCGTCGAGCACGATCAGGACATCGCTGCGGGCGGTCTTCATGGAGCGGGACAGTTCTTCGGGTGGGGAAAGAGGGTGGACCATGTTCGCGATGCATCCGATGCGGTTGGCCGCATAGAAGGATACCACGGCATGCGGCGTATTCGGCAGGCAGAGGGTCAGGACGTCCCCTGCCCGCACGCCGGCCAGAAGAAGCCCGTCGGCTGCATGGTCGATTTCGGAAATCAGCGTGGGGAAGGAAATCCTTCGACCGAGGAAGTCTACGGCGTCACGGTCCATGAAGACCTGCGCTCTTTCCCGTACCAGCTCGTACATGGTTCGATCCGTCATGGAGGCACCTCCTGGGTATGTTCCGGGTCCCAAGGCATGCTTCGAAGGAGTTTCCCCCATGATAACCCAATCTCAATGGGATGCAAAGAAGTCGATATTCGGAATGATTTCACTCGTCATGCAAGTCCGCAACCGTTTGCTTGCATATTCGGGATTCCCATCGCCTCGATATAGCGATATAATCGGCGCATTCGAAGCCGAAGGAATGTACTTCCTTCAAATGCCATCCAAAGGGGGATGCATACATGAAGAATCTGGCAACGGTGCTGGAGCAAGTCAAGAAGAGAAGTCCCAACGAACCCGAGTTTCACCAGGCGGTCATGGAAGTCCTGGAGTCCCTGGACCCGGTCGCCGAGCGTCATCCTGAATGGGTCAAGGCAGGCGTGTTCGCCCGAATCGTGGAACCGGAACGTCAGATCATCTTCCGCGTTTCCTGGGTGGACGATGCAGGGAACGTCAATGTCAACCGCGGTTTCCGCGTCCAGTTCAACAGCGCGATCGGACCATACAAGGGCGGTCTGCGGCTTCACCCTTCCGTCAATCTCGGAATCATCAAGTTCCTCGGGTTCGAACAGATCCTCAAGAATTCCTTGACCGGCCTGCCCATCGGCGGAGCCAAGGGCGGCTCCGATTTCGACCCGAAGGGCAAGTCCGATCGTGAGGTCATGCACTTCTGCCAGAGCTTCATGACGGAACTGTACCGCCATATCGGTCCCGATATCGACGTACCTGCCGGCGATATTGGTGTGGGAGGGCGCGAGATCGGCTATATGTATGGCCAGTACAAGCGCATCCGCAACAACTTCACCGGCGTCCTCACCGGGAAGAGCATCGGATGGGGAGGTTCCCTCGCTCGCACGGAGGCCACCGGATACGGTTTGTGCTATTTCATGGAAGCGGCCATGGCCCCCCGTGGTAAGTCGTTCAAGGGTTCCACCGTCTTGATCTCAGGATCCGGCAATGTGGCGATCTATGCAACCCAGAAGGTCCATCAGCTTGGTGGCAAGGTCGTCGCCCTCAGCGACTCCGACGGCTACATCCATGACCCAGATGGAATCGACCTCAAGGTCGTCCAGGAAATCAAGGAAGTCCGCCGCGGCAGAATCAAGGAGTATCTCGCCGCTCGTCCCAAGGCAACTTATACGGCCGGTTGCGCAGGCATCTGGTCGATTCCATGCGACATCGCATTGCCATCCGCCACTCAGAACGAGATCGATGGTGCGGACGCGGCTCTCCTGGTCAAGAATGGATGCTTCGCGATTGGAGAAGGAGCGAACATGCCCTCCACGCCCGAAGCCGTCGAAATCTACCTGAAAAACAAGGTCATCTATGGTCCAGCCAAGGCTGCCAATGCAGGTGGCGTCGCCACGTCCGCACTGGAGATGTCCCAGAACAGCATGCGTCTCAATTGGACCTTCGAAGAAGTCGACGCGCGCCTCAAGGAGATCATGATCAACATCTACCGCAATGCCAGTCGCGCCGCGGCCGATTACGGCGACCCGGACAACCTCGTCATGGGCGCCAACATCGCGGGATTCGAGAAAGTCGCCAAGGCCATGTTCGAACAAGGCGTCGCATACTGATAAACCAGTTCAGCTGCCTCGGTTGGTGAACAACCGGTCGACGTCGCCGCTGATCTCCATTCCAGCCTGATGGCTGGTACCCTCGAAGAGGAGCCTCCCGGTCCGATCGATCATCTTCACGGTGACGGTCGCCGAGAGGCTCTCTTCGATTTCGCGGTCCATCCTCCCGTCCTTGGGCGCCCGCAGCACACCTGCGGCCCCTCTGTCGGCGGACACGGACAAGGCGCCGGCGGGACCTCGCACGATGGCGCGGACGGACGTTCCATGTCGTTCGACCTTCACCACGCGCGACCGATTGTAGGTCGCAAAACGATAAAGCCTTCCCTCAAGCAGGAGAAAGCACAGGAAACCGGTGAACGAACCTTTGACGAAGGGGATGTCGGCGATGGAAAACAATACGCTCGCATCCGAATCCGGGAAGTGGTTGGCTTGAATCCACACCCAGGACTTCGGGAAGGATCTCCCCCAATCCTTCTCGATATACCCTTCACCACCCTCGAAGACGTGGGTAACCCCTCCGACCGAAAGGGCCCCATGGATCCGGTGGCGGATGTTGACGATGCCGTGGTAGCACTCCATGCCGGGTACGAAGGTGAAGGGTCCCATGACCCCGGGATTCCAGAAGGAGTGAGGGAATGGAATGACGCCATCGAATCGCAGGGAACCTTTCACCGAAATCTTTCCGTCGTCGAGGTCCACGGTCAGCCCGTGCGCATCGAATCGATTCGGACCGATTACAACAAGAAACCGGTCCGGATCCGCGTGGAAGTCCTCGAAAGGAAATCGGAAATAAGCAACCTGAGCCGTACGGTCGTCGATGAGCTGCACGAAGGCATGCCTGTCCGAAGGATCATCACCCAAGGAAATGCCGGGAATCAGGGCCATCGCCGAATCGCGACCCCTATCGATCAGCTTGAAGTACCATCCTTCGAAGTAACGACGCCGCCGGTGAAGTCCTTGGAACCTCTCCGGGTGCCAGACCGTATCGAAGCGCATCGCGTTGACCTACAGATTCGATGCTATGGCTTCACGGATCGCATTCGGCTCCACGTTCGGTGCGAAACGTGCGACGATCCGACCTTCGCGGTCCACGAGGAACTTGGTGAAGTTCCAGCGCACGTGGCCCTGGGTCTCCTCCGGTCCATCCGACGTCAGATGTTCGTAGAGAGGGTTCTTCCCTCGGCCGCGGACATGGATCTTCTCGAATAGAGGGAAGTCGACGCCATATCGAAGGCGACAGAACTCCTCTATGCCGACGCCTTCCAACGGCTCCTGCCCGAGGAAGTCGTTCGAAGGGAATCCGAGCACGGAGAAGCCACGTTCCTTGAATTCGACGTGAAGCGCCTGAAGCCCGTCCAGCTGTGGAGTGAATCCGCAACGACTGGCGGTATTGACGACGAGAAGCAGTTTTCCCTTGTAATTCGAAAGAGGAGTCGCGGTTCCTTGTAGATCGTTCATGCTGAAATCGTGGAAACTTGCCAAGATGCACTTCCTCCTTTGTTGGAATATGGTTATCATAGCAGGAGCGAATCGTTCAAGCTGTAACGTATAGGGAGGTGAATCGCACGTCATGCCGCATCTGGACGCCAAATCGCACGTTGCGACGCGGATCCTCCCCCTACTCGCACTCGTCGCCTGTGCCTTTCTCTGGAGCACAGGGGGACTGTTGATCAAGTCCGTCTCCCTCTCCCCCGTAGCGACCGCCGGAAGTCGCAGCTTGATCGCCGCGATGTTCCTCGTCGCCATCGTCCGCGGTCGTCCCGACTTCCGCGGCGGGCTTGGATTCTGGGCCGCTGCCGCCGCGAATGCGACGACGATGCTTCTCTTCGTCGTCGCGACGCGACTCACCACGGCAGCGAACGCCGTTCTGCTGCAGTACACGGCACCGGTATGGGTCGTTCTTCTCGGATGGATCCTCTATCGTGAAAAAGTACTGCGGATCGACCTTGCGGTCGTCGGGATCGTCATGGCCGGAATGGCTCTCTTCTTCGCCGAAAGCCTGTCCTTGAACGCCGGTCCGCAGGCTACGTTGGGGGATATGCTAGCCGTTGTCTCTGGAATCACCTTCGGCATGCAGGCATTGTTGATCAGGCGCCAACGAAAGGGTTCCCCATTGTCGGTCATACTGGCCGGCAACCTGCTGGTTTTTCTTCTGACATTGCCGAGCCTCTTCGGCGAGACATTCCGCTGGAGTGACCTGCTCCCCCTGATGCTCCTCGGCGTGTTCCAGATCGGAGTGGCCTACCTGCTCTTTTCCTACGCAGTGAAGCACCTGACGGCCCTCGAGCTCATTCTCGTTCCGATCCTAGAGCCATTGCTGAATCCGCTGTGGGTCTTCCTTGTCCGCGGCGAAGCACCCTCGACCAGCGCGATCGCGGGCGGCGGGGTCATCCTCGTCACCGTGACGGCCTGGTGTCTGCTGCGGGACGGGATCCTTCGACGGAACTATCCGTTGGTCGAGGCCCGCTCCCCCGAATCGGTCGATGTTCCAGATACAGGCATATCGGTATAACGGTCCCTGCGCTTTCCAGGCACCAGCTTCTCGATGCAGAGGAAGATCGGCGGACAGCTCTTGCTGTTGACCATCTCGATCTTCTGGACGACGAATTCGTGGACGTCGATGCTTTCTACGAACGCGAGCACGGCTTCCTTTTCTTCGAATCCACTATCGCCGCCATAATAGATTCCGACCGTCACGATTCCGCCGGTCCGAAGACAGGCCATTGCCTGTCCCAGCGCAGGGAGAGTCGTCGTCGCACGGGTGCCCGAAGAATGGTCCGCGCCGGGAAGGTATCCGAGATTGAACATCACGGCGGAGGCTCGACAAGTCAGGCCGACTTCATGCACCCTCTTCCCGAGGTGCTGGTGGCCTTCGGCGAAAACGCGGCAACGAGCTCCCATCCCTGCGGCTTCGAGACGCTCGACGGTACGCCGAACGGCTTCCTGCTGCACATCGAAGGCAAGCACGAGTCCCTCGGGGCCGACGAGTCCAGCAAGGAAAAGCGTGTCATGGCCATTGCCGGCCGTTGCGTCGACGACGAGGTCCCCCGGACGGACCACCTTGCGAATATAATCATGGGAAAGCGCGAGCGCATTTCGAACGACCGGGACGATAGGGACGTATGGTTCGTCCGACTGGGCATGTTCCATGGGATTCCCTTCTTCCGGCTCTCCCTTTGACAGAGGGGAGCGGAAACCGGCTTGATTATACCACGCAGGTCCCGGATAATGGCTCTGGACGCACTTCTCGATGGTCTCCGAAAAGGCGGATCTGCCGAAGCTGTTCCTTGTCTGCGGGACCGAGGATTTTCTCTATTCCAACAACCAGAACTTCCGCGGGAACTCGAATCGCTCGGCGTCGACCACGAGTACCAGGAGGAGCCCGGCACGCACGAGTGGGGCTTCTGGGACCGTTGGATCAAGTACGTGGTCGAGAATCTTCCGATTCCCAATGAGGAAGGCTAGACCCGGAACGCTCTTCCCTGCCTCACCATCCAAAGCACGCGCTCGCCGATCCTGATTCCTGAGGCCGCTTCGACGGCCTTGGCATAGTAATCGAGTTGGGAGGCGTATCGACGGCGCAGTTCGGCAGCGACGGTCTCTTCGTCGCCTTCGATGCGGTCCGTCTTGTAATCGACGAGGACTCCGTAACCGTTTTCGACGAACCAGAGGTCCACGATCCCCTGGACCATCACCCGATCCCCTGGAGCGAACGAACCTGCGTCCGCTACCTCCGCATAGAGAACCGCGCAGGGTATCGATAGCGTGAATGGGATCTCACGGTAGACGCGGTCCCCAGCGGCAAGGATACGACGAACCAGACCACTCGTAACGAACGCCGATACCGGTCCAGCGGATGAACGGGAAGCCTCCACCTCCTCGAGGGAGAGCATGCGATGCTCGACCATGCGTTCCATCTGGCGAAGGATCTCCTCCTCCGTACCCTCGGACGCAGCCGCTTTCAAGTCCAGATACCGAAGAACCGAGTGGACTGCCGTTCCCACTTCATTGGGCGGGAGCCTGCGTTCCGGAGAGCCATCGGAAGCGGTAGAAGGAAGAGGCAGGTCCTTCATTTCCAGGTCCACGCTTTTCAAGGCACCGAAACGAACGCAGAGGCGTCGACCTTCCACATCCGCACCTTCGCCTTCCCTGGGGTGCGGCAAGAGGCTTTCCACCCCGTCGTCTTCAGGTTGTGACGCCCTTCGCCTCTTCAATTCGCTGACGGAAATCTTCGAGGGTGCCCTGGTGGAGCCTTCGAAGCGATATGGACCCAAAATGGAAGAAGCTTCCGCTTCGGGTCCACCCCAATGCTTTCGAGTGGCCGAAGCATCCGGAGCAGCCTGGGATTCCGGGCTGGCGTCCTGGGTGGTGGAGGACTGCAACAGGTACTCCACATCTGCAGGCGTAACGCGTCGAGGAATCCACACGCCGCGTGCCTCTCCGTCCGTCCTGCGGGCTTCGTCGGCAATCGAATCCTCCATGCCGACCAACCGAGCGATGTCGTTGGGCCGTACCGTTGAAAAAGCCATCAGCAGCCATTCGAACATGCACTTCGCCGACAGCACCCGGAAGGGGGGAATCGTACCGTCCGGCGTTTCGAAGGCGTCGTTCACGATTCGAGCGAAACGCTCATTGGGTCCGTCCGATTTCGACTGTGTGCTTGCGACGAGGAAGAGACGGTCCTCCGCTCGGGTCATCGCGACATAGAGGAGGCGCATCTCCTCGGCGAGCATCGCACGGCGTGACTTCTCCCAAAGGGCGATCTTGAGATGCGATGGGTAGACCGAATGCAGGGAACGGTCCACGACGTCGGGACCGATGCCGAGCGCTTCGGAGACGAGCACGCGGTCCTTGGTCTCGCTCAGATTGAAGAACCGGCCAAGCCCGACGAGGAAGACGACGGGATACTCCAGACCCTTGCTTCGGTGCATGGTGAGAACGTGCACGGCATCACGTCCACCGGGTCTTGCGCCACGCACGACTTCGGTTCCACCTTGTTCTCTCATCTGTTCGATATAGCGTGCAAAGCCGTAGAGTCCGCGCATCCGAGTCGATTCGAAGGATCGCGCCCATTCGTGGAAGGTTCGCAGATCCGCTACGCGAGTGGTTCCGTCGGGCAGGCGTGCGACTCTTTCAAGATAGTTCGTGGAGAGATAGACGTGGCCGATCAGGGCATCGAGTCCACTGTGGGTCGCCCGTTCTCGCAGCTCCGCGATCCAATCGCGGAAGCGTGCGGTTTTTCCGCGCAATTCCAGCGAGGCACCTCGTTCAGGGTAGGATTCGAGAGCTTCGTGGAAGTACGCGAAGCGAACGCCCTTGGTGTTTCCATGGACCCGTATCGCGAGCATCTCCTCCTCGGAGAAGGCGTCCGGGTAGAGCGATGATTCCATCACGGCCGCGAGAGGAATATCCTGCCGGGGGTTGTCGAGAAGGTGGATCAACGCCTCCATCGTGCGCAGTTCCAAACTCGCCAGGAATTCCCCCGAAGGGTCCTCTTCGACCGGAATCCCCTGCTGTGCGAGGACATGTCCTAGAAGGGTCGCGACCGCGCGCGTGCGGGACAGAACGGCGATTCCATCGAAGAGGGACGGCTTTCCCTGCATCCTTGCCTCATCGGCAAGGAGTCGGATGCGGCCGGCAACCCAAAGCGCCTCCAAGGTCTGCTTGTCGACCTCCTCGGGGAGCATGGCATCGACCGTCGGCATCGAGTTTCCATCCTGACCGGTTTCGAAGTCCGTGTCTGGTTCGGAGTCGGTATCGGCGTCCCTGTCGGTCGCGGAAACGGCGTCTGTGGAGAGAGAGTCCATTTGTCCATCGGCTTCGGAGGTCGATGGACGGAGGTCGACGAGTACAAGCTCGACCGGAGCGCCTCCGCCTTCCCCGGCATCGCGGTGCGCGACAAGCGCCTGCGTCGCGTCATATTCGACTTCACCGGCCGCAAGACTCATGATGCGCTCGAAGACGAGGTTGGTTGCGGAGAGGATGTTCGGCAGGCTGCGGAAATTCCGATTCAGCTCTCGAAGCACGCCATTCGGAAGCGCCGACGCCTCCTCCCCTTCGGGGACGTCCTTGCGGTATTCCTCCGCTTTCGTCTGGAAGATCTCGGGACGTGCGTGGCGGAATCGGTATATGCTCTGCTTCACATCGCCGACGAGGAACAGATTTCCGCGGGCAAGCCGTTGAATGAGCGCGTCCTGGATACCGCTCGTGTCCTGGAATTCGTCGATGTAGATCTCTTTGTACCGGGTGCGATAGGCGCCGCCTATACCTTCCCGATCGAGAGCCGCAAGCGCGAGATGCTCGAAGTCGCTGAAGTCGACCACGCCGGCACCGCGCTTCAAGGCCGCATATTCATCGTCGAGGTGAAGGACCAGATGGAACAGCGTTTCGCAAAGAGGTACGGTAGAGGCCATTCCGGCACCAATGTCGGCTGCCGTCGCGTGGAACAGGTATCGAGTCGTCGCCGTGAACTTCTTCCGGTTGGCCGAGG
The DNA here is from genome assembly GCA_964579735.1 of uncultured Oscillospiraceae bacterium. Taxonomy (GTDB): domain Bacteria; phylum Bacillota; class Clostridia; order Saccharofermentanales; family UBA5734; genus CAILLO01. Next base: position 9,515 of record CAZOHH010000033.1, on the reverse strand, counting down.
ACCCCAACGCACCGTTCAGGAAGTGCACGGGTTCGGCGACACGCTCGACGAAAGCATCGAGAAAGGCGAGTCTCTCCTCTGGCGCGGTCTTCGACCGTCTTGGAAGACTCGTGAGCGGAATCCGTCGACCGGCTTCGTAGACCTGATCCCAGAGACCGGGGTCCGCAGCTTCCGCATCAAGGCCGTCCCCGTCGAGGAGTGTCCGGATTTCCTCCAATATCTCCATCGTCCTGTGGAGGCTGTCGTTCCACGCCCAGTCCTTCTTCGGGTCCGCCACGAAGGTCACGTTCGACCCCAGAGCGGCATAAAGGTCAGGAAAGGCCTCGGCAGCTCGGTCGAGAAGTGCTTTCAGCTGAACGAGCAGGACCCGGGCGTGCTCCGAGGCACCGAAGTCGGCAACGGCGCACCGCAGAACTTCGATTTCGCGAACGACCCACCCTCGATAATCCGGCATGCTGCGGAGAAAGCCGTGCAGGCCGAGGACGAGACTCCGGACAGGTTCATCCCCGCGGTGGTCGCCATAGGCATCGACCAGTTGCAGAAACGGATCGGAATCTTCCACGACCGTGGACTCGATGGGCGATTCCGATGCGATGTAGCGAGCGGAAAGGACGCGGTCCAGCGCCTCCAGCCGAAGCATCTCCGCTTCTCCTGCGTCGGCCACGCGGAAGCCGGGCTCGAGCAGGGGCTTCCCGACGGAGTCGACAGCCTGGTACGTGGCGTTGCGGAGGACGTCGAGGCAGAAGCCATGGATCGTGGAGATGGAGGCATGGGGAAGCAGTGCGGCCTGGCGTCGCAGACGGCGCGCCTTTTCGCGCGGTGCCGCATCCGCGGCCGCACGGAGCTTTTCGACGATCTTCCGTCTCATGTTCGCCGCGGCGGCTTCGGTGAAGGTCATCACGAGCACGTCGCCGACATCGATTTCGCCTTCGACGATTCGCTTCACGATCCGGTCGGTCATCACCTGCGTCTTGCCGGAACCGGCCGCCGCCGAAACCAGGATATTCGACACTTCCGCGCGAAGCAGCGCCTCCTGCTGCGGAGTCGGGCGGATATCCTTTGAAGACGTCATGACGGGTCCTGCCCTTCCGTTTCAGCCTGGATCGCTGAGATGAATCTGGCCTTCTTCTCTTTGGATGATCCCGCATTCTTCCCACCCAAGGATTGGACTTCGGAACAGTCGGTGCCGTCGTCCCTTCGGCAGACTCCCCGGTAGTCGCACCAGGTGCAGGGGGACTTCGAAGCTCCCGTGCGCAGCGGCTTCACGTCGAAATGTCCGCTGAAGAGTTCCTCACAGGTCTGCCGCATCTTCCTCTGCACATGGGAAATGGCGAGAGGCAGTTCCACAGACCCCAGATCGAGCCGGCGCAGCTTGAAATATCGGACTTCCTTTCCCTCCACCTTCTCTGGCTTGGTTGCCATCGCCGCGCAGACGGCACTGAACTGAGGTACACCGAGGTGGAAATAAGCGGCATCGACGGGAATGCGTTCCGGCATGCCATTGCGGAATGCGGCAAGATATGCGGGAAGCTGGTAGGCGAGACCATCGAACAGCGCATCGAAATCGATATCCTTGTTGCCGCTCTTGTAGTCGATGATGCGATATCGTTCCGTGCCATCCTTTCGAGTGACATCGATGCGGTCCACCCGTCCTCGGAAGGAGATTCGCGTGCCATTTCCGAGCTGAACGACCAGCGGGTTTCCACTATCCGATCCGAAGCCCCATTCAAGGTAGGCAGGTCGAAGTTCATCGACCAGAAGTTGCTTGGCCGCTGCACGCAGGGACTCCGCGGCGGTTCGACGCACCTTTCTGCCGGCGGAGGTGCGGAAGCCCTCGTCGAGGAACAGTCCGAGCCGGTCGCGAACGGCCGTGGCACGAATCAGGTCCTCAGCCCTTCGCTCGAGGTCGGATGCGATGAAGGCCTGAAGGACTCCGTCGGGGTCACGTCCCTCCCGCAGGGCAGATTCCATATCCTCCCGAAGTGCCGCCATGGCCATCTCCACCACGCCATGCGCAAGGCTTCCGATGTTTGCGGCCTCCGGTTTCCAGACCTCCCTGGGCTTCAGCTTCAGGATGTATTTGCAGAAATGTGAATACGGACACGAGGCATAGGTCTCGAGTTGGGAAACGCTCATCCCCTTATCGAGCCCGAAGACTCCTGCGACGAGTTCCGTCTGGATACGGACGACGCGGAGCAGTCCGGTTCCCGTCATCTGCAAGGAGCGGCTCGATGAAGTCGTATCCCCCGTCTCCACCCTCGATGGGATGAGGAGTCTCGAATCATCCGCCAATGCGCTGGAAAGCGGACCGATTTCAAGGGTACGACAGTTCGGCAGCAAGGAGCGGATGCGACCCAGCGTCGCGGACGGCTCGACGTTCGAACCTTTTCTGTCCGTCTCCGCATATCCGACATAGAGAAGCTCCGTCGGCAGCGACAGCAGTGAATACTCTCTGAAGGCGTCTTCGAAAGGCTTGTCGGCGACGCCACTCGGAAGGGCGAGGCCGCCCTTCTCGAACAGTCTTTCGCGGTCGGCGGCGTTGAGCAATCCCTCCGCCACTCCCTTCATGGGCAACGCATCCGAAGACGTGCCCAATACGAAAAGGACCGAAGGGCGCCTTGCGATCACGCGGTCCGGTGGGCCTGCAAGAACTGCATCCGGTGAGGCAGGAATCGTTCCGGCCTTGCAGGCATCGATCCCTGCCGACAACAAAGCCGAAAAATCCTCCAGCGGAATCGACTCTTCGCCAGCCACCGTCTCCATCTGCCGAAGAACCGTGCCCAGTGCGTTCCATGACTTGACCAGTCTCATGGCTCCGTCCGAAGTCCCCTTCTCACGCAGTCTCCTTGCGAGGCGGTAGACCCGGGCATGCATGTCGTATCCGTGAAGGAACGACTCGAGCGCGGCACATCGCTCCGCACAGGTCTTTCGGCCGGAGACGTCGTCCAGGGCGTCTCGGAGAGGTTTCAGCGAACGATTGCGGATTCCGAGTGCGAAGGCTCCGGCCGCAAGGGGTGCGTCCACGGTCTCCTCATCGGCAAGTCCCGCCGTCGGGTCGGCATCGAAATCACTCCCATAGCGACGGTCGTCGAAGATACGGCTCTTGCCGGAGATTCCGCGGGAGAGACAATAATTCTCGAACCGGTCGGTCTCGTCGGGAGCGATATCCGCGAGCCCCGAGCGCAGACAGGACATGACGGATCCGAGACTCCACGAAGACGAGGACATGGCAAGGAAGGCCAGTACGAAGCGAGGAAGAGCCGTGCCCGACAGCTTGACTTCCCGGTCCATGAAGCCTGAAATCCCATAGGCGTCGAAAGCAGCTTCGAGTAGCGGTGCGTATGCGTCGAAAGCACAGGCGGCAACGGCGATATCACGGAATCGGAAGCCCTCCCGGAAGACGAGGCGTCTGATTTCTCCAGCCACCCAGGATGTTTCCTCATAGGCGTCGAAGGCGTGATAGACCACGACGGCCCCAGCCTGTTCGGTGAAAGGAATGGAGAGTCCTTGTTCCAGCGAGCGACGCAGATGGAGGAGTTCGGGGTGTCTGCCGCGTCCTTTCGCATCGAGCGCGACGATCCCGCCCGGCTGCAGTCGCGTTGCGAGTTTCTGATTCAGGTGGAATGCCGTTCTCCGGCCGATCAGAAGCGCATCGGGTCCATCTTCGACGGCTCCTCGATCCGCAGGTACCGAATCGGTGCAAAGAGTAACCGTCACTTCCCTGCAGACTTCGACCAGAGCTTCGATCACACGACTTTCCTGAGGGGTGAAGTCCCGTCGTTCGCCGAATCCGTCGATCCAAACGGATGCATTCGAGAGCCACGCGAGCCGGTCATAGGGCCATACAGCCGCAGCGCCGACGTTTCGCAGAATCTCAGCCAGGCGGTCGAGGTCTCCACTGGGGTCTTTCAGCCCAAGGCGTTCCAGGGTTTCTTCATAATCACGGAGAATGGTGGCGAGATCGCGGGTCTTGTTTCGGAAGGAAGAGGGAATTCGATTCTCTGGATCCGCCTCCAGAGAACGCTCGAGGTCCGTAGGCCGGATTCCATAGCGTCGGAATTCCGACAGCACCGTCTCGATCTGAGGGACGAAGCCAGGACGATCGGCCATGGGTCCGAAGACCGTCAATTCCTGCCCTTTCGCCTTGAGAACGCGGTGGATGCACATGCTCCGCCCCGACGCGTCGGCGTAATGGTCCGCAAGCCCTCCGACTTCGCCCATCAACCGCTCCGCGAGACGCTGAAAACTCAGGACTTCGGCCATCATCAGACCGTCTCGGCCGGTTGCCTCCAACAGGAATGCTTCCGTATCGAGTTTCAGCGGGTCTGGGACGACCAGCAACGCACGGCGGTCGGGGCAAGAGGGATCCCACGATTCGCGGATCTCCTCAAGACACCGCCGCGTCCTGCCGCTCCCTATACCGCCATGAACGATGCGAAGCCCCATGGAACCCTCTTTCAGGCCGTTTTCTCAAGTGTACCATAGCGAGGAATGCAAGCCTCCGCGTCTACAAGAAGGCCCTCGAGATCACATTCGAGAAATCGATGCCCTTTCGTGTCGGACGGACCCAGTCGAAACCGGATTCCAGGAGACCGTCCTCAACGAGGGGATGGATTCGCTCACCGAAGACTTCGTCGAGCGTCTCGCCGAATCGGCCGAAGAATTCCATGCGGGATACCCCTTCGTTCATCCTCAATCCAAGGAGCATGACTTCGGCCATTTCCTCCTTGCGGTCGATGCTTTCACGACTTTCCTCCGCTTCCCCGCGCGCCTGCACGGCCTGGACGTACTCCTCCACGCCGGTGAGGTTTCCGCGCCTGATCCCGCCCACGTAGGAATGAGCACCCGCTCCGAAGCCGTAGTAGGGCTTCGCCGCCCAATAGACACGATTGTGCCGACACATGAAGCCCTCCCTCGCGGCGCTGCTGATCTCGTACTGCGCAAGTCCGTTCCGTTCCAGCGCATCGATCGCGGCATAGTAGATCGCGCGCTCCTCGTCGTCGCCAGGCAATCCCCTCCCGCCCGGGTAGCGGAGATCGAAGGGTGTCCCCGGTTCGACCGACAAGGAATAGAAGGACACGTGAACTGCGCCGAAGGAGACCACCCTGTCCACCGCATCGACGATGTCTGCGACGGTCTGCCCGGCAAGTCCCAGCATCAGATCCGCGGAGAGGTTGGTGAATCCGGCACTGCGGAGCGTCCTGAAGGCATCCTCTGCCTCCGAGGCCGTATGGATACGGTCCAGAGCCGCAAGCAGTCGGTCGTCCAGTGCTTGCACGCCGACACTGACGCGGTTGATGCCGCACTCCAGCCAGGTCTCCGCCGCGCCCGGCCTGAGGGTGCCCGGATTGACCTCGATCGATGCCTCCAGGTCATCTGCGAAGCCGAATGCTGCGGATAGTGCGTTCATCGTTTCAGCGATCTCACGTTCTGGAACGAGCGAAGGGGTCCCCCCACCGAAATACACGGTCGAAAGTGCTGATGGAGACGAGGTTCCGATGTGGTTTGGAGCGCGCGAATCCTTCCATCCTGCGCTCTCCCGCTCCGTTGCGATCTCCTTTCGAAGTGCTTCGAAGTATCGGCCCGCCAGTGGCAGAATCCCTGCATAAGTCGTGAAATCGCAGTATGCGCAGCGGTGCTGGCAGAAAGGCACATGGACATATGCCGAGGATGGAGAAGTCTTGTCGGACCGTCCTCCCGTCATCGGGAACCCTCCACGACCTTCGTTATGTCTTCGGAGAATCTGCGAAAGCTTGGGGATAGATTGCGCGACGGTTCGAGGAACGGGGAGATCGCGTCGGCCCATTCATGCTTGCGGATGCCGACCATCGGATATCCTTCGCGGATGAGCGCCAGCGCACGTTCCTTCAGCAGTACGCGCGCGAGCCACTCCCATGTTCCGCAGATGCTGTCCTGACGATACGCATCGAGCATCGGACGGTCCGCATCCGGGAAGGCTTCGAAGATCGCCGCGGAGTCCCCGAGAATCCAAGCTTCCATCTCCTCCACGGACAGCGCGACCACCAGGGGAATCGTCGGCGCGAACCGGGAGCACATTCCCGAAATCCTTTCCCGTAAGGGTTCCGGGTCCTCCTTGTCCGAATCCATCAGGACCACGATGGCATTCGAGGCCGGATCGAGAACTATGGAATAGGCCCGTAGTTTAGCCGGCAACAGGTCAAGAAGCCCCGAGGACATGCGGTCGGGACGTGCGGCAGGGTCGCGGGGGAACTCACCCTTCCCTCGGTGCGGTCGGATGCTGACGGAATGGCCGGTGGGGGGAAGCATCCGCGAAAGCAACGCTTCCACGACGATACCGCCTGAGCGGTCCTCGATCAGGACTTCAAAATGCATCCTCAGCTCCTGTCGAGGTAGTTGCCGTACCAGAGCGCGGCCATCCCGACTCCCTGGTCGAACATACCCAGGACGACCGGGTCGTCGCCGATGCGCCGGGCGGAAGCGAGTCCGTCCGCTTGGCGCTCGAGCACCCAGACTTCTTCCGGGCGCAGGGAATCGAGGAGATAGGGATGGTGCGTCGTAAACAGAACCTGGGTTCCCGGCTCTCCTTCGCGGATTCCAGAGGCATGCCGTCGGAACTCTTCGGCCAGCGGTTCGATCATGTCGTGATATAGCCCGGACTCCGGCTCCTCCAGGCAGACCAGGGGTCGAGGTGTCGGATCCTCCAACAGGAGCAGGTATGTGAAAAGCTTGATGGACCCGTCGGAGAGGCGGTTCAGGAAGATTGGTTGGGTTCCATCCGCTCTGTCGAATCGGAGCAGGAGCTTGCCGTCCGGTGACAAGGAGGTGTGCGGAGTCCCGAGTCCGGGCATGCGGCGGGATACTCGCTCCAGGAACCCTCGAAGCTTCTTCGGGTCCTCCTCCTCGAGATATCGCAGGACGTTCGCAAGGTTGTCCGCCGTCGGACTCACATGGTGGTGTCCCCCTACTGCGCGCGTCGCGCGGGCAGCATCCAGGTCGAAGCGGCAGAAATACCAACTCGTTACGATGCTCAGCAGCGCGTGAAGCTCCGAGAACTCGAGCAAGGTTCCGTACGTGGACAATCCTGGCTTTCGGAGATCCATCACCCCCGCTGCACGGCGGCAAGGCTCGCTGGTGGAGTCCCCGGCACACTCGAGGACGGATCCCTTTCCTGCTTCCAATCTGAGGATTTCCAGGAACACATGCGTCCCGTCAGGGTTCGTCTCGAGTCGTCGAACGCTTTCGAGGTCTACGACCGGTCGTCCATGCGCATCGCATGCAAGGCGTAGGGTATAGTCCAGGACGCAGGAGCGGTCGGGGGCTTCGACGGCGATCTCGAGTTCCATTTGCCCAGCTCCGCATGAACCACTCGTCCTCATTTCGGTGAAGCCGTCACGCCCCGGTGCCGAGGAAGCAGCGGGGACTCCATCCTTCAGGCAATCGGAAAGAAAGGAGAGGGCATCGAGGACAGTGCTTTTCCCGGTACTGTTGCGACCGATCAAGGCCGTGACGGGGGTCAGTCCAGCATCGGGGCCGAGCTCGAGCAGCCGACTGCCGACGATGCCGATCATGGTGTCGCCGAGGATGCCGAAATTCTTCGTACGAAGACCGATGAGCATGGAAGACCGCCTCCCCTCCGTGTTATTATAGCACTTGACCCATCCTTGGCCGTCCGCGCCAGGCGCGGAAGAAGGAGACTTTCATGATCGGTTCCCGGATGCGTTGGCCAACCCGCTGGATCGCGGTTGTCTTCGCAATGGCATTGCCCTTTACCTTCGTGGGATGCTCGCCGACATCGACGCCCGACGAATACGCGGATTATGGCACCTATGGTTCCGAATTCGCCCAGTCATTCGTTTCCACGGTTCCCTATCGCAAGGCGTTCACCCCAGGAGAAAGGAAAGCCGGGGATTTCATTGCCGCGGCATTGGTCAAGCTGGGATACTCTCCCAAGGTCTCCGAATTCGACGAGAACGGTATCGCGGTCGTATCGGGAGGTGCGACCGCGTCGTCCCGCAACATCGTGGTCACGATTCCCGGTTCTGGATTCCAGGTCGCCGAATCCGATGGAACGAATTCCACGGTACGCAAGTCCGTGATCCTCTGCACGCACTACGACAATGCCTTCTCCGCCGCCGACGCACAAGCCTACCCGGATTACGATGGCATCCAGGGCAACGGATCCGGAGTAGCCACCCTCATGCAGGTGGCCAATACCCTGAGAGTCAAACCTGTAGGATTCGATGTCATCCTCGCCTTCTACGGCGCGGGTTATACCGACCCTATCGGAGCCTCCTACGATTTGTCGGGCATGTCGACGGCCGATCTCGCGAGGATCGAGGCGGTATACTGCGTCGATTCCATCTATGCCGGAGATAAGCTCTACGCCGACGCCGGCTGGAACTCGACCGAACCCGGGAATAAATACGCGATGCGCAAGAAGCTTTACGAGATGACCGACATCGCCATCAAGTACAGACTCGACTTGCGAACCAATCAGGCTGGCTTCGACTACGACCTGCTTGGAACGGGCCAGCCCGTCATGATGCGCGAAATCTCCACGAACCGTTCCGATTACTCGCCGTTCGACGCCAAGGGTCTTCCCTGCGTCTTCTTCGAGTCCTGCGATTTCTTCGCGCAGTCGGTTCCCGAAATGGTGGAGAGCAAGAATCCTTTCTTTTCGGATTCGAACGGGAAGATCAGAGGCACGCCCTTCGACAGCTACACGGCTCTCAACGTCCTCTTCGAAGAGAACCGCCTGCAGAATCGAATCAACGAAGTCGCCTTCCTTCTCGTGAAGATGATTGAAAGGGGCATGGACGGTGGTACTTCGGTAATCACTCCCCCCATCGCATCCGTCACCCCGCAAGTCAATTCCTCCACGACGCCCTCCGCGTCGTAGGTCCTCATCCTTCCGCCCGTCAATAGGATCCGACCTGAAGACGCTCGACAAGGGCGTCTTTTCCTGTATTCCGTTTTTTCTTTGCTTATCAAACCTTTATATGGTATGAACTATTCATAACTCTCCGATAAGAATCATAAGGAGGAAATCATCATGAGCCATGGTCCATCGACCGAGTGGAAGGACGACCGCTCGTCCCCGTACAAGACCCGATTGGGCGTCATCATGTTTCTCGTATATGCGGCTGTCTACGCTTCCTTCATTGGAATCAACGTCTTCGCACCTGCCTGGATGCGCGTCGATATCGGCAGCTTGAACGTTGCCATCGTATTCGGATTCGGTCTCATCGTGTTGGCCGTCGTTCTGGCGTTCGTCTACAACCACCTGTGCACCCTCGCGGAGCGCAAGGCCGGCAAGGAGGAGGAGACCCTATGAATTACGTCGCATCCCCATGGGCCGTCGCCATCTTCCTCTCCTTCGTGATCGCCGTTCTCGCCATCTCCTATCACTTCGCACGCAAGACGAAGACGGCGTCCGGCTACTTCGCAGCAGGCGGCCAGATCCACTGGTCCGTCAACGGCATCGCCTTCGCCGGCGACTACCTCTCCGCCGCCTCCTTCCTCGGCATCTGCGG
>CAZOHH010000032.1:0-27806 GCA_964579735.1 uncultured Oscillospiraceae bacterium | reverse complement strand
CAGTACCACCGAAACATGACGCTTAACGCAATGTGACCCACGTGTTCCGTCACGCCGGTTCTGGGTTTGCAGGGGTGATTATGATATCATCGCTCTGAAAGGCAGGTACTTCCATGGCTCTCAGACAAATCCTCAAGGACGGAGACGAGACCCTACGCAAGATGAGCAGGCCGGTCGAGAAGATCGACGACCGCATCCTCGTCTTGCTAGACGATATGGCCGAAACCATGTACAGCGCGCACGGCATCGGAATCGCAGCCCCTCAGGTCGGCGTTCTGAAACGCATCTTCGTCGTGGATATCGGGGACGGAAGCGGCCTGTTCGAATTCATAGACCCCTTCTTCCTTCGAAAGGACGGCAGGCAGATCGGACAGGAAGGCTGCCTTTCGATACCTGGAAAGTACGGCGATGTGGAGCGACCGGAAGTCGTCGAGATCCAGGCCACGGACCGCTACGGACAGACCTTCTCGCTGCAGGGCGAGGGCATGATGGCCGTCTGCCTCTGCCATGAATACGACCACCTCGATGGAGTCCTCTTCAAGGACAAGGTTCGGGGCGAATTGGTGGACGGATGAATTTCCGGATCGTCTTCATGGGTACGCCCCGGTTCGCCGTGCCCAGCCTGGAGGCTCTGATCGGTGCCGGTTGTTCGATAGAAGCCGTTGTCACGCAACCCGACCGACCCACGGGTCGCCACCAGATTCCGACTCCATCCCCCGTCAAGCTCACGGCTCTCTCCTATGGCATTCCCGTCCTTCAACCCGAAAAGGTTCGCACGGAGGAATTCGAGACCGCTCTGAAGGCTCTTTCGCCCGACCTTCTTGTGACGGCCGCCTACGGCAGGATCCTTCCGGCTGGAGTGCTCGCCGTGCCGCGCATCGCTCCGCTGAATGTCCACGCTTCCCTTCTCCCGAAGTACCGTGGTGCCTCCCCGATACAACGCTGCCTGATGGACGGCGCCGAGAGGACGGGCGTGACCGTGATGCGCATGGACGAGGGAATGGACACCGGGGACATCCTGCTCCAGCGGTCGCTGGAAATTCCCGACGATATCGACGCCGAGGTACTAGGAGATCGACTCGCCCGTCTCGGTGCGGTCGCTCTACTGGAGGCCCTCGACCGCATCGCCTCCGGGTCTGAGGTCTATGTTCCCCAGGACGCTTCATTGGCGACTGAGGTGCGTCCCCTGGACCGCGAGGACGGACGGATCGACTGGACCTGGACAGCCCGGCGTGTCCATGACCTGATCCGCGGTACGCGGCCTTGGCCAGGAGCCTATACGACGCTCGATGGAATTCGAATCAAGATCCTTCGCGCCCAGCTCCCTGCCGCGGTTCCCGGTGCCCCTCCACCTGTCTTGGATTTTACGACGGCCGTTCCTCCCGGTGCATTTATCGGACCGACCGCCAGCGGTTTCATCGTCGCCTGTGCGGACGAACCCCTCGAAATCCTAGAACTCCAGCCCGAGTCCGGCAAGCGCATGGCCGCCCGCGACTTCGGACAAAACCTACGACCCGGTGCCAGATTCGGAACCTAGGAGGAATGCATGCCTTTCTATTTCGACACCTACTACATGATTCTTGTCGTTCCTGCCTTGATTCTGGCCGTCGTCGCACTCGCCTCCCTCTTCCGTCTGCTGCTCTTGGCCCGCTCCGGACGCAGGAGGTAGGGCTTGGATCGCGAAGGAACACCTATCAGCCCACTGCGGCGAGCCTCCGACCCGGCTCGTACCGCTGCCACCCGGATTCTCTTCGATGTTCTCGAGAAAGGGGCGTACTCCAACCTTGCCTCCACCGAGACGCGCCTCCCACCGGGAATGGACTCCAGGGACCGTGCATTCGCTTCCGCTGCGACGTATGGGACCCTGGCACGCATCCTGTCCATCGATGTGCTGCTCGCCCGCTTCTCACGCACCCCGATCGACAAACTGCAACCCTGGGTGCGGACCGTTCTGCGTCTCGGATTCTGGCAGCTCTGCTTCTCCCGTTCGGTTCCACCTTCGGCCGCGTGCGATACGTCGGTCGATCTGGCACGGAAATTCGCCAATGCCGGTGCGGCTGGATACGTGAATGCCGTACTCCGCAGTGCCGCCCGGACGCCGGATGTCGCGCGGTTTCCGGAGGATGAGCCCTCGGATGCGCCTGCGAAGCGCGCCGCCTCATTGTCCGTGCGGCGTTCGCTGCCCGCCTGGATGGCTGGCCGCCTGATCTCCGCCTATGGCCCGGAGGCCGACTCCCTGGCAGCCGCCTTCCTCGAAGCACCGAAAACATCGGTGCGGACCAACTCCCTGAAGACGACTCCCGCCCGCCTGTCCTCGCGACTGGCTGAAGAAGGCGTGCCGAACACTCCCGGCGGCTTCATGGAAGAAGCCCTGTCACTGGATCTATCGGGCCATCCCGTACCGCGCATCCCCGCTTTCCGCGAGGGCTGGTTCTTCGTGCAGGACGAAGCCGCGATGCTGGTCACCCAGATCGCCGACCCGAAACCAGGCGAATCCGTTCTCGACGTCTGTGCCGCTCCGGGAGGGAAGACGACGCACCTCGCCGAGCGCATGGCGAATCGCGGACGCATCGTCGCCTATGATTCTCAGGAAGGCCGCATCGGATTGATCCGCGACAACTGCGCCCGACTCGGCATCACCTGCGTCGAAACCGGTGTTCGTGACGCAACCGAACCGGCAGGGGAGAGGACCCTCTACGACCTCGTTCTCGTCGACGTCCCCTGCAGCGGACTCGGCCTCCTGGCGAAGAAGCCGGAAATCCGCCTGAACATGACCGAAGCGCGTGCGGATGCCCTGCCCGCGCTCCAGCGAAACATACTCGCTGCCGCGGCAGGGAATGTCCGACCCGGTGGCAGACTGGTCTACAGCACATGCACCGTACTCCCTGAAGAGAATGCTGGAATGATCGATTCCTTCCTCGCCGATCATCCCGGGCTCTTCGTGTCCGACCCTTTCGAGGGTTTGATCCCCGAGCGCCTGGCCGCGATCGACCCGACGCTGACCGTCCAGGCGCGTGCTGGAAGAATCCAACTGCTGCCGAATCGCCACGGATGTGATGGATTCTTCATCGCCCGACTCAGAAGGAGCTCTCCATGAACGACCTTTACGATAGGACCTTCGACGAACTCGCCGCGTGGGCCGCAGAAAACGGGCTCCCCGCCTACCGGACCCGTCAGGTGTTCCGCTGGCTTGGACGCGGCGTGACCACGTTCGACGCGATGACCGACCTGTCCAAGGAGCTTCGCACGAAGATATCCGCCGATTTCCGCCTGGACAGTCTGGCTGTCGAACGAAAACTCGTCTCCTCGGAAGACGAGACCACCAAGTATGTCTTCCGGCTGCTCGACGGCAATCGCGTCGAAAGCGTCCTGATGAAATATCACCACGGCTATTCGGTCTGCATCTCGTCCCAGGCCGGATGCCGGATGGGATGCACTTTCTGCGCATCGACGGGTGCGGGATTCGGACGGAACCTCACGGCGGGCGAGATGCTCGCCCAGGTAGCCCTGATCGGCGCCGAATGCGGTGCCCGTATTTCCAATGTCGTCGTGATGGGAATCGGGGAGCCATTCGACAATTATGCCCAATTGGTGCGTTTCCTGCGCCTCGTGAATGACGAAAGAGGGCTTGGAATCGGCATGCGGCATATCTCCGTTTCAACTTGCGGCTGTGTGCCCGAGATGGTAGACTTTACCGATGAAGGCCTTCCGGTCACGTTGTCCGTGTCGCTGCACGCGCCGAACGACGAAATCCGGAAGCGGCTGATGCCGATTGCTCGGGTCTATCCGATCGATCAGCTTCTGGAAGCTTGCAGAAGACACGTCGAAAGGACGGGACGACGCATCTCCTTCGAATACTCCCTTTTCCAAGGCGTGAACGACAGGCCGGAACATGCCATGGAACTCGCGCGGAGGCTTCACGGCCTCCAGTGCCATGTGAATCTCATTCCGGCGAATGAATTCGCGGGTGGGCTTTACAAGAGAAGCCGGCCCGACGCCATCCGTGCATTCCAGGACGTCCTGATGCGCGAAGGGATCAACGCGACGGTCCGCAGGGAACTGGGGACGGATATCGATGCTGCATGCGGACAACTCCGCAGGCGGCTGGAAGAGGCGGAAACAGATTGAAATACGGCTCGGCGACGGACAAGGGACTCATCCGGACGAACAACGAGGACTGCTTCGCCGTAGTGGCGGATGCGGACCTTCTTCCGTGCGCCTTCATCATCGCCGACGGCATGGGTGGGCGGCGCATGGGCGAACTCGCAAGCAGCATCGCCGTCGAGTACGTTTCCCGTCGGTTGATGGAGTACCTTCCTGGCCGAACGAATCCCGAAGAAATCGCGACGGCCCTTCACGACATCGTGGAGAAGGCGAACGTCAAGGTCTACCTTGGCTCCCTCGAGTCCGAGGAGAACAAGGGGATGGGCACGACCCTCACCATCGCCGTGGTGCTCAATGGCGCACTCGTCGTCGCCAATGTCGGCGATTCCCGGGCCTACCTCCTTCGCGGTGCCTCGTTGATGCGGATCACCGTCGACCATACTCTGGTGCAGGAGCTCGTCGACTCAGGCAACATATCTCCTGAAGACGCCCGCGTCCACCCTAAACGCCACATCCTCACGCGCGCGCTCGGCATTCCCGAATTCATGTCGGCGGAATGCTTCACGGTCGCCCTTTCGAAGGGTGACCGCATCCTACTCTGCACGGACGGTCTCCATGGGGCGGCCGACGAAGAGGATATCCGCACCGTACTCCGCAGGGAGCGCATGCCAGATGCCGCCGCACGCAGGTTGGTGGAACTCGCCAATCGCTGCGGGGGCGAAGACAACGTCACCGTCATCACCGCTTTCCTGTGAAACGGAAGCTGGAGGAGCCTTCAATGAACGAGACCGGAAATCCTATCGGAATGACCCTTGGTGGACGCTACCAGATTCTTCGCCAGATCGGCAAGGGCGGCATGGCGGTCGTCTACCTCGCCGATGACCTTCAGGAAAACCGAAAGGTCGCCATCAAGATCCTTCGTTCCGAACTGACCACCGACGCCGACTTCGTCCGTCGCTTCGACACGGAAGCCCAGGCGGCTTCCAGCTTGTCCCACCAGAACATCGTCAAGGTCTTCGATGTCGGCCAGCAGGATGAAATGCGCTATATCGTCATGGAGTACATCGAAGGTGTGACGCTCAAGCAGCTGATCCAACAGAGAGGCAGGATTCCCTGGGAGACCGCAGTCCCCCTCGCGATTCAGATCGGTCTGGCTCTCGACCATGCGCATCGGAACGGCATCGTGCACCGTGACATCAAACCCCACAATATCCTCCTCACGCCCCAGATGACGGCCAAGGTGGCGGACTTCGGCATCGCCAGGGCCGCTTCCGCGAATACGATCACGATGACGGGCGGCGCCGCGCTTGGCTCGGTCCACTACTTCTCGCCCGAACAGGCGCGCGGCACGATCGTCGGCGAGAAGTCCGATATCTACTCTCTCGGTATCCTTCTATACGAGATGCTGACAGGCAAGGTCCCCTTCGACGGGGATTCTGCCGTCGCGATCGCCATCATGCACATCCAGGACGCGCCCGTACCCCCGACTTCGTTGGACGGGGGGATTCCGAACGGGCTCGAGTCGATCGTGCTCAAGTGCATCCAGAAGAACCCGGAGAACCGCTATTCCGATGTCCGGGCTCTTGTCGACGAACTCGACGGCCTCATGGTCGACCCGGATGGCGTCTTCGGCGTCGTCGAGGGAGGAACGGACCTGGACGGCAGCACGACGTTGATGCAACCGATGCGCCATGAATCCAACTTCGACCGCCTCCGCGACATCGAGGCCAGCATGACGGCTCGGCGTCGGGCAAGAAGAAGGGACGCGGCTCTCGTCGTGCTCGCCTTCCTGATTCTGCTGGGAGGAGTCGGCTACGGCGGGTATCAGGGATACCTTTGGGTGCAGAGCATCCTCAACCCGACCTCCACGGCAGATTTCCTCGTGGAGGACTATGTCGGAAAGGGCATCGACGATGTCAAGGTGCTGCTCGACAACGGCAGGATCGCGTACGATGTGAAATACGTGCAGTCGGACACGATCGCCATCAACGTCATCATCGCCCAGAGCATCCAGGCCGGAATGCGATTGAAACCGGACGGAGCTTCGACCCTGTCCCTGACCGTCAGCAGTGGCAAGGACACCCTCAAGATCGCCGATTATACGGGACAGAATTTCCGTCTCGTCGAACTCGAGCTCACGCAGAAGTACGGCTTGATAGTCGTCATCAAGCGCAAGATGAGCGCTGACCTCGGCAAGGACTCCGTCATCACGACGGAGCCCGGTCCAGGCAACGATGTCGCCAAGGGAGGCGAAGTCACGTTGTACGTCAGTGACGGTCTGACCAAGGTGAAGATTCCTGCAATCGTCGGCATGAAGCGCATCGACGCCCTGGACGAACTGACCAAGCTCAATCTCGTCCTTTCCGGCGACTTCCTCCTGACCGCAGGCCTTTCCGCGGACCAACAGTATGTCATCTACGTGAACCCGACCGTCGGAACCCAGGTGAGCGCCAATACCGGAGTCGACATCTACTTCGGCAGTTATGCGGACTATCAGGTCTCCTTGACTCCGACGGTGGCCGAGACGCCGACGCCGACTCCCGGCCCCACGGACACGCCGGCTCCGATCGAGACTCCGACACCGGAACCCACGCCGACTCCGACGGATGTCCCCGCTCCATGAGGAGCGCCACCGACGAGGAACTCGCTCCGACGTTATCGGGTGTCGTCCTCCGTGGAGTCGGCGGCAAGTATCTCGTCTCCTGTCCGCCGACCGGTACCTGCTTTGCCAAACCGAGAGGAATCTTCCGCAGGGAGGGTCTTTCTCCCCTTCCGGGCGACCGGGTGCTCCTCGGTCCCTCCGGAGACCCGGACGTCCCCTATCGCATCGACGCCATCGAGCCTCGACGCAACGTGCTCGTCCGTCCGGCCATGGCCAACCTGGACCTCCTGGTGGTCGTCGCCTCGGCGGCTTCCCCCGAGCCGGACCTGACCCTGGTCGACAAGCTTCTCGTCATAGCAGCCGCTACGGGAATCGATTCCGTCCTCTGCATCGGCAAGCGGGACCTGAAGGAGCAAAGGGCCGACGACCTTGCCGGAGTGTATCGGAATGCCGGTTTTCCGACCTGGACCTTCGCGCTTCCTTTCGGAGAACCTCCGCAGGATCTTCTGGAGCGCATCCAGGGCAGGACCGTTGCCTTTGCAGGGCAGTCCGGTGTCGGGAAGTCGACACTCCTGAACCATCTCATGGGCTCCGTCCTCATGGCGACGGGCGCGGTCAGCCTTCGAATCGGCCGTGGGCGCCATACCACGCGTCACGCCGAGTTGTTCCCGCTTCCGGGTGGAGGATTTCTCGCAGACACGCCTGGATTCAGCCAGCTGGAGTTCATCGATGCTGGAATCGATGCGCAGGGTCTGCTCGCGGGATACCCTGAACTCTCCGGCATGGAAGGGGAATGCAAGTTCACTGGATGCCGCCATGTCGGCGAGAAAGGCTGCACGGTGGATTCCCGGGTCTTGTCCGGCCAAGTGGACCCCCTTCGGCTGGAGCGCTACAGGACCTTTCGGAAACAGGTGGATCTCATCCACCACTATGATCGCCCGGCTCCCGTCGGTGGCAACCGCTCCAGGAGGTGACCCAGATGCCCACCATCCATTCCCGCTCCGAACTCTCACCCGGCCAGGTGCTGATATGCCCTTCGATCCTTTCGGCGGACTTCGCGGAACTCGGCGACGCACTGGACCTCGTCCGCGATGATGCGGATTGGATCCACGTGGATGTAATGGACGGAATGTTCGTCCCCAACATCACCATCGGCATGCCTGTGGTCCATGCGCTCCGGAGACGGACGGACCTACCCCTCGATGTGCATCTGATGATCGTGGATCCGGGGCGATACGTCGAAGCCTTCGTCCAGGCCGGCGCCGACATGCTCACGGTCCATGGCGAGGCCTGCCAGCATCTTCACCGCGTCATCCAGACGATCCATGCATCTGGCGCCCGCGCCGGGGTAGCCCTGAACCCGGCGACCCCTCTGTCCACCATCGAGGAGATCCTTCCTGAAGTCGACATGGTCCTCCTGATGAGCGTGAATCCCGGTTTCGGAGGACAGAAGTATATAGAGAGCGTCACGACCAAGATCCGCGCATTGCGTGCCATGATGGACGCACGGGGAATCTCCGCACTGATCCAGGTCGACGGAGGGCTCTCCACAGCGAATGTACGCGAGGTCGTATCGGCTGGGGCGGATGTGCTGGTCGTCGGCAATTCGATCTATGGAACGAAGGATCCTGTGGGCGCCATCCGCATGCTGCGCGTTGCGGCCGAGAACGTCCGGTGACGAGTCGATGAGAACGCTCGTCCTGCTCGGTGGCGATGTCTGCAACCCTGAAGCCGTCCAGCGAGTCGCCAGGACCTGTGCCCACGTGGTGGCCGCCGATGGAGGAGCACGTCATCTCGAAACACTGGGACTGAACGCCGACCGTCTGGTCGGCGACTTCGACTCCATCGAACCGGAACTCCTGGACCGCCTCCAGCAAACCGGCATTCCCGTGGAGCGCCACCCCACGGACAAGGACTGGACCGACTCCGAAATCGCTTTGTCCCGCGCCATCGCGGATGGCGCCGATGAAATCGTCGTAGTCGGAGCGTTGGGCAGCCGGCCCGACCATGGACTTGCGAACCAGATGCTCTCGGCTCGCTTCGCGGCGGATGGGACCCGTGTCTTCCTCTTCGACGGATGCACCCTCATGGTGCCGCTCTGCGGCGGAACCTCCTGCTCCGTGGTCACCGGCAGGCAGCTCACAGGATTCCTCGATGAAGCGGGGAGGGAACTCGTGGTGTCCCTCGTCCCCCTCTCACCGGTTGTCGAGGGCGTGCGGACGCATGGGCTGCGATATCCCTTGGATGGGTCGAGACTTTTGTGCGGGAGCACGCTGGGGGTCAGCAACGAGCCTTCCGGACGGTTGCAGGACGTCCGTGTCGAGTGCGCTTCGGGGTGGTTGATGGTTCTCGCGACGCCCGCGGTCTAGTTCTCGCTTCCGTCAGTTCTTCTTCAGCCCATACTCCGCGGCAAGGGCTTCCCATGCGGCTCTCGACCCTATGATCGTCTTCATGTCGACGCAGAAGGTCAAACGGAAGAACCCGGGCGCCCCGAAGCCGATGCCGGGGACGACGAGGATCCGATGTGCCTTGGCATGGTCCGCGAAGTCGAGATCGTCCGCTACAGGGGATCTTGCGAAAAGATAAAGCGCTCCCTGGGGCTTCCGACAGGTGAACCCGCTTTCCGTGATCACGCGATACAGCATGTCCAGACGGTCCGAATAGCTTCGGATGTCGACGCGTGCGTCGATGGCTTTGGCGACGACGGTCTGGAAGAGCGCCGGCGCGTTGATGAAGCCAAGCACGCGCGTGCAGTAGACGATCCCCTTCAGCAGCAGTTCGACGTCGTCGTTCTGCGGGTGGACCGCGATGAAGCCGATGCGCTCGCCGGGAAGGGCCAGCGACTTGCTCCAGGAACTGCAGACGATGCTGTTCGGGAAGATCGAGAAGGTCGTGGGGACGACGGCGCCGTCGAAGACGATTTCCGAATAGGGCTCGTCGGACACGACGTGGATCGTCGTCCCGAAGCGCTTCCCAGCGTCCAGAAGGACTTCCGAGAGCTCGCGAAGGACGGACTCGGTGTAGACGGCTCCGGTCGGATTGTTCGGGGAATTGAGCAGGATCGCTTTCGTGCGGGAGGTCAGCGCGGCGGCGATGGCGGGCACATCGGGTTGGAATGTGTCCCGGTTGCAGGAAACGACCACTGAACGGCCACCGAAATTGTCGACATAGTTCAGGTAGTCGACGAAATAGGGCGCCAGGATCACGACTTCATCCCCGGCATCCAGAAGCGTCTTGAACGCGACGTTCAGTGCGCCGGCCGCGCCTACGGTCATGACGACGTTCGTTTCGGGGACCATGACGCCGGAGAGACGGGAGAGCTTCCCGGCTACCGCGGCGCGAGCGAACCCGTAGCCCGCATTGTTCATATAGCGGTGGAGTCCAGGCGCATTTCCGTTGACGGCTTCCTTCAAAGCGTCGAGCACCGCCGCGGGCGGTTCGAGGTCCGGGTTCCCGAGGCTGAAATCGAAGACGTTCTCGGGACCATGGAGACCCTTCAAGCGCTCCCCTTCCTCGAACATCTTGCGGATCAGGGAGGAGTTCTTCAGGTTGTCGGTCAATTTCCTCGAAATCATGTTCCAGCCCTCCGTTTTCTAGAGGATACCATACCCCCTCGCCCCTGCGTAGCCCAGTTGAGGCGTGGTATACTCGAAACACGACCCGAAAGGGAGGAGGCAGCCCATGATCATCCGAGACCTTTCCCAGACGCTGTTCGAAGGGATGCCGGTCTATCCCGGGGATCCGCCCTACGAATCCGCACCCAGCCTGACCTTCGCGGTGGATGGCGTCAACACCCGCCGCCTGTCTTTCGGCTCCCACGTGGGAACGCACGTCGACGCCCCCCGCCACTTCGTCGCGGAAGGCGAGTCCGTGGATGCCGTTTCATTGGATCGTTTCTGTGGTCCCGCCTTCCTCGTCGATGTCCCCTGCATTCCGGGTGAACCCCTTCGTATCCCGCCTGAATCCCTCGCCGAGATCCGTACGGGCGACATCCTGATCCTTCGCACCGGGTGGGAGAGGGAGG
Organism: uncultured Oscillospiraceae bacterium; assembly: GCA_964579735.1. GTDB lineage: Bacteria > Bacillota > Clostridia > Saccharofermentanales > UBA5734 > CAILLO01. The sequence continues at coordinate 17,076 of CAZOHH010000032.1, read as the reverse complement.
TCGGCACCATGCGCTATTTCACGGACTGTCCACGATTCGCAGCCGAAGTTCCCGCGCAGCTTTTATCTCGCGGCATCAAGGCGTTGGCGCTGGACCTCCCCACCGTGAAATCCGTCGGCCCGTCGCGCGAGATGCACCACCTCCTGCTCGGGGGCGGCTGCGTGATCGTGGAGGGGCTGGTCAAGCTGGCGTCCATCGTGAATCGTCGCGTCTTCTTCAGTGCGGCCCCCTTGAAGATAGCGGGGGGCGATGGAAGCCCGGCGCGCGCCTTCGTGGTCGACGAACCTGGCCTTTGGAACTGAAGCCGGATTCCCCGACCGAAGCCTATGTGGCGGCAGAGGCTGCAGACGAGGCAGCGATGGAAGCCGCGACCATGGCGGCGATCTGTGCTTCGATGAGTACCTCGAGCAATACGCCGGCGACCGTAGACCCCTCGCCGTGCACCGCTTCTTCGGAGAGAAGCAGCGTGGCGAAAAGGAGAAGCAGCCCCTTGTCCAAAGAGCGGTAGTATTTCCGAGCCCGGAGGTCTGCAACGACTTCGAGAGCTTCCTCGGCCAGGGTGTCGTTCGAATCCGGTAGAAGCGCGAGAAGTCCGAGCGAGCCATAGTATTGGGGCCAGATGCGGATGCCGCCCTGTTGCAGCCGCTCACGAAGAGAGACGACTCGGGTGACCTTCTCCGCTGGCGTTTTTCCACCGAGCGACACGGTCAATGCAAGCATCTGGAGGCCGTTCCCCCGGGAAAAGCCCTGCTGGTGGAGTTGAGAATAGAGGGTCTCGACATCGGCCAGACGAACGGAAAGATCACCTTCTGACACGGCGAGCATGGCCGCGAGCGGGTAGTCGTCCGAACCGGTCAGGAAGGGATGGGCATGGTGCAGTTCCTCGTAGCATCGCCGGGTCCTTTCGAGCAGCGCCGGAAGGTCGGCGCGCGTTCCGGTCCGAACCAGCACGGAAGCCAACAACGGGGCGAAGGAGTAGGAGCGGATGCCCGCCTCACGGAGCAGGGGTTCGATGGCGATCAGGCGACCCAGTGCGTGGTCGGGATCTTCGGCGCCTGTCAGAAGCTGAATGGCGAGCTGGAACGCCGATGAACGGAAGGCGGAGAAGAATCCGAAGGAGTTCCGTATCCGGTCCATCATGGAACGCAGTCTGTCGCTATCGTAGAAGTGACTGCCCATGGAGTAGGAAAGTGCGGCGAGATGCTGGAGATAGGTGTGCTGCCAGGGCTGGTCCGCTCGGACGCGACGAAGGAGTTCGGCGGTGTCGACGATCCGGGCCTTCAATGCTTGATCCATGGGTATACCCCCTTATTTGAATGCGCTCTTGATGGCAGCCGACAAGGATTCGAGAAGCGCTTCGGAAGACAGCGTGATGGGAAGCGGAGTCGCCGTGGAACCGGAGGTCGGCGCTCCGGTAAGCGAACCGGTCGGAACGGAGATCGCGCGTGCGTTGCCGCAGCCCACCGAAAGACCGGTCGCGAGAAGCAGTGCGAAGAGTGCGATGAACGCCAGGTGCGAGGCAAGGCCCCTTCTCACGGCCTACGCTCCGATTCCGCCGAAAGCGGAGATCACGATGGAGAGCCCCGTCTCTTCCTGGAACGTGCCGTCGAGGGCGGGCATCTTCGTGCCGGTTTCATCGACGAAGCTCCAGGTCCCGGACCCGGCATCGTGCATGACGGTCATTTCCAGTTTGCCGAGATCGAAGTTCTTGACGATTCCGACCTCCGGGTCGATCTGGATGTGCCGGGAGAAACTCCACGTTTCGCTGCCGCTGGAATTGCCGTAGCTGTTGATGACGTATCGGAAGGCGTCCGTGCCGTCGCTCCGGGTCGCAACGAGGACCATGGAGGGACTCGAGACGGCTCCCCCCTCGTTCGTGAGGGTGATGTCGCCCATGTACAGGGTGAGCGTTTCTCCAGCCGAGAGGCCTTCGAGCGGGGAACCTGCGGCCGGTGCGATGGGAATCTCCACCTGGAAGGTCCTTGCACCGGTGATGACGATGGACTCGAAGGAATAGGTGATCACCCCGGCGTGGGTACCGGCAAGGGAGAAGGTCAGAACCGAGAATAGGACCGCGAGCGACACGAGCCACCGTTTCATTTCGTCCCCTCCGTGTAGCATGGAAGCACTTCATGACAAGTTCATCATAGGTTCGAACATCCTGGAAAGTCAATGTCCGGTAGTTCTTCGAAGCGCCAAGACTTGCGCATCGTACCCTCGACGGCTACGATGAATGGATGGGAATGAGGCTTGATGGGAGGGAGAACGGCATGACGGGTGCGATTCAACCTGTCCATGTTCTCTGGGACTGGAACGGCACGCTGCTCGATGATCTCTGGCTCGCCGTCCGTTCCGCCAACGTCCTTCTGGCTCGTCGAGGACTCCCGCTCCTGACCCGCGAATCCTATCTGGCCTCCTTCGGGTTCCCCGTCAGCGCGTATTACGCCTCCATCGGCTTCGATTTCGACAAAGAGGAATTCGATGTGCTGTCGGCGGAGTACGTGGCGGAGTACGAAGCCGCGATCGGCGAATGCCGCCTCCAACCCGGTGCAATCGAAATCCTCGACCGTCTGGCCGGTCTGGGCTGCATCCAGTCCGTTCTGTCCGCCTCGCACCTGGGTTTCCTCGACGAAGCCTTGCGTCGATTCGGCATCCGCGAACGATTCTTTGACATCGCAGGGCTCGACAACAAGAACGCACACGGCAAGACCGACGTCGGCAGACTTCTCATCGACCGCCTTGGTGCGGATTCGGACCGGACCCTCCTCGTCGGCGACACGCTGCACGACTGCGAGGTCGCGCGCGCCCTCGGCTGCGGATGCGTTCTATTCACCGGAGGGCATCAGAACCGGAGCCGGCTTGAAGGTTGCGGCGTGCCGCTGGTGGACCGGTTGGAGGACGTCGTGAAGTGTCTTCCATCAGTGCTTTTGTAAGTTGTGCACGAAAACCATTGTTCCACTTGCCGAACCGTGTGGATCTGCTGAAACCACTTCACAAACTTTGTAATATCATTTAATATAGTGCCATGACATCCACTCGACCGCGGCCGTCCCGCCGCAAGGAGGTTCGATATGCGCACCTATTTCCCAGAGGTCCCGAAGATCCCGTTCGAAGGTCCGAAGACCGACAACCCGCTCGCGTTCCGCTACTACAAGGCCGACGAGAAAATCGGCGGCAAGACGATGAAGGAGCACCTCCGCTTCGCCGTCGCCTATTGGCACACCTACCAGGCCGAAGGCTCCGACCCGTTCGGCAAGGGTACCGCGATCCGCCCCTGGCACGATGTCACCGACCCGCTGGACCTCGCGAAGGCCAAGATGGAAGCCAACTTCGAACTGTGCGGCAAGCTCGACGTACCGTACTTCTGCTTCCACGACCGCGACATAGCCCCGGAAGGCGACAGCCTCTTCCAGACGAACTGCAATCTCGACGCCATCGTCCGCTACACGAAGGACCTGATGAAGGACAGCGGCGTCCGACTTCTCTGGGGAACGGCCAACGCCTTCTCCCACCCACGCTATGTCCACGGTGCCTCGACCTCGTCCAACGCCGACGTCTTCGCCTTCGCGGCCGCACAGGTCAAGAAGGCCATGGAGTCCACGATGGAGCTCGGCGGCCAGAACTACGTGTTCTGGGGCGGCCGCGAAGGGTACGAGACGCTGCTCAACACCGACATGAAGCTCGAACTCGACAACCTCGCCCGGTTCCTGCGCCTCGCCGTCGATTATGCGAAGGAGATCGGCTTCAAGGGGCAGTTCCTGATCGAGCCCAAGCCCATGGAGCCCACCAAGCACCAGTACGACTTCGACGCCGCCACCGTGATCGGATTCCTCACGAAGAACGGACTCGAGAAGGACTTCAAGCTCAACATCGAGGCCAATCACGCCACTCTCGCCGGCCACACCTTCCAACACGACCTCGCGGTCGCACGGATCAACGGCATGCTCGGCAGCATCGATGCCAATCAGGGAGACCCGCAGCTGGGTTGGGACACCGATCAGTTCCCGACCGACCTCTACGGGGCGACGTTGGCCATGCTCGAAGTGCTCAAGGACGGCGGCTTCAAGACCGGCGGCCTCAACTTCGACGCCAAGGTCCGCCGCGCCTCCTTCGAGCCGCAGGATCTCTTCCTCGGCCATATCGCCGGCATGGACGCTTTCGCCAAGGGACTGAAGACCGCATACCGGATCCAGGAAGACGGGAAGATGGACGCATTCGTGTCCGAGCGCTACGCCAGCTGGACCACCGGCATCGGCAAGGAGATCCGCGACGGCAAGGTCGGCTTCAAGGAGCTGGAGACCTACGCCTTCCAGCACGACCACATCCGCAACGTCTCCGGACGCCAGGAGATGCTCGAGAGCCTGCTGAACCGGTACCTGCTCGAGGAGTAGGGGAGTCCGCGACTCCAGTCGGAGCCGCACCTCCGAACCGCCACGAACCGAAGGAATCCCCGGGGGCGAACCCTCGGGGATTCTTTTTGCGTGATTTGTCCCCGACTCTGGCAGCCAGTCGGGATCGCGAGTTTCGCGGTCCCCAGACCCTTCGGCATCGAGGGTTTTCTTCGGTTCGATTTCGGGGTGTCCAAAGCCTTTTCTTGTGCTAGAATAGGCGGAATTGACCCTTTTTCTTACAGGAGGCAGCATGTTCCGAGTCCTTGCCATCAATCCCGGTGCCACATCGACCAAGATCGCGGTATTCGATGAGGACCGTCTCATCCTGAAAAGCACCTTCGAGCACCAGGGGGAAGACCTCAAGCCTTACGATTCCCTGATGACGCAGTTGCCGTACAGACTCTCCCTCATCGAGCGCTTTCTCGAGGACAATGGAATCGCCATTGAATCCCTTTCCGCAACGGTCGGTCGCGGGGGACTGCTGAAACCCATACCCGGCGGAACCTATCGCGTGGACGATGCGCTTCTTTCCGACCTGGAATCTGCCAGATTCGGAACGCACGCCTCCAACCTCGGAGCCCCGCTCGCCCACGCCTTTGCAGAAAGGACTGGAATCCCGTCCTTCGTGGTGGATCCGGTCGTCACGGACGAGATGGAGCCTGTCGCGAGATTGTCGGGCTTGCCCGAACTCCCGCGTCTCAGCCGCTCTCATGCACTGAACTGCAAGGCCGTCGCCCGCAGGGTTTCCTCGGACCTTGGAAAACGATACGACGAACTGAACCTGATCGTGGTTCACCTCGGTACGGGCATTTCCGTGACCGCGCACCGCAACGGCCGGATGATCGATGTCAACGACGCCACGTCGGAAGGTCCGTTTTCACCTGACCGCTGCGGAGGGCTGCCCACGCTCGCTCTCACCGATCTGTGCTTCTCTGGCGGATACACTCGGAAGGAACTGCTCCGGAGGATTTCCGGCGAAGGCGGCATGTACGCATATCTCGGTACGCGGGACGCGCGGGAAGCGGAGAAACGGGCCGCCGACGGAGACGGGACGGCCGGACTCGTCCTCCAGGCCATGGCCTACCAGACCGCCAAGGAAATCGGCGCCATGGCGACCGTGCTCCGTGGCGACATCGACCGGATCGTGATCACGGGAGGACTCGCCCGCTCGGAAATCCTCGTCCGCGACATCGTGGACCGCGTGTCCTTCCTCGCGCAGGTCGTGCTGCATCCAGGGGAGGAGGAACTGGAATCGCTTGCCGCCGGGGCTTTCCGTGTTCTGCGTGGCGAAGAGGAAGCAAGGGGATACTGACATGGAACGCACCGAACAGGAGGCTTCGACGATGATCCGGCACTTCAGGGAAATGGAAGAGGATGTACTCAAGCACCCCAGGCTCACCATCAGCGTCGCCGTCGCGCAGGACGAGGAGGTCCTCCTCAGCGTGAAGGGCGCAATGGACCGCGGATTCGCGGACTTCATCCTGGTCGGGGACGAGAAGAAGGTGCGTCCGCTCATGAAGAAGGTCGGAGTGGCCGAAACCGTTCGTGTCGTCGACGAGCCCGACGATGCGATGGCGTGCCAGCGCGCGGTCGGTCTGATACGGGAAGGAACGGCCCAGGTCCTTTTCAAGGGACTCGTCAATTCAACGCTCTATCTCCGTGCCGCGCTGGACAAGGAGAAAGGTCTCCGGACAGGTCGCCTCCTCAGCCACCTGGCCGCCTTCGAGATTCCGCGTGACGACCGACTGCTTTTCGCGACGGATACAGGGCTCGCCATCAATCCTACGCTGGAGGAGAAGCGGGATATCCTCTGGAACGCGATCGACTGCCTCAAGCGGTTCGGCATCGACCACCCCTATATCGGCATCCTGGCCGCCAACGAACTCGTCAGCCCCAAGATGCCCGTCACGGTAGAAGCAGCCGAACTGGCTCGCCAATTCACGGCGGACCCCGGGTTCCACGGCACGATCGAAGGTCCCGTCTCGCTCGACGTAGCCGTCAGCGCCAATGCGGCGAAGCACAAGGGAATCGTCAGCCGGATCGCAGGCAAGACCGACGTCTTCCTGTTCCCTTCCGTTGAAGCGGGCAACATCTGGAGCAAGACGATGATGCATTACGCGAACATCAGCGCCGCAGGCGTCATCATCGGCGCGACGCACCCGATCATGCTCGTTTCGCGAGCCGACGACGCGGCAATCAAGATGAATTCCATCGTCATGGCCTGTTTCCTCGCCAAGAAAGGGGTCATGGAATGAAGAAGATGCTGCTCACGGGAAACGAAGCGGTGGCTCGGGGAGCCTGGGAGGCCGGTGTTCGTTACGCCTCCGCATATCCGGGGACGCCGAGCACCGAGATCCTCGAGACGCTCGCCGAGTACAAGGACGACATTCTCGCCGAGTGGGCGCCCAACGAGAAGGTGGCCTTCGAAGCCGCGATGGGAGGCGCCTTCGCGGGCGCCCGCACTCTGGCGGCGATGAAGCACGTCGGCGTCAACGTCGCGGCGGACCCGCTTTTCACCATGGCCTACATCGGGACCAATGGCGGCATGGTTCTGATCACGGCGGACGAACCGGGCCAGCACTCCTCGCAGAACGAGCAGGACAACCGGCAGTACGCGCGATTTGCCAAGGTTCCGCTGCTCGAGCCTTCGGACAGCCAGGAGTCGCTCGATATGATGAAGGTCGCATATGACGTGAGCGAGGCGTTCGACACGCCCGTGCTCCTGCGCATGACGACCCGGGTCTGCCACTCGAAGGGCATCGTCGAGGTCGGCGAGAGGACAGAGGTTCCGATCCGGCCCTACGTGAAGGATGTCCGGAAGTACATGACCATCCCGGATTTCGCCAGGAAGATGCGCGTGAAGGTCGAGGAGAGGACCGTGCGGCTGGCGGAGTATTCGAACGAGTCCCCGCTGAACTTCATCGAATGGCACGACCGTTCCGTCGGCGTCATCGCGTCGGGCGCAGCGTACCGATTCGCCCGTGAGGTCTTCGGCGAAAAGGCTTCCTACCTCAAGCTAGGCTTCACCTTCCCGCTGCCCGACGGGAGGATTCGTGAATTCTGCACCGGCGTGGAGAAGGTCTATGTCGTCGAGGAGAACGACCCGATCATCGAGGAACACGTTCGAATGCTTGGATTCGCCTGCATCGGCAAGGCCGTCTTCCCGCCCTACGGCGAGCTGACTCCGGACGTCCTGCGCAAGGCCCTGTATGGCGAAACGCTTCCGCACCTCGACCCTTCGCCCGAGAACGTCGTGCCCCGCCCGCCGACACTGTGCGCAGGCTGCCCGCACCGCGGGTTCTTCTATGAACTCGGCAAGCGCAAGAACACGGTCGTCGCCGGCGACATCGGCTGCTACACGCTCGCGTTCGCGGAACCGTACAATGCCATGGACTACAACGTCTGCATGGGCTCCAGCATCAGCTCGGGGCATGGCTTCCAGCAGGTACTCGACATGGTTCCGGACAACCGGAGGCGCGTCGTGTCGGTCCTGGGCGACTCGACGTTCTTCCACACCGGCATCAACTCCCTGCTCGACGTCGTCTACAACGGCAGCCGCACGATCAACGTGATCCTCGACAACCGCATCACGGGCATGACGGGGCACCAGCAGAACCCCGGAACGGGCTTCACGTTGCAGGGCAAGCCGGCGAAAGAAGCCGACATCGAGGCACTGGTCCGCGCCTGCGGCATCGAGCACCTGGTCTCGATCGACCCGAACGATCTGACCGCAGTTCGCAACGCCTTCGACTGGGCGTACTCGCTCGACGAACCCTGTGTGATCGTCACCCGCTGGCCCTGCGTCCTGAAGAAGTTCACGGAACAGGACAAGGCAGAGTTCCCCACCGTGTTCAAGAGCCAGTGCCGCGTGGTCGAGGAGAAATGCATCGGATGCAGGATGTGTCTTCGCACCGGCTGTTCGTCGCTGGTGTACGACGCCACGACGAACAAGGTCCATATCGATCCGGCACAGTGCGTGGGCTGCGGCGTTTGCAGGCAAGTGTGCAAGCCGGAAGCCATCGTGAAGGAGGACCGCAGGAATGGTTAAGAGCATCCTCCTGGTCGGCGTCGGAGGGCAGGGGACCCTGCTCGCCAGCAAGCTCCTGACGACGGGCCTCATGCAGGCCGGATACGACGTGAAGATGAGCGAGATCCACGGGATGAGCCAGCGTGGCGGCTCCGTGTCCTCCCAGGTCCGTTTCGGAGACAAGGTCGAGTCCCCCGTGATCGAGATCGGCGGCGCCGACATCCTCGTCTCCTTCGAAAAGATGGAGGCCCTGCGCTGGCTGCCCTACTTGAATCCGAAAGGCAGGACGGTCGTCAACGACTTCGAGCTTCCCTCGTCTCCCATTCTGTCGGGGAAGGTCATCTATCCCAAGGGCGTCCTGGAAGAGCTGAAGTCGAAGGTGGACACCACGATCGTGAACGCGACGGGTATCGCCAAGGACCTTGGCAGCGTCCGTTCCATGAATCTCGTGCTCTTCGGCGCTCTCGTCTCGATGATGGGACTCACCGGTATCGACTGGGAGACCGTCATCCGAGAGAACGTCAAGAAGGAGACCATAATCGTCAATCTCAAGGCCTTCCAGGCAGGATTGGACCAGGTCGGGTAGGAACGGACGAATCAACACGAAAATCTCGAAATGGAGAGGCCCTGTTCGGAATGACCGGACAGGGCTTCTTTGGGAACGTTCAGGCTAGGTCCGCTGGAATCAGCCTTTCCCGCCCTCGTCCTTGGGCTTGTTGAGGAACATGGTGATCAGGTCGATGGGCAGCGGGAAGATGATGGTGGAGTTCTTCTCGACGGCGATTTCCGTAAGGGTCTGCATGTAGCGCAACTGCAGGGAGGCCGGCTGCGTCGCGATGATGGCGGCGGCCTGGGCCAGCTTCTCGGACGCCTGGAATTCACCGTCGGCGGCGATGACCTTGGCACGGCGCTCGCGCTCTGCCTCGGCCTGCTTGGCCATGGCGCGCTTCATGGAGTCGGGGATCTCGATGCTCTTGATCTCCACGGCCGTGACCTTGATGCCCCACGGGTCGGTGTCGCGGTCGAGCAGGTCGGTGAGAAGCTTGTTCAGTTCGGAGCGCTTCGAGAGGATCTCGTCCAGATCGTGCTGGCCGAGGATGGAGCGAAGGGTGGTCTGGCCGAGCAGCGTCGTGCTCAGCGTATAGTTGGCGACCTTGGTGACGGCGAGGGTCGAGGAGAAGACGTTGAAGTAGACCACCGCGTCGACGTTGACGGGGATGTTGTCCTTGGTGATCACTTCCTGCTTGGAGACGTCGATGGTGAAGGTACGAAGGTCGATCTTGACCACGCGGTCGATGCCGAACGGGAAGATGATGTTGAGGCCGGGCTGAAGCTCGCTGACGAGCTTGCCGAAGCGGAACAGGACACCGCGCTGGTACTCGGTGATGATGGTGACCATCCCGGGGAGCAGCAGGAACGGGACGACGAGGCACGCCACGAGCAGAATCACGGAGAATCCTGCCGGGAGTCCGACCAGACCCACGGTGGCGAGCGCACCCCAGAGGAGACCGGTCACGACTAGAAAGACGGCGTTCGCATAGATCTTGCGGGAGAACGCGAGCCCGACCCATACGATCCACCATAGGGCCTCGAGGACGATGAGAACCAGAAAGATGGAGGAAATGTCGGATTCATTCATGGGAAATGCCTCCTTCGCATGCTGCGGAACGCACCGGTTCCGCCCCTGTACTTCCATTATACTCTTCACTCACGGGCGACAATATGAGACAAGAGCGCCCTCCGAAGAAGACGCCCCCGTCCCGTGGCTTCCGAACCAAGGTCAGCGATGCGTGATGTGGAAGTCGCCCGAGACGGACTGGACGGCAAAGGTGGTCCCGCCTCCCCCGACATGACCCGAAACGCTCTTCCCTTGGGTCTTGTCCAGGAAGGACTCAAAACTGTTCTGGAAATCGCCGGACACCGTCTGGAACTCGAAACCGAACTCCGATCCGGCAGGCAACGAGAGCGTGGTGTCCCCTGAAACGGTGTTCACGTGAAAGGATGCCACGGTGTCGACTTCCACCGACATCTCGCCGGAGACGCTGTAGCCGCGGAAGAGTCCGTCGACGCCGGTCAGTACGCAATCCCCGGACGTGGTTGAAATGTCGTAGGCGTTCGCCTTCAGGCTGCTGATCCGGATGTCGCCGGACACGGTGGAGGCCGAGAAGTCCGTGCAGGTGAAGCCCGGGTCCGCGATGCGGATCGAGGAGGAGACTCCTTCGACATGCAGAGCGCCGGTGTAGGTGGCGGGAATCGTGATGGTGAAGTCCAGGTTGGTGTCCACGAGTCCGAACCGCGGGTATTTCATGCGGATGCGCAGGGTGGAACCGACCCTTTCCTGGGTGAGGTCCAAGGCGCCGCCGAAGGAGGTATACGAACCTTTCAGGACGGCTTCGACGTTGACATCGCCTCCCGTGACGATTCCGGGATCCGTGGAGACGGTGTGGATCTCGATGCGGTCGATCCCTTCGAGTCCGGAGGAGACCGTCCGGTCGATGTCGTTCAGCTGGCCGCTTCCGAAGTGGAATCCGCTCCAGTCGCCGGTGACGATCTTCTGCCACCCGCTGTTGAAGGCGACCCCTAGGGAGCCCGCGATGCCGAACACGACGAAGACGGAGAGGCAGACGAGAACGACGACGACCAGGGCGGAACGGCCGGAACGGCTGGAATGGCGATGGAATGCGCTCATGATCTGGATCCTCCTTTCACGATCTTCACCTGGGCGCCGAAGAAGGCCTTCACGCCGAGGAAGAAGTACTTGCTGACGTAGTACATTCCGATTCCGAACAGGATGGCGAAGGCCAGCAGCGAGATCCCGATGAGGGCCAGGAAGATGCCGGGAATGGTGGTCAAGGGGAAAAGGGAGAAGCCGACGACTGTCACGGGAAGGGCGGCTATGATGAGCGCGACGCCTACGGCGGCGATCGAAAGGGCGACCGCCCAGAGGGAGACGACGACGGCGAAGAGGGACGCGAGGATCGGAATGGCGAGGATCAGGTCGATGAAGAGGAGCCCGAGCGCCGCGAGGAAGCCTCGGCCGACGCCACCGACGGTGACGGAAGGTTCCGGTGCCGGGGGCGGAATGGGGGAGGGGGATGTTGCACCATCTGGACCGGACTTCGGCGCTTCGGTGCCGTCCGCGTATTGCGCGGCGAGTTCCACCGGGTCCCCGATTCCGGCCACGACATCCTCTTCGGTGCGCCCGCCGGCGACGCCCGTGGCGATGTGTTCCTCGAAGTCGGCCAGGATCTCGGTGATTTCCTGGGGAGATTTGCCGAGTGCGGAGAGCCGCTTCCGCATCGTGTCCATGAATTCCTGCCTAAGCATCTTCCTGCCCTCCCGCCACGATCGATTCCACCTTGCCGACGAAATGGTTCCATTCCTGTTCGAGCGTGCGCTGCTCCGTCCGACCGGTATCGGTCAGCTGGTAGTACTTGCGTGGAGGACCGCCCGAGGACTCCTGAAGATAGGTTGTGACATGTCCATCGGTCTTCAGCCTGCGAAGGATCGGATAGATCGTGCCGTCGGATATCGTGATGATCTCCGTCAGCTTGCTGGAAAGATCGTATCCGTAGCGGTCGTCCTTCAACAGCATCGAGAGGACGCAGAGCTCGAGCACGCCTTTCTTGAACTGGATGTTCATTGCATCACCTCTTTCTCATTCGTGCGAACGTCATGGTCGGTGTACTGTACTGTTGAAGAAAAACTAGTGTTCAACGTTCACTACTGCCATAATAGCACTTCCGTTTCTTTCGTCAACCCCCCATTTGCACGGAACATCTCCGCAATACGGAACTTGCGCAGGAATGGTCATGGATGCTATAATCTGCGTGCAACAGTTCTTGGACAGCGGAAGAGTGGGCTACCCCCACTCTTTTTCATGGAGGAGGGGAAGGACTTGACCGGTGGATCGCGCGTCGCCCAGGAGGCCCAGGCCCTCGCTCTGCCCGTGGTGGAGTCTCTCGGACTGGAGCTCGTGGATGTCGAGTACAAGAAGGAAGGCGCCACCTGGTTCCTCCGCTTCTTCATCGACAAGCCCGGCGGCGTCGGGATCGACGACTGCCAGTCCGTCAGCCGAGCGATCGATCCGCTTCTGGACCAGAAGATGGACATTCCGGGGCACTACAGCCTCGAAGTCTCCTCGCCGGGACTGGAGCGTCCGTTCAAATCGGAGCGCGATTATCTGAGAAACCTGGGTTTCGAAGTGGAGGTATCCCTCTTTCAGGCGAAGGACGGGAAGAAGAAGTTCGAAGGTCTCCTCAAGGATTTCCAGGACGGCAGTGCCGTGGTCGAGGTCAAGGGGATCGGCGAACTTGCATTCAAGAAGGAAGAGATCTCCTGGATCCACAAGGCGGTCCGGTTCGGATGAATAGATACATGACAAGGAGGAACGGAAACAGATGAACTCAGAATTGATCGCGGCTCTCAAGATGCTGGAGAAGGAGCGCGGAATCGACGGGGAGATCCTCTTCCTGGCGATCGAGGAAGCGTTGGTTGCAGCATACAAGCGAGAATTCGATGCCAAGACCGTCGAGAACATCAAGGCGGAAGTCGACCGGGAGACCGGCGAGATGCGCGTCTTCCTGATGAAGACCGTCGTCGAGACCGTAGAGGACGCCAATTCCGAGGTATCCATCGAGGAGGCGAAGGCGCTTTCCGAGGACTTCGAGCTTGGTGACCAGATGGAATACCAGCTGTCTCCGCAGGATTTCGGCCGGCTCGCCGCGCAGACCGCGAAGAACGTGATCAACCAGAAACTCTGCAGCGCCGAGCGCGAGCGGATCCAGAACGAGTTCTCCAGCCGCGTCGGCGATATCGCCGTCGGCATCGTGCAGCGCAAGGACCGCCGCGAGGTCGTGGTCGACATCGGCCGCGCCGAAGCCGTCCTGCCCTTGAACGAGCAGGTCCGGACCGACGGGTACAACTTCAACCAGCGGCTGAAGTTCTTCATCCTCAAGGTGGACGAGAAGAAGGGGCGCCCGATCGTCTACGTGTCCCGAAGCCACCCGAATCTGGTCCGCAAGCTCTTCGAGAAGGAAGTCCCCGAAATCGCGTCCGGCATCGTCGAAATCGTCGCGATCTCCCGTGAGGCCGGGTCCCGCACCAAGATGGCCGTCGCCTCCCGCGACGAGAACATCGACCCGGTCGGCAGCTGCGTCGGACAGCGCGGACTTCGCGTTCAAGCCGTCATGGACGAACTGATGGGCGAGAAGATCGACATCATCCAGTGGAGTCCCGACGTGCTCCAGTTCATCGCCAACAGCCTCAACCCGGCGAAGGTGATCCGTGCCGAGGTCAACGAGGAGGACCGCACCGCCCGCGTCGTGGTGCCCGACCACCAGCTTTCGCTCGCCATCGGACGGGAAGGCCAGAATGCCAGACTCGCCGCTCGCCTGACCGGCTGGAGAATCGACATCCGCAGCGAATCCCAGTTCCGCGAGGCTCTCGAGTCCGAGTTGATGGCCCGGTTCTCTGCAGCCGCCGAGCAGGCAGCCGCTGAATTCGAACCCGAAGAGAACGGATCGGAATCAACCGTGGCTCCCGAGGAATTGCCGGATGCGGATCAGACCGATGGCCGGATCGAGACCTCGGCCGACGAATCGTCTTCAGACCCCAACGCAGCCCAGTAGAGCGAATCAGGAGGAAGCGGATGCCCGAGACCACGACGAAAAGGATTCCCGAGCGCATGTGCGTCGGATGCCGCGCGATGAAGCCGAAGAAGCTTCTGATTCGCGTCGTCGCGCCTGCCGATGGACCTGTTTCGGTCGACCGGACCGGTCGTCTTCCCGGACGTGGCGCCTACCTGTGCCCTGACCCCGCATGCCTCATCCAGGCGATGAAGGGGAAGCGCCTCGACAAGGCCTTGAAGAAGACCGTCGATGCCGCAACCTCATCGAAGCTCGTGGAGATGCTGGAGGTTCCGGATGCCCGGACCCGATGAGCGCGCGCTGATGTTCCTCGGTCTTGCGACCCGCGCCGGAAGGACTTCCTCCGGTGACGAGGCGTGCAAGGCCGCGATCCAGAAGGGATTGGCAAGCCTCGTGCTCGTCGCGGCCGATGCGTCGCCCGGCACGCAGGAGAGATTCCGCAGGCTCTGCGAGACCTTCGGACCCGGATACCGGGTCTTTGGGACGAAGGAGGGCCTAGGGCGGTTCACGGGCCGCCTGGACCGGGCGGTCGTGACGGTGAACGATGAAGGATTCTCTTCACGCTTGACCGAGTTGGTGGATCAGGCTCGACCCCCGACCTCCATAGGCGAAGGAGGCGGGCAGGATGACGGAACCACGCAGTGAACGGCCGTTCGACAAGGAAAAGGACAGCAAAACGAGGGGTGCCGGCGGCGAGATGCCGCAGGGACACAGATTACCGGAGGAAAATAGGAACAGAATGGTAAAAAGGGATGATTCAGCTTCCGGACTTCGCGCCGGATTCGTCCACAACGATGGCAGCCTTCCGCAGAACGCACCGAAGACGATGGCTCCCGAGCCGGTACCCGAACCTGAAAAGGAAAAGGAGAAGGTGAAGCCGACCACGAAGAAGGGTGCTGTTGTGGAACCCGAATCCGCGCCAGCGCCGGAACTTCACAAGGGTCCGACCGTGACCATGCAGGGGATCTCTGGAAAGAAGATCACCGGTGAGGTCAAGATCGTGAAACGGATTCCGAAGGAAGTCGTTGGCGACGAGTCCGCGGCGACGTCTGTCGTCGTACCGGTGGGTCCTGCCCACGAGGCGAGCCCTGCAGTTGCATCGCCCCTGCATGCACCGATTTCCCCGAGCGTTCCCGTGGAGGCCGCGCCGGTCGCGGTTCCCGCGGTGCATGCCGTCAAGCCGCAACATGCTGTGGAAACACCTGCCGCGATCCTGGTTGCCGCAGCGGCCGCTGCGCCAGCATCGACACAGACCCCCGTTGATTCCGCGGCTCCCACCGCACCTGCTGTCCCGAGTCAAGAGCCGGTTTCCGTCCCGCTCCCTGTTGCTGAAAAGCTTCATCCCGCGCCTTCGACACATGCCTTCCATCCTCCGGTTCCACATGCGGTTCCCATTGTGGAAACCGCACCTGTACCCGTTGCACCGAAGGCAACGGAAGCCCCTTCCGCTCCGAAGGCTTCGGAAGCCGCTGTTGTAACGGAGGCACCTGTCGCCGCTGCGCCGACCGCTCCCGCGCCGGCCCCGGTACAAGCTGCCGTCCATGTTCCTGCACGCGCCCCGGCACATGCTCCGGCGCACGCGCCGACCTCAGCGTCTCCGACGTCCGGTGCCGTTGGAAGTACCCAACCGAGTCCCACGGTCCCCGCCGTTCCAGCGCCTTCTCCCGCGGCGCCACAGCAGAAGGCTCCCTATTCGACCGGTTATATCGCAACTCCCGACGACCGTCCCAGAGCACCCTATGCGACGGGAAGCATGGGCTCGGCGGATCGCCCCCGCGCTCCCTATCCGACCGGACAGTCCGGCCCAGGTGGCGGACCCCGTCCTTCATTCCCTCCCCGCGGACCCGGTGGACCCGGTGGTCCCGGTGGTCCAGGCGGACCCGGTGGATATCAGGGTGGCGGTTATCAGGGCGGCGGCTATCAGGGTGGAGGATATCAGGGCGGAGCTCCCCGTCCCATCGGTGAACGCCCTCCCGTAGCCCCTCGAGGACCTGGAGGTCCTGGAGGTCCGAGCAGCTACCCGACCAGTGGATATCAAGGCGGAGCTCCCCGTCCCGCGGGGGATCGTCCTCCTTACGCTCCTCGTGGTCCCGGAGGTTACCAAGGCGGCGGCTATCAGGGCGGCGGTCCTAGACCCAGTGGCCCCTACGTCCCGCGCGGCCCTGGCGGACCCAGCTCCGGGCCTCGTTTCGGTGGCCCCGGTGCGCGCCCCGGCACCGACAAGGACGAGGCAGACAAGCCGATCGTCCGCCCGACATCAAACATCGGATCGCGCGTCGCGTTCGAGAAGGAAGCCAAGAAGAACGACCACCGCACGGATGCGTCCCGCCCCGCCGCTCGGACCGGCCCAGGCACGCAGGAACGTCTGAAGCCGATGCACGGCGACGCCGCTGTCTTCGGCAAGATGGGCGTCACCGAGGCTCTTTCCGACGAATTCGTCATCAACGCCTACTACTCCGATAATGGCAAAGGCAAGGGCAAGAATCGTGGCATGCGCCGCGACAGACTGACCGAAACCGAGCTCATGATGCAGCGCGCCGAGCTCAAGCAGGTCTCCATCCCGGAACCCATCAGCGTCAAGGAACTGGCCGAGCTCCTGAAGAAGACGACCGGCGAAGTGATCAAGAAACTGATGCAGTTCGGAATGATGGTCACCCTGAACCAGGAGCTCGACTACGCCACGGCCGCCATCATTTCGGAAGAATTCGGCATACACCCCGAGAAGGCCGTCACGGTCACCGCCGAGGAAATCCTCTTCGACGATACCGAAGACGATCAGGAGAACCTCAAGCCGCGTCCTCCCGTCGTGGTCGTCATGGGCCACGTCGACCACGGCAAGACCTCGCTGCTCGACCGGATCCGCTCCACCACGGTAGCGACGGGCGAAGCCGGCGGCATCACGCAGCATATCGGCGCATATACCGTGAAGATCAAGGACCGCGCCATCACATTCCTGACTCAAAAAGGGAATCCGAAGTTGAATGTGAGCGACCCGCCAATTGTCCACGTA
>CAZOHH010000031.1:0-27942 GCA_964579735.1 uncultured Oscillospiraceae bacterium | reverse complement strand
AAAGGGCGTGGAAGCCGGGACCCCGGACGGCTCCGAGGTCCCAGGCTTCCCCGTGCGAAGTCGTTACTTGATCTCGACGACGGCGCCGGCTTCCTTCAGCTTGTTGGCGATGGCGGTGGAATCGTCCTTGCTGATGTTCTCCTTGACGGCCTTGGGCGCGGTGTCGACCAGGTCCTTGGCTTCCTTGAGGCCCAGACCGGTGAGTTCGCGGACGGCCTTGATGACGTTGATCTTGTTCGGGCCGCATTCCTTGAGAATGACGGTGAACTCGGTCTGCTCTTCGACGACGGGCGCTGCGGCTGCGGCACCGGGAGCGGCGACGGCGGCGGCGGCGGACACGCCGAACTCGGTCTCGAGGGCCTTCACCAGCTCGGACAGTTCCATGACGGTCAGTGTCTTGACTTCTTCGATGAATTTCGCGATCTTGTCGCTTGCCATGGGTATTTCCTCCATTCGTTTTCTTGGGTACGCCGGTCACCGACGCACATCACTTCAGGTCTTCGGGTTCTTCTGTGCGTCAGGCTTCGGCCGCTGCGGGGGCTTCGGCCGCGACGGCGACTTCGGCTTCCGCGGGGGCTTCTGCTTCTGCGGGAGCGTCGGTCTCGACGGCCACTTCTGCGACGACTTCGATGGAGGTGCCGTTCTTCTCGGCGATGGCGCTGAGAAGCATGGCGAGCTTGGCGATGGGCGAGTTCAGGACGTTGACGAGCATCGAGAGGAGAACCTGCTTGGGCGGGATGGCGGCCAGGGCCTTGATCTCAACGAGATCGATGATCTTGCCTTCCATCACGCCGCCGCGGATCTGGTACTTCTCGACCTTGTCCGCGAACTCCTTCAGGACCTTGGCTGGGGCGACGACGTCGGTGGCGCTGTACGCGATCGCGGTGGGACCGACGAGCAGGGGGGCGAGGCCCTTCAGGCCCGCTTCCTCGGCTGCGATGATCGCGAGCGTGTTCTTGACGACCTTGTAGGTCACGCCCGCCTTGCGGAGGTCGTTGCGGAGCTTCGTGTCCTGCTCCACGGTCAGGCCGCGGTAGTCGGCCACGAGCAGGGTCTTGGCGCTCTTGAACTCCTTGGCGAGTCCGGTGACGACGGTCTTCTTGGCTTCCAGGATCTTCTTTGCCGGCATGTTTTCGTTCCTCCTTTTCCAGAATATGAATACCCCTCGTGCCGAAGAGCCCGAGGGGTACGGTGGGTCTCGTCCACTGGAATCTCCGGTGGGGAGACCGCCTTCGCCTCGGCAGGACGTCTTTCACGTTTGCGCCTTGCGGCTCCTGCTGTCTTCGGGTGGCGGTTATTCTTTTGTGGGGTCGGGTCCCGGGGCGTCCGCGGTCTAGAGGAAGCGGGCGGGGTTGATGCGGATGCCGGGGCCCATGGTGGAGGCGATGGTCACGCTCTTCAGGTACTGGCCCTTCGCGGCGGAGGGCTTGGACTTGACGATCGCGTCCATCAGGGTGGTGAAGTTCTCCATCAGTTTGTCCTGCCCGAAGGAGACCTTGCCGATCGGGCAGTGGATGATGTTGGTCTTGTCGAGACGATACTCGATCTTACCGGCTTTGATTTCGGCGAGAGCCTTGGTGACGTCCATGGTGACGGTACCGGCCTTCGGGTTCGGCATGAGGCCCTTGGGGCCGAGGATCTTGCCGAGCTTTCCGACGACGCCCATCATGTCCGGAGTCGCGACGACGACGTCGAACTCGAACCAGTTCTCTCCGGTGATCTTCGCGACCAGGTCATCGGCGCCGACGTAGTCCGCACCGGCGGCGCGGGCTTCATCGGCCTTCGGGCCCTTGGCGAACACGAGGACGCGAACGGTGCGGCCTGTTCCGTGGGGGAGGACGACGGCGCCGCGGACCTGCTGGTCGGCGTGGCGGGAATCGACGCCCAGACGGACGTGGAGCTCGACGGTCTCGTCGAATTTGGCACGAGCGGTCTTCTGCACGAGTTCGACGGCCACGGGCACATCATTGAGAACGGTGCGGTCGACAAGCGCGGCGACTGCCTTGTAGGTCTTTCCTCTTTTCATCTAGAGTCCCTCCTCCGCAGCCGTCAATCGACGACGACGATGCCCATGCTGCGGGCTGTGCCGGCGACCATGCTCGCGCATGCTTCCAGGCTGGCCGCGTTGGTGTCGACCATCTTCAGCTCGGCGATCTTCATCACTTCCGCCTTGGTGATCTTCGCGACCTTTTCCTTGTTCGGCTTGCCTGATCCGCTTTCGATCTTGCAGGCCTTCTTGAGCAGCACCGGCACCGGAGGAGTCTTCGTGATGAACGTGTACGACCGGTCCGAGAAGACCGTGATGACGACGGGTATGATCAACCCGATGTCCTTTGCCGTGCGTTCATTGAATTCCTTGACGAACATCGCGATGTTGACGCCATGCTGGCCAAGGGCTGGTCCTACCGGTGGCGCCGGCGTTGCTTTGCCCGCAGGTATCTGAAGCTTCACATACGCTACGACCTTCTTCGCCATTTTGTCCACCTCCCATGTTTATTGCGCTTCCGCGCCCTATCGTTTCGCCCCTCGCGGGGCGCGACAAGCTCCGTACGTCGCGGATCAGATCCGCATGATCTGGGTCAGTTCCAGTTCGACCGGGGTCTCGCGTCCGAACATCGAGACGAGGACCCGGACCTTCTTCTTGTCGAGGTTGATCTCCTCGACCGTGCCGATGAAGCTCTCGAGCGGGCCGGCGATGACTCTGACGCTGTCCCCGGTCGTATAGTCCACGACGGGTTCCCAACCGGTCTCGACGCCCATCAGGGCGAGTTCCTCATCCGTCAGCGGGACCGGCTTGGAGCTCGGGCCCACGAATCCGGTGACGCCACGGGTGTTGCGGACGATATACCACATCTCGTCGGTCAGGACCATCTTGACCAGCACGTAGCCGGGGAAGATCTTGCGCAGGACGGTCTTCTTCTTGCCGTCCTTGATCTCGACCTGTTCCTCCATCGGGACCTCGATCTCCTGGATGAATTCCTGGACACCGCGGTTCTCGACGACGCGTTCGAGCGTGGCCTTGACCTTGTTCTCGTATCCCGAATAGGTATGGATCACATACCAGCGGGCTTCATTCTCGACGGGTTCCACCATTTCGCTTGCTCCTTCGCGCCGGTCAGGCGGCGGGAGTGGCCGTTGCGGCCGGCGAAGCGGATGCCGTGGGCGTGACGGTCGACGTCACGGAGGGCACGGGGGTCGGTGTGGCATACGTCGTGCCCGAGGACTTGAAGAAGCCGACGACTTCGAGGAAGCTGCCGAGGGCCAGGTCGACGATCCAGATCACGGCGCCGAAGACGATGACGATGGCGATGACGGTCGCGGTGCTCTGCATGAGCTTGCGGCGGTCCGGCCATATGACCTTCTTCAGCTCGGAACGGATATCCAGAAGCGTCTTCCAGACCTTGAGTCCGGCGCGCTTCACGAACCCGAGGAATCCCTTTTGCTGCACTTTGTCCGCCATGTCATTCCACCCTCATCTGTTCACCGCGGCAAGGAATCACTTCGTCTCCTTGTGATTCGTATGCTTGCGGCAGAAACGGCAGTACTTCTTCATTTCGAGACGTTCGGGGTCGTTCTTCTTGTTCTTCATGGAATTGTAGTTCCGCTGCTTGCAGATCTCGCACGCCAGCGTGATCTTGTCCCTCGCACCTGCCTTGGCCATGTCCTAGTACCTCCGCTCGTGGCGACCTTCTATGTTCACGAAAAAATAAGCGCTCTAGAGATAAAGCATGGAGATGCTACCACAGACCCGCGGGTCTTGTCAAACCGGAAATCCCCTTCGCCGACTAGAGCGAAAGGAGGGCGAACAGCGGGTTGGCGTGGTACAGGAAAGCGAGGACGGTCGTGTCTTCGACGAATCGTACGGCCTCCGGAAGCCAGGGTGCCGCAAGGGCCAGGAGCCCGAGGAGGACGAAGACGGTCAGGGCTCCCTCGGCGAGCCCGAGCACGCCGCCCGCGAGGTGGTTGGCCCCGTCGAGGACCTTCACCTTGTGGAGAACGGCCTCGACCGCCGCCGTGGCGAGCAGGAGAAGGATGGAGGCGACGACGAAGAGGACGAGACCGACGACTGCGGTCAGCAGGAAGAGGAAAAGGGCGGCGGATAGCGGTTCCATCGCGGTCGACAGGGAGACGCTCGTATCCGGGAACCCGGCGAGCAGAATCTCTCGGAGCGGAGCCGGAAGACCCGAGGCTTCCAGGGAGCCGACGACGGATGCGATGGATTGCGATGCGTCCCCTGCGGCCGTCTGAAGGAGGAAGTCGCGAAGGGCTGCCCGTGGGGCGTCGAAGACGGGGAAACCCTGTATGGCGGCCGCGACGGGGGGAGCGAGGAAGAGGAAGATCAGGAACGACACCACCGTGGACGCCAGTCGGTACAGCATGCGCACGAAGCCGCGCAGGACGCCGACGAGGACGGCCAGCGCGAGGAAGGCGAGAAGGACCAGGTCCGCCGTGTTCAAGTGACGTCTCCCCCTTCCAGGATGCATTTCGGATTGTCGAAGAACAGGCGCCGCGCGACGGAGGGGCCGTACTTCGCGGATACGACGGCATGCGCCAGATCCAGGACGGGTGGCCGCATGTCCGGGCCGTGGGTGTCGGACGCGACGACGTGGACCGCGCCGGCCGCGAACAGGGGATCGACGACTTCCTGACGCTGACGGTGGCGGTCGCGGCGATCCGCCGGCAGTGCATCGGCGGGGAGCAGGGTGCCTGCATTGACCTGGAGCAGCAGTCGGTCCTGGTCGACCCACTCGAGCAGCGCGGAGAGGTCCGACCGGGACAGTTTCATCCGCTCGGGGTGCGCGAGAACGGGCACGAAACCAGCGAGCTGGATGCTGAACAGCATGCGGTCCAAGGCGTGCAGGCTGCCGGGCACGAACACGGGGGACTCGACCAGCAGGTACTGCGACCCGGCGAGGGCGCATTCCTGGGCGTAGTTCTTCAGGATTCCGGGAAGGTAGGAGGACAGGATCAGTTCCGCTCCCGCATGGAGCGAAATTCCGGGGAATTCGACCGAGGCACTGGCACGAAGAACGTCGAGGGTCCGGTCGCGACGTTCGACGGCCGAACGGAAATCCTCTGCGGTGAGGTTCGCATCGGCGGGATACGGCAGATGCGGCGTGCAGACGACGTCGGTGACACCCTGCGTGCGATAGAGCGCCAGAATCTCCCGAGAGGCCTGGATGTCACGGGCTCCGTCATCGATGCCGGGCAGCAGGTGGGCGTGGATGTCGACCATGCCGGTGTCCAAGTCTAGGCCTGGGGTGCTCGGGGTTCTTTGCGGTCGAAGTCCTGGCGAAGACCCTGGGGCTCGCGCACGACGGGGCCGGTCCCGATGTCGGGATTCTTCTTCTTGCGCACGCGGTGCTTCCGCTTCTTGTTGGGGGACTGGCCTTCCCCGTAGTAGCTCTGGTAGTAGTACTGGTAGTAGTAGGCCTCGTTTTCGCGGTTGATTCCGTTGACGATGACGCCGAGGAGGTTGGCCTTGACCTGGTCGAGCAGTTCCCTGCAGCGCTTCAGGAGTCGGCGGTCGACCTGTCCCGAACGGACCACGAGGATCGTGCCGTCCACCTTGGTGCTCATGATCGCGGCATCCGTGACGATCGTGACGGGCGGCGTGTCGAAGAGCACGTGGTCGAACTGGGTGCGGACGTGGTCGATGAAGTCCTTCATCGCGCTCGTCATGAGGAGTTCGGCCGGGTTGGGAGGAATCGGACCGGAAGTGAGTACGCTGAGACCGGGTATGGAGGTCGTGCGGACATATTCGAGGGGGTTTCCGTGTTTCAGGAGTGTGGTCGTGAGACCGGCCCGGTTGTCGACGCCGAAGACGCGGTGGATCATGGGACGCCGGAAGTCGGTGTCGACGATGAGGACGCGTCTCCCGAGTTGCGCGAAGGTGACGGCCAGGTTCGAGATCGTGGTCGTCTTGCCCTCGGCCTTGGTCGAGCTGGTCACGATGAGGGTCCTGATTTCCTTGTCGACGCTCGAGAACTCGATATTGGTGCGCGTGACGCGGAAGGACTCGGCGACCGGCGAGCGAGGGGCGGAGAGCGTCTGAAGGGTTTTTTCGTCGAGCATGCGTTTCTCTCCTTCTCTAGCTTTCCGTTTCGAACTCGGGAATCACGCCGAGCAGGTTGCAGCCCGTGATGGACTCGATCTCCTCGATGGTCTTCACCGTGCTGTCGAGGAAATCGATCAGGAACGCCAGTCCAACGCCGGCGGCGAGGCCGACGATCAAGGCGATCAGCATGTTCATCGGCTTGTTGGGCGACGCCGGATCCGTGGGGGCCACGGCGGCATCGATCACCTGGACGTTCTCCGCGCCCATCTTCTCGACGACGACCTCCTGGAAGACCGCTGCGGTGGAGTTCGCCATGTTCGCTGCGAATCCGGGGTCGGGGTCGGTCACGGTGATCATGAGGAGGCGGGTGTTGCTCTTGGTCGTGACGTCGATCTTTTCGGCGAGATCCGCGGCCATGCTTTCGGGAAGTCCCATGCGCATGGCGACGAGGCTCGCCACCGTGCGGCTCTTGCAGAGCTCGCGGTAATCGCTGACCAGCTTGTCGTAGAAGAGCAGGTCGTTGTAGGTCATCCCGGTACCCGTGGTGTCGGTGGTCCGGTTCTGCCAGACGAATAGAACGGTGTTCGCGGTGTACTGGGGCGTCGCGAGCACGAACGTGTACACCCCAGCGCCGCCGAGGGCGACGAGGACGGCCAGGACCACGACGACGGCCCGCCGCTTGAGCAGCAGGTAGTAGGTCATGAGGTCCACGTTTCCTTCCATGTATCGACCCTCCTTGTCGGGAATGGCATTTTCATTCCGAATTATGGATGAAGACTCCGTCAGTTACAAGCGGGTTTCCCGACGGAAAGCGCGCCCGATGAGACATTCACGTCGTCGGGGACGGGGATGACTCCGGTGTCGGCTCCGGCGTCGGGGTGGGTTCCGGGGTGGGTTCGGGCGTGATTTCCATCGTAGGGGTCGGCGATGCATCTGGGGAAGGGGTCGGCGAGGCCTCGACGGAGGGCGATACCTCCGGCGTCGGTTCCGAGGTCGGGTGCGGCGGGGGAATCGTCGGGTAGGGTTCGAATGGGAAGGTCTGTTCCCAGATGAATTCCTGGATCTTCGGAATCAGGCGGTTCGGGTCGGCGATCATGCACCAGACGCCGTTCGTGTAGACCTTGTAGTCGCCGTCCGTGGGCAGGCGCATTTCGTCGAAGCCGCTGCCGAGAAGGGGAAGGACCTCGAGCGAAAGCCAGGTGATCTCGCTCGGCGATAGGTTCGTCGTGACGCAAGAGAGCCCCTTCTGGACGATCTGCGTCTTTCGGACGACATCGACCTTCGAGAAGGTCGCCATCAAGGCCTTGAGGACATCCCGCTCGCGCTGCGTCCGCTTGAAGTCGCTGTCGAGCTTGCGGACGCGGGCATAGCAGACCGCCTGGCGGCCGTTGAGCAGCTGGAGGCCGGGGTCGGTGAGGTACGCCACCGAAGGGGTGTCCTTGAAGATGACGTTGTTCTCTTCCCGGAGATTGACGTTGACCCACTCGATCTCGGCCTGCTTCACGTCGATCCAGACGCCGCCGGCCGCGTCGATCAGGGTCTCGGCCCCGAGGAAGTCGACCACCACGTATTTTTCGATGTCGAGGCCGAAGCCCTCGTTGACGGTCTGTATCGCGAGGGAAGGGCCGCCGATCGAGTAGGCGGAATTGATCTTGCCGTTGGGATGCCCGGGAATCGGGACCCACAGGTCGCGCATGATGGACATCATCTTGAGGGACCCGTGCTTCCGGTCGACCGTCAGGACGATCATCACGTCGGCCTGTCCGTTCGTATCATCCGGTTTCCGACTGTCCGTCCCGATCAGCAGGATGTTGAGGATTTCCTCCATGTGGGGGGCTTCGCGTGTCGGACCGACCGAGACGGCGGGACCCGAGGCGGTTGTGGATGGGGACACGCCCGAAGTGACCAGCGGGCGATAGTCGAGACCGGAGAAGATATAGGACCACACGATGTAGGCGATGGTGGCGAAGACCGCCAGAACGCCGAACGAAATCGCGAAGGTCCTCAGTAGAACTCTTTTCCTGACCATTCTTCAGTGCACCGCTTCCCTTTTGTCCCGGACCGCTAACGCGAAGGCGGGATTTCACCGGTGTATCATACCACCGATTCCGACGTTGGGCACGGATTCGAGCTTCGCTCCTCCCTGCGTTGCCAGAAAAGGAGCAGGAACATCAGTAGTCCCGCGAGCAGAGCGAGAGCGCCGGTCGGAAGCCATACGGCATCGATTCCATACTGCGCGGCATAGAACCCGGACATTGCGGGACCGGCGGCGAAGCCGATGCGGCGGATGACCGGGAAGATCGCGTTGAAGCGGCCCCGATGCGAGGAGGGAGTGTGTCCGGCGAGGTAGACGCTGGTGCTGGTGGAGACGAGGATCTCCCCAAGGGTCCAGACCAGCGTGGAGACAAGATAGAGGGTCTCGGTGCGGACGAAGGCGAGCATTCCGAATCCAAGGGCGTAGAACAGACTCCCGACGACGATGGGGACCAGCGGGTCACGGCGGCGGAACGGGTACGTCACGGGCAGGGTCAGCACGACGACGCCGAGAGCGTTGACCGTCATCATGAGACCGAAGACCGTGAGTCCGGACATGCCGAACGTCGAGCGGGCCTGGAGGGAGAGACCGAAGTTGAACTGGGAGAAGACGATGAAGAAGAGGACGTTGGCCAGGATGAAGAACAGGAGCTGCGGACGTCGGCGCAGGACGGACCAGACGCTGCCCTTCACCGCGGCCTCCCGGTCCGGTGCGGCCTTGTCTGGAATCGCGACGGAGTTCACGCCCGAGTGGGACAGAGGTATCCGGCCGGGGTGGCTCTCCGGGACGAAGGCGACGACGAGAAGCAGGGCGACGAGGGTGGTCGCTCCATCGAGGAGGAACAGCAGGGGCAGGTTCGACGCGTAGAGGAAACTCGCGAGGAGCGGTCCGACGGCATATCCCGCGTTGATGGAGAGATAATGCAGGGAGAAGGCCTGCTGGCGTTGCGCGGGTGGGGTGATGTCCATCATGATCGTGCTCTGGACGGGCTGGGCTATGGCGTTGACGAGCGAAAAGAGCATCAACAGCCCGACGAGAAGCAGCGTGTGGTCGACGGCCAGTGCGCAGGCCATGTAGGCCACGACGGCGAGTCCCGTGAAGACGGTGAGGACGGTCTTGCGCCCGATCGCGTCGGTGAGCTTCCCGCCGAGGAGGATGCCTCCCAGCGCGACCAGGGAGGAGAGCGTCACGAAGAACCCGGTCTGGCCGGCGGACAGCCCGGCCCGCTCGGTCAGGATGATGGTGAGGAAGGGAGAAACGAAGTTGCCGAGGTTGTTGATCATCGTGCCGAGGCACAGGACCAGCACACCCCTCGGAAGCGCGACGTATCCGCGGAGGACGTCGAGGGTGCGGCGGAGGGGATCCGTCACGTGATGAGACTCCACAGGACCGGGACAAGCAGCGCGGGCAGGAGGTTCCCCACCTTGATGCGGCGGACGCCGAGCATGTTCAGGCCGATGGCGGCGATCAGCACGCCGCCGACGAGGGACAGCTGCAGCACGACGTCGGGCGGCAGGATCGGGGCGACGAACGTGGCGAAAAGAGTGATGGCGCCCTGATAGAGAAGGACCGGCAAAGCGGAGAAGGCGACGCCGATGCCGAGCGTGGCGGCGAAGACGACGGCACTGATGCCGTCGAGGACGGATTTGGTGAACAGCGTGGAGGGGTTTCCGGCGAGACCATCCTCGAGAGCCCCGACGATGGCCATGGCGCCCACGCAATACACGAGGCTGGCCGTGACGAAGCCTTCGGTGAAGGTGGAGCCGCCGCGGCCGGACAGCTTGTGCTGGATGCGCGTGCCGAAGGACTCGAGGCGGCGCTCGATGTCGATCCACTCGCCGAGAAGCCCGCCGAAGACGAGACTGAGGGTCATGAGAAGGAGGTCGTCGCGGACGAGCGTGCCATCGGCGGAGATGCTGAAGATGCCCTGCACGGCGCCGGAGATTCCGATCAGGACCACCGACAGGCCTATGGCCTGCATCACGGTGTCGCGGAACCGCTCCTTGATGGCGTTCTTGACGACGGAGCCGGCGATGCCGCCGATGACGATGGCGGCGACGTTGACGAGGGTGCCTGTGCCGATCATGTCCCCACGTCCGTCCCAGGTCCGGTCCGGCCGGCCTTCAGGTGCTTCCGGCACAGCGCGGTGTACTGGTCGTTCCCGCCCAGCACGACCTGTTCGCCTTCGCGCACCACGGCGCCCGAGGCGTCGATGCGGGCGTTGCACGTCGCCTTCTTGCCGCACCAGCAGACCGTCTTGATCTCCTCGATCGTGTCGGCCCAGACCAGCAGCCAGAGGCTGCCTTCGAAGGGAATGTTGCGGAAATCGGCCCGCAGGCCGTAGCAGATCACGGGGACGTCGAGGTCGTCGACGACATGGAGCAGGAACTCGATCTGGGCCTTCGTCGCGAATTGGGCCTCGTCGACGATCACGCAGTCGTAGCTTCGCAGCGCTTCGTCGGAAAGCAGCAGCAGGTCGTCCAGGAAACCGCATTCCTTCGACAGGCCCATCCGCGAACGGATCACGCAGCTGCCATCGCGGTTGTCGAGGCGGGGCTTCACGAGCAGCGGGCGCTTCCCGCGCTCCTCGTAGTTGTAGTCGACCATCAGGGCATTCGCCGTCTTGGAACTGCCCATCGCTCCGTACCGGAAGTAGAGTTTCGCCACCGAAGCACCTCCCACTCGTCCGCATCCGCGGGACAAGGTATACTATATCAGAACTCGAAGCACATCTCATCCGCACGGGGAGGACCTTTCATGTTCACGATCGGCATCAGCGGAGCCAGCGGAAGCGGCAAGTCGACGCTCGCGACGGAGATCAGCGCGGCACTGGAGTGCGAAAGCCTGATCCTCACCCTCGACATGTACTACCGCGATTATCCCCACCTCGCGCTCGAGCAGCGGGCCGCCCAGAACTACGACTCTCCGGACGCCTTCGAATACGAAGCCCTCCTCGAGGACCTGACCCTTCTCGCCACCGGGCACGGGATCCGCCTCAAGTCCTACGACTACGTCCTGCACCGCCGCAACCCGCCCGGCGAGGAGGCGGCGCCGCCCCAGGCGCTGATTCTCGAGGGGATCCACGTCTTCCATGACGCCCGCGTCCGGGAGAAGCTCGACCTCCGGATCTTCGTCCAGGTCGACCCGGACGTCTGCATCCTCCGGCGCCTGCAGCGCGACACCGCGGAGCGCGGTCGTTCGATCGACAGCGTCGTGAACCAGTACCTCGCGACGGTCAAGCCGATGTACGAGCGCTTCATCCGAAACGATGCGGAGTACGCGGATATCGTGGTCCCGCGCGGCGGGATGAATCCGCATGCCATCGAGATGATCTCGACCTACGCCCGTCGAAGGATCTAGGCGGCAGGTTCCCCGTCCGCTTTTCCGGGCGTCTTCTTCTTCAGGAAGAGCGCCGACAGGAACAGTACCGAACCCGCGACATAGAGGACCAGCTGCCGGTTGCCGAGGTGAAGTCCTGCGAATTCGACCGCAACCCCAGTGGTCCGTCGGACGAATTCGCGGCCCACCAGCACGCCGAACAGCGCGGCGACGGAGTTCATCGCGGCATAGAAGGCGATGGAAGTGGTGCGGTCCTCCTCCGGCATGTTGAGGAACGGCATGTTGGCCATGACGATGTTGAGTCCCGTGGCCATGAAGTAGGCATACATGGCGGCGAGCGGGTAGATCAGAAGCAGGTCCTTCGTCGTCAGGGCGATCACGAAGTAGTGCAGCGAATAGAAGAGGATGAACATCCGGAAGGCCTTGAAGAGGTCCATCCGCTCGACGCGGCGCGTCCAGAAGGGCGTGGCCAGGGCCATCACGACGACGCCGAACGCGCCGACGAGGTTCAGCACCGTGTACTCGATGCCGATGTCCTGTAGCAGGTAGGCCGTGAAGTAGGGACCCGTCAGGTTCGCCCCGAAGCTCCACAGGCAGGTGACGGCGACCGTGACGAGGTACTTCGGCGCGCGGAAGGGGGCGAGCAGCGCCTTGAAGCCGGCCGGTGCCGTCGGCTCCGGGTATTCGCGCACCCGGGTCATCGCCAGGAGGTCGAGCACGGCGACGACGAGTGCGACGCCGCGGAGAATCGTGAGACCCAGCATCTCCTGGTCCTGGCTCTTGAAGACGTCGACCATCCGGCTTCCGGCCAGTATGGCGACATACATCAGCACGTTGACCGAGACGTTGATGAAGGAGAAGAACCGCACGCGCGTGGAGACCGGGATGCTGCGGATCTGCCAGACGGTCACGCCGGGGGAGGTCAGGGACGCCACGGCGTTCATCACGAAGGTGGCGGAGAGGATGAAGACGAGCTGGCTGGGGATCGGCAGGAATTGGGCGGCTCCGATGAGGACGATATTGACCAGCAGGTAGATGGCTCGCGCTCCGATCAGGAGCTTGCGGCGCCGTGGAAAGCGGTTCAGGAGGAGCGGGGCGAGCATCTGGAGGAAGTTTCCGAACAGGGCGGCCATGGTGACGAGTCCGAGGAAGGAGTCGTCGGCGTGGAGCAGCAGGAGATAGCCCGTGAAGAAGCTTCCTCCGGCCAGGTTGGCGGCGATGTTGAACGCGTAGGTGTCCGCGGCGATGTAGCGGCGGTTCTGCGCGAATTCATCGGGGTCGGTGAGACGCAGTTTCAAAGTCGAGAACCATCCCGAAGGGTCGAAGCGGAACTTCATCGTGCGGGCTCCTCTTGGGCGACGAGCTCGCGCGTGACGGCGACGAAACGCTCCCGCAGGCGGCGGTCGCGCATGGCGCGGGAAAGCGTGCGGCGGCCGTCCTTGTCGTAGAAGCCGCCGGTCTGGGTGGCGAACTCCGGCTCGGTCGCGAGGCGGATGCCGACCTGAGCGCCCTGGTCGGGGGTCAGCGCGGTGCGCTGCATATAGGCGTCGAGCCACTTCGCGAAGCGGGTCCTGCCGGTGAAGATGCCGGTGGCGACCACGCCGGGGTGGAAGCAGTCGGCGACGACGCCCGTGCCGCGCAGCTCCTCGGCGACCTGCAGCGTGTAGAGCGCCTGGGCGAGCTTGGAGGCGGCGTAGGAGAAGAAGAAGCCGGGCGAACGACGGAAGAACGAGGGTTTCGCGCGGACATGGCCCGAGAAGGCCGCGGCAGAGGAGGTGACGAGGAGACGCGCGCTGCCGGTTCGCGCCGCGGTGGCGCGCAGAAGCGGGATCAGCCGGTCGACGAGGAGGACCATACCGAGGTAGTTGACGGCGAGGGTGCGTTCGAAGCCCTCGGCGGTGGTCTCGCGGCGGTAGGTGAACGTGCCGGCGTTGGCGAACAGGACGTCGAGGCGGTCGTAGCGCGCGAGGAAGAGATCCGAGAATGCGCGCACGGAAGCGGGTAAGGCGAAGTCGACGGTCAGGAGGTCGACGGCGGGCGGCGCATCCGGGAAGGCGGCGCGGGCCTGCTGCTCGAGGGCGAGGCGCAGGGGCTCGGCCTTCTCGAGATTGCGGCAGGCCATGACGACGGAGAATCCCTTCGCCACGAGCGCACGGCACGTAGGGGCGCCGATGCCGCCGGAAGCGCCCGTGACGAGGGCGACGAGCGGCATCAGGACAGCGCCTCTTCGGCGTACCAGCCGAGGAACCGGAAGAAGGGCAGTTCCTGTTCGAGCTGATACAGAGCGAGCATGGCGCGGGGGGAAAGAGGTGGACTCTGGAAGTCCACGTAGAACCGATACTCCCAAGGGCGGTCCGGCACCGGTCGGGACTGGATCTTGGCGAGGTTCAGACCGCGGTCCGCGAAAACGGCGAGCACGCCGGCGAGAGACCCGCTCTGGTGGGGGGTCTTGACGACGAGTCCGACCCGGTCCGCATCCGGGGAGATCGAGAGCGTGGAGGAGACGACGACGAAGCGGGTCTGGTTGCAGTCGGTGTCGCTCACGTCCGAAGAGAGCACCGCAAGGCCGTGGACGGCGGCGGCTTCGCGGGAGGAGAGGGAGGCGAGCGAAGGGTCCTTGGCTGCGGCGACCTCGGCGGCGGCGAAGGCCGTGTTGTCGGACGTGCGGGTGGTCCAGCCATTTCGGCGGATCGCGCCGGCGCACTGGGAGAGCGCCTGCGGGTGCGATATCACGGTGCGGACGTCTTCGGCGCGGGCTCCGGGAAGTCCGACGAGGCAGTGGCGGATGGAGGAGGTCGCGGAGCGGACGACGTAGAGTCCGTGCTTGAGCAGCAGGTCATAGACTTCGTTCACGGTGCCGGCCGTCGTGTTCTCGAGCGGCAGCACGGCGAGGTCGGCGTCGCCGGAGACGACCTGCAGGCAGGCGGCGTCCCAGGTGGCGGCGTGCAGGAGCTCTGCTTCCGGAAACAGGGCGGAGGCAGCCTGCGCGGCGTAGGCGCCCTGGCTTCCCTGGACGACGACGCGGCCGGCGTGCGGCGGGGACTGGGGCGCGGCTTTGATGCGGCGGCCGAGGTCCCACAGGAAGTCGAGCGGGAACAGGGCTTCGTACTGGCGCTCCCGGGACAGTCGGGTCAAGGTGAGGAGCAGGGCGTCGACCGAGGGGCCGAGGGACTCGGTCACCCGCGTCCTTCCCCACGCGAGCATGCGCTGCTCGCGGTGCGGGTCGAACACGGGAGCGCGCGAGCGGGTCTTCGTCTCGGCGACGGCGTCGACGACTTCCATGCGCTCCCGGAAGAGGCGGATCAGCTGCTCGTCGATGCCATCGAGGCGTCCGCGCAATCCGTCGAGGTCGGTCATCGTCCGTCCCCCGCCAGCGAGGCGCCCCGGACGAGGGCGAGGAGTCCGAGCCGGTAGCTCTCGAGTCCGAACCCGGCGACCTGACCGCGGCAGACCGCCGCCAGCAGGGATTTCTGGCGGAAATCCTCCCGCGCGTGGATGTTGGAGATATGCACCTCGACGACGGGCAGCCCGCAGCAGGCGATCGCGTCCCGCAATGCGAGGCTGGTGTGCGTATAGGCGCCGGGGTTGAACAGGATCCCGTCGAATCGTCCCGTGGCGGCCTGGATCGTGTCGATCAGGGCGCCCTCGTGGTTCGACTGGAAGAAATCGACGTCACAGCCTTCGGCTTCGGCATCCGCTCGCAGGGTGGTCTCCACGTCGGCCAGGGTGAAGGAGCCGTAGTGCTCCTTCTCGCGCTGCCCGAGGAGATTCAGGTTGGGTCCGTTCATGACGAGGAACCGCTTCATGGCGTTCGCCTCCCTTTGGCACCGCATGCAGACCTGTTTCGGCTGTTCCTAGTATTTCCCCTGCGAGACCATCAAGTCAAGCAGCGCGATGGCGGCGGCCGCCTCGACGACCGGTACGGCGCGCGGGACGATGCAGGGGTCATGGCGTCCCTTGATCACGAGCGTCTCCTCCGTGCCCTTCTCGAGGTCCAGCGTCCTCTGGGCCTGGGCGATGGAGGCCGTGGGTTTCACGACCACGCGGAACACGATGGGCATGCCGTTGGAGATGCCGCCGTCCACGCCGCCATTGTGGTTGGTCGCCGTGTGGACCGCGCCATCCACGAGCACGAGGGGGTCGTTGTTCTCGGACCCCCTGCGGCCGGCGATGCGGAATCCGTCGCCGAACTCCACGCCCTTGACGGCCGGAATCGCAAGGACCAACGCGCCGATCCGGGACTCGATGCCACCGAAGAGCGGGTCGCCGAAGCCGGCCGGCACGTTCACGATGCCGCACTCCACGATGCCGCCGACGGAATCGAGTGCGCGGCGAGCTTCCTCTATGGCTTCCTTCATCCTTTCGCCGGACTCGTCGGAAATCACGGGGAATCCGCGCTCGACGAGGTGGCGTAGGAATTCGCGGTCCAGCCGCACGGACTCGAACCCGGTGTCGCGCACCCCGCCGATCTCCAGCGCATGTGCGCCGACGAAGATGTCGTGGCGCTTCAGAGCCTGAAGGCAGACGGCGCCGGCGAAGACGATGGGAGCGGTCAGCCGTCCCGAGAAATGCCCTCCGCCGCGAGGATCCTCGAAGCCGCCGTACCGGATCTTGCCGGTATAGTCGGCGTGGCTCGGGCGCGGTTTCGTGCGGATGTCGTCATAGTCCGTGGAGCGGGTGTTGAAGTTCTGGACCAGTGCGCACAGCGGGGTTCCCGTCGTGTACCCGTGGTAGACCCCGGACTGGATCTCGGCCACGTCTCCTTCCCGGCGCGCGGAGGCCCAGAGCGCCTGGCCCGGAGCCCGCCGCAGCATGTGCGCGGAGATGGCGTCCGTGTCGATGGGGATTCCCGATGGCAGCCCGTCGATGACGACGCCGACCGAACGGCCGTGCGATTCGCCGAAGACGGAAATGCGGACCCGTTCACCGAAGATCGATCCCATGGACCTCGCCTCCCAATCTCTGCAATTCGTGGAAGAATTCCGGGTAGGACTTCTCCACGCAGTTCCAGCCCTTGATCGAGACCCCCGAACGACTGCGCAGGGCAGCTACGGCGAGGGCCATCGCGATGCGGTGGTCGTTCCATGCGTCGGCTTCTCCGCCTTCGAAAAGGGCTTCCCCGGGTCTCGGGCCCAGGCCCCTGATCCAGAGGCCATCCTCCGTGGCCAGGACTTCAGCGCCGATGCGCGTCAGGGCGTCGGCGGTCGAAGCGAGGCGGTCACTCTCCTTCAGTCGCAACCGGGAGGCGTTGACGATCCGGACATCGCGCGCACACGATACGGAGGCGACCGCGAGGATGGGCACCAGGTCCGGGATCTGAGAGGCATCGATGACGACCTCTTCCCCTTCAGCCCTTTCGCTGGCCGCTGCCAGCCGAGCGAGAAGGGGTTGGATCTCCCGATCGCCCTGGGCGGAAGTCGAAGATAACCCCGTCACCGTCACGTCCGACCCGAGAGCAGCCGCCGTCAACCAGAATGCCGCCTGGGAGTAGTCCCCCTCGACGTGGTAGTCGACCGGCCGGTATCGCTGGTTTCCCGGAACACGGAACTCCTGGCCCGATTCGTCCCGCTCGACGCGGACTCCGAAAGCCTCCATGACCTTAATCGTCAGCTCGACATAGGGCGCGGACTCGAGCCTGCCTTCGATGCGGATGCTGGAGTCCTCGGGAAGCAACGGCAGCGCGAGCAGCATGCCGGTCACGTATTGGGAACTCACGCCGCCGGGGATGGTGAAATCGCCGGGGAGGAGCCTGCCCCGAAGGCCGAGCGGCAGACCCCCCGTCGGGGGCGGAGAAAGGAGCACGCCACGTCCGGAAAGGATGGAGAGATACTCGCCGATGGGACGAAGCGGCAGCCTGCCCTGGCCGACGAAGACCGCCGAACGGCCGAGCGCGCCGACCAACGGGACGAGGAAGCGCAGGGTGGAGCCGGATTCACCGCAGTCGAGGACGGTCGGTTCGGGGATTCCCGACAGGAAGCGACGCTCCCGCAAGGAGCCTTCCCGGAATCGTCCCAAAGCGGAAAGGCAGTCGATCGTGGCGGCGACGTCACGGGAAGTGGAGCGGTCGACGTTCTCCACGCAACCGACATCCCCTGCAAGCCAGGCGCAGAGAAGCGCACGGTGTGCCACGCTCTTCGAAGGCGGCGCCTCGACGGTGCCGCCGAGGTGGCCCGGCAACACGCGCAGGACGTCATCCAACGACGGACACCTCCCTCAGAAGGGATACCAGTTCGGAAAGCGGCAGCGGGTGCAGAGCGGCCTCGCCGATCTTCTCGAGGAAGACGAAATGGACGCGACCGGAGAGACGCTTCTTGTCGGTCCCCATGGCCTCGGCCACGGCGTCGATGTCCAGCGCGGCCCGGGTCGGCAGCCCTTGGTGAACGAGGACGGCCTCGAGACGTTCCGACGTTCCGTGCGGCGTCACGCCGAGCCGTTCGCCGATCCGGACCGCCGCGGTCATGCCCACCGCGACGGACTCCCCGTGCGACAGGGCGAAACCGGAGACCTTCTCGACGGCGTGGCCAACGGTGTGGCCGAAGTTCAGCATCATCCGCTCGCCGGTATCCTTCTCGTCCCGGGAGACGACGCCCGTCTTGATCAGCACGCAGCGCTCGACGAGCCAATCCAGGTCCAGGAAACCGGTCTCCACGGCCTGGAAGAGGTCCTCGTCCGCGATGCATCCGTACTTCACGACTTCGGCCATTCCCTCGGCCATGCGGGCCCGGGGCAGCGTTCCGAGCAGCGCCGTGTCCATCACGACGGCGGAGGGCTGGTGGAACGCACCGACGAGATTCTTGCCGAAGGGGAGGTCGATGCCCGTTTTGCCGCCGATCGACGAGTCGACCTGGGCCAGCAGCGTGGTCGGCACCTGGAGGACGGGAACGCCCCGCATCCAGGTCGCGGCCGCGAAGCCGGCGAGGTCCCCCACGACCCCGCCGCCGAGAGCCACGACGAGGTCGGAGCGGGTGAGACCCGCCTCGTGGAACCGTCCATAGAGATCGGTCAGGCGTTCCTGGCACTTGCTCGCCTCGCCCGCCGGCACCGCGAAGGAGGCAGTGCGGAAGCCCGCGGCAATCAGCGAAGCCGTCGCCCGAGCAAGGTAAAGCGCCCCGACCGTCTCGTCGGTCACGACGAAGACAAGGCGCCCATGCGCCACGGAGGCGGCCGTCGTACCCAACCCGTCGAGCAGGCCTTTTCCGATTCGGACCGGATATTCCCCACCCTTGTATCTGGCGATTCTTTCCGGCATGGCTTCCTCCTTCTAGAGACTCCGTCCCACGGCCTCGGCGACCGGGCGCAGGTGCGCCATCAGTTCGTCGAAGGCCTCCGGGGTCAACGATTGCTGTCCGTCCGAGAGGGCGTGCTTCGGGTCGTTGTGCACCTCGATGATCAGACCGTCCGCACCCACGGCGATCGCGGCCTTCGAAAGCGGTTCCACCATCCAGGCGAGGCCCGCGGCGTGGCTCGGGTCGACGAAGACCGGCAGGTGCGAAAGCTTCTTCAACATGGGCACCGCGCTGAGGTCCAGCGTGTTGCGCATCGACGTCTCGAAGGTGCGGATGCCGCGTTCGCACAGGATGATGCGGTCGTTTCCGCCACTCATGATGTACTCGGCCGACATCAGGAGTTCCTCGATGGTGTTCGAGAAGCCGCGCTTCAGAAGCACCGGCTTGCGCATCCGCCCGAGTTCCTTCAGGAGCTCGAAGTTCTGCATGCTTCGGGCACCGACCTGGATCACGTCCACATGCTCCATGAACAGCTCGAGGTGGGCCGGGTTCGTGATCTCGGAGATGATGGGCAGTCCTGTGGCCTCGCGGGCCCGGCGCAGGTACAGCAGGCCCTCGGCCTTGAGTCCCTGGAACGCGTAGGGCGAGGTCCTCGGCTTGAACGCGCCGCCGCGCAGGAATCCCGCGCCGGCGGTCTTCACGCGTGCCGCGATGCCGAGCATCTGCTCCTCGGACTCGACAGAGCAGGGGCCGGCGGCCACGAACACCTTCTTCCCGCCGATTTCGGCGTCGCCGATGCGAAAGAGCGTGTCGTCGGGGTGGAACTTGCGGTTCGCCCTCTTGTAGGGCTCCGACACTTTCATGACCTTGTCGACGGAATCGTCGAGGGCTACGGTCTGGACGTCGATGGCGGAGGTGTCGCCCACAAGCCCGATGACGATGGTGTCGCTGCCGAAGATCGGGTTCGCGGTGACGCCGAATCCATCCTGCAGCCAGCCGCACAGCTCGGCGACCTTCTCGCGGGTCGTTCCCTGTTTCAGTACGATGATCATCTCGTTCCTCCTTGTGAGGGACCGTCTTCGAGCCCCAGGGCCATCCGAACGGACCGCGCCACCTGCTTCGCCGGTCTCCCGGCCATGACGACCGCGTCTGCGGCCGCGAGGTAGGCGGGTCTACGTTTCAACATCAATTCCCTCGCGCGTTCCTCTGCGCCGGGACCCGAAAGGAGCGGCCGGCCTTCGCCGCTTCCGACCCTCTTCAGAATGGCATGGATCGAGGCATCGAGCAAGACCACCAGGCCACGGCCATCGTGGACCAGAGATGCGGATTCCTGCGTCAGCAGGGCACCTCCGCCTGTCGCGACGACACGAAGGCGCCGCGGTTCGTCGAGCGAGCGCAATGCCTCCTGCTCGAGGCGCCGGAACTCCGCTTCCCCGCGCTCGGCGAAGATCTCCGGAACGGTCTGCCCGGTCCGTGCCTCGACGAGGGCATCCAGGTCGACGAAATCGGCATCGAGTTCCCGGGCGAGGACCTTCCCGACCGTCGACTTGCCAGAACCCATGAACCCCGTGAGGACAAGATTGAACGGGCTCCGGGCGAGCAACGCCGTCCGCAGCCGGCGGTCCAGTATGCTTCTCCCCTCCCCTCCCCGGGGCAGGGGGTCGGGCAGATCCGGATTCCATAGCCGGAAGGAGACGGCGGCCTGCTCGACGAGCATTCCGAGGCCGCCCGAGGCGGGGAGGCCGCGTCGACGCGCGGCAAGGACGAGCCGGGTGGCGAGCGGGTTGTAGATGGTGTCGAAGACCGCGTCCACGCCGTCGAGCACGCCAACGGGAACCGGAAGACCGGCGATGTCGGGCCACATGCCGACCGGGGTGGCCTGGAGCAGCAGATTGAAACGCACGCCCGACGCGACAAGGCCGGGCAGGTCCGCGAGCCCCACGCCGCGGGTGCGGACAGGCGCAGGCGAGGGCGGCCCGCTTTCGAGCGCCCGCTCGACATCGGCGCACAGGTCGGCCGCCTTTTCCGGTGTGCGGGCGGCGATCCATACCTCGTCCCCCGCCAGCGCGGCTTCCATGGCGAGCATGCGGGCCACTCCGCCTGCGCCGACGACGAGCGCTCGGCCGCGGCCGAGCGCCAGTCCCGCGGCCGCAATGGCGGCGCGGAAGCCGGGTCCGTCGCTGTTGAATCCTTCGAGTCGACCGTCGGCGCCGCAGCGCACGGTGTTGACGGCCCCATAGCGGGAGGCCGTTTCGTCCACGACGTCGAGGTACGGCAGGACGGCCTGCTTGTGGGGGATCGTGCAGTTGAAGCCGTCCAGTTCCGTGCGAAGCCGTTCCACGGCCTCGCCCAGATGCTCCGGCAGGGTGTCGAGGAGTTCGTACGTCCCCTCCACGCCCAACTGCTCCAGGAAGAACCCATGAAGGGCCGGAGAAAGGCTGTGGCCGAGGGGATGCCCCAGAAGGCCGAAGCGACGTCCGCGGGAATCCCCGACAGGACTAGACGCACTCATGTCCGGACCCCTGCAGCACGCGCCGTGCCGCTTCGAGCTGCGTCTCGTCGAGCTGGATGTGGAGACAGCCTCCCTCATAGCCACGGCTGTTGACGATGCCGAGGTTGCGGATGCCGATGCCGTGGTCTCCGAGCAGCGAGGCGATACGGGCAAGCGCGCCCGTCCGGTCGTCGAGCTGGACCACCAGCGTCGCCGACGTCTCCAGGGCTCCGCGGCCCCCCATGACGAGGGAGTCGCGGAAGGCGCGACCCTCCTCGAACAGGGCGGCCAGGCCGGACCTGTCGGTTGTGTCCGGACCGCCGAGGCGGTCGCGGAAAGCGGCAAGCACCTCGATGTAGGCGTCCAGGGCGGGGCGCAATGTCGGTGCACCGTCCGCGGCGATGCCGGCCCAGAGGTCGGGGTTCGCCGACGCGATGCGGGTGATGTCGCGGAAGCCGCCCGCGGCCAGCTGACGGAGCCGGTCGGAGTCCCCATGGGCCATGCCCTCGCGGGACGCGACCGCGGCCAGAGCCGAGGCGGCGACGTGGGGGAGGTGGCTGACGAGACCGACCAGGCGGTCATGCGCATCGGCGTCGAGGAAGACCGGAATCGCGCCGATGGCGGAGACGAGGCCGGCCAGTTCGCCTGCATCCGCGGTCGAGGCCTCGCCTGCGGTCCTACTGACGGTTTCGGGCACGCAGAGGACGTAGATCGCGTTCTCGAAGAGGTTCGGCCGCGAAAACGCGTAACCCACGCGCTCGGAGCCGGCCATGGGGTGGCCGCCGATGAAGCGAATCCCTCCGGCACCGGGCAGGGCCGCCGTTCCGCGCATCACGACGGTCTTGCAGCTTCCGACGTCGGTCACGATTCCGTGACAGTGCCGGGCGACACGCGCGACGTGGCGGGCGGTGATGTCCACCGGAGTGCAGACGAAGACGAACCCACAGTCGGCGAAGACTTCGAAGGTATCGCAGCCGTCCGTTCCTTCGTCGTTGCCGAAGAGGCGCCCCTCGTCCAGGACCCCTTCGGTTTCGGCTTTCGCGAGGGTCTCCGTCTTGCGGTCGACGCCGCAGATCCAGGCTTCGGGGAAGGCACGCCGGAAGGCCTTTGCGAGCGAGCCGCCGATCAACCCGAGGCCGACGATTCCGATCCGCAGTTTATCCGCCATGGTGGAAGCTCCTGCCGAAGATCGGGGCCATCACGGACACGTCCCGGCAGAGCGCGTCGAACTCCTCGGGCGTGATCTGCTGCGCGGCATCCGACAGCGCCTTCTTCGGCTCCGGGTGGACCTCGACGATCAACCCGTCCGCACCGGCCGCGATCGACGCCTTCGACAGCGGCGCGACGTAGACGGCCTTTCCTGCCGCGTGGCTCGGGTCGACGAAGACCGGCAGGTGGGTCTTGGACTTGAGGACGGGGACCGCGGCGATATCGAGGGTGCTGCGCGTCGCGGTCTCGAAAGTGCGGATTCCGCGCTCGCAGAGGACGACCTTGTAGTTGCCCTCGCTCATCACGTACTCGGCCGAACCCAGCCATTCCTCTATGGTTTCCGCGATGCCGCGCTTCAGCAGCACGGGAATTCCGGAACGGCCCACTTCACGGAGCAGGCGGAAGTTCTGGGCATTCCGCGCGCCGATCTGGATCATGTCGATATAGGGGGCAGCCGCGTCGATGTCGTTCTCGCTGGTGATCTCACTGATCACGAGAAGTCCATATTCGTTGGCGGCCTGGCGCATCAGGCGAAGCCCCTCGAGCTCGAGGCCCTGGAATGCATAGGGAGATGAGCGTGGCTTGTAGGCGCCGCCGCGGAGGAATTTCGCACCCGAGGCCTTCACGGCCTTCGCCGAGGCCATGATCTGGGACTCGCTCTCGACGGCGCAGGGGCCG
Organism: uncultured Oscillospiraceae bacterium; assembly: GCA_964579735.1. GTDB lineage: Bacteria > Bacillota > Clostridia > Saccharofermentanales > UBA5734 > CAILLO01. The sequence continues at coordinate 4,906 of CAZOHH010000031.1, read as the reverse complement.
GCCATCATGACCAGTTCCCGACCGCCGATGCGGCATCCCGGGAAGTCGAGGACGGTACCCTCCGGTCGGAAATTGCGGCTCGCGAGCTTGTAGGACTCCATGATCGGGACGATCTTCTCGACGCCGGGCAACGCTTCGAGCGGCGAGTCGACCAGAAGGGTCTTGTCGCCCACGACGCCGATGATGGTGGTCTGGGTGCCCTCGGAGAGATGGGCCTTCAGCCCCTTCGACTCGAGGGTCTCGATGATCTCCCTGACCTCGGCTGCCGTCACGCCCTGTCTGCATACGATGACCATGATCTGTTCCCCCTCCCGGTTCTTCCACCATTCTACTCCTGCCGACGTCCGACCCGGACGAACGGCGCTTCCGACGGGGGGAGGATACACGCACGCCCGCCCCCCGATACGGATCCGGAGGACGGGCGTGCGCCCGTGGTACCACCTCGATTCGCCGCCCCGATAGAAGGGTGCGGCCTCTTTGCGGATGCCGGGAGTCGGCCCGCAAGGGCTTCGTCACGAGATCCCGACGCGCTAACGGTCGTCCACCGTCCCGGCCTATGCCCCTGCGGTCTGCCGCGGGAGACTCGGCCGAAAGGCTCGGGGAGGTATCTTCGCACCGGAAACGCCCGCCCCTTCTCAGCTCCAGGGGCTCTCTGTCCGACGTCCGAACCGGGCTACTTCTTCCCGTCTCCGCCTTTTCGATTTTTTCCATTCTGCACCCGGTCCAAGGTTTCGTCAACCGCTCGGTCGCGTCCTGCGGGCCTTTCCGACGCCTTCGTCGGGATTCGTTCTCTTTTCTGGCCGGACCATCCGGAGGAAGGTCTCCGGGTTGATGCAGAAGGGAGTCGCGTCGTCCAGGTGCACGAGTCCGTCGTTCACCAGTTCCGCAAGGCTCATGTCCATGGTGCGCATGCCGACGGCGGCATTCATCTGGAGGACCGAGTCGATCTGCGGCGTCTTGCTTTCGCGGATCATGTTGCGGATCGCGGGGTTGACCAGCATCACCTCGAAGGCCGCCATGCGCATCCCGTTGGACGCGAGGAGCAGCTGCTGCGAAACCACGGCCTGAAGCACCGTTGAAAGCTGTATCCGGACCTGCTGCTGCTGATTCGAGGGGAAGACGTCGACGATGCGGTCGATGGTCATCGCGGTGCCGACCGTGTGGAGCGTTGAAAGGACGAGATGGCCCGTTTCCGCCGCCGTCAGGGCGATGGAGATGGTCTCGAGGTCGCGCATCTCGCCGATCAGGATCACGTCGGGCGACTCCCGCAGCGCCGCGCGCAACCCTTCCGCGTAACTCCGCGTGTCCCCGCCGATCTCGCGCTGGTTGATGATGCTTCGACCGTGGCGGTGGAGGTACTCGATCGGGTCCTCCAGCGTCAGGACGTGGCAGTCCCGGCGGTGGTTGATGAGGTCGATCAGGGTCGCGAGGGTGGTCGTCTTCCCGCTGCCGGCCGGTCCGGTCACCAGGACGAGTCCCTTGGTGCGGTCTGCCAGGGCCAGCACCGCCGACGGGATGCGCAGCGTTTCCGGCGAAGGGAGCTCGGAGTAGATCCGGCGGATGGAGATCGCTATGGAACCACGCTGCAGGAAGACGTTCGCACGGAAGCGCCCGATATCGGGCAACGAGACCGAGAAGTCGCGCTCCCCGGCGCTGCCCTGCTGAATCAGCTCGTCGCGCTTGACGGACAGTTCGGCCGCCATATAAGCCGTCTCGTCGGGTCTCAAGGAGTCGCCGGCCATGCGCTTCAGCTGGCCTTCGATCTTGAGTACCGGCGGTACCCCGACGGTGATGAAGATATCCGAAGCATGCTGCCTCGCGCTCTCCGCCATGATTTCCAGAAGCGATCTCATCCGTTGCCCTCCCAAACGTCTCCCGGGTTCTCGTCGTACTGGAAAGGCTTCTGCCACTGCCGCCACGAGACGATCCGGCAGAAGCGGGCCGGAATCCCGGCATCCGAGAAGTCGATCCGCAGTTCCATGCGGATGTTCTGGCCGTCGATGGACCCCACCCGGATGCGGACGGTCAGTCCGGAGGCATCGCCCGTGAAAGATCCCTGTTCGCTGGGCACGCGCAGGGACAGAGCCTCCGCGGCGAGATCCGGGAAGGTCCCGCTGGCCGACGTCGAGCCGGCTTTCGCTGCCGCCGCGGCGAGGTCACCCTCGATGGAGGCGAGCATTGCCTCCGCTTCCGCGTCGACCTTGTAATAATCGGAACTCCAGGTGGCGTGGCGTTGGGCCAGCTTCAATCCCGAATAGGAGGAGACAAGGGCCAGCACGCCGAACACCGCGAGTAGCACGGTCACCATCACGACGACCGCCGACGCGCTGCCGCGCTTCGATTGGAGCCCAGAACATTTCTGCGACCGCGCCCTCATGGACCTGCCTCCGCGGGTCCCGCCCACCGGGCGGCGTCGAGCGCATAGAGGAGCTTCGAGTCCTTCATGGACGAAATCACGATGGTCAGGCGCACGAGGTCCCCATCCCGCTCCGCGCGCACTTCGCGGCGGTAGGTCGAGGACGATTCGGAGGTCGGTTCCATCGCGTCGTCGAGAAAACTCGTCGCGGTGAACCCGCCACCGTCCAGGATCGCGACCGAAGCGCCGGTCAGGAAGGAGGCGCCGGTCGGCTGGGTCGGGTCGGGCTGCGCCTTCCAGGACTCGGCGACCGCGGTGCAGGTGGAGACCGCCCGGTCGAGCGAGGACGCCCGCGTGGCCAGATGATCCGCGGTCAGGAATACCTGCGAGAGGAACACGCCAGCAATCGCTAGGACGGCGATGGCCATCACGAGCTCCACCAGCGAGAAGCCTCCCCGGTCGCGGAGTCTCCCCCGCAGACCGGTCATTCCCCGGTCTCCCCGAAAGTTCGGAGATTGAGGTAGGTCTCGAGCTTCGTTCCGTCCGCGGCGATGGCACGGATGCGAAGACCTGACCCTTCGGCCTCGATCTCGATGCGGTCCACGGCCGAGACGGTCGTCGCCATCTCGAAGGTCGTCGCAGTGCCCTTCACGGCCAACAGTTCATGAAGGGAACCGTTCCGGCAGAAGACCGTCTTTTCATATGTCTCGCCGGCATATTCGTCCAGCAGGAATAGGGCCGGACCCTCGCCGAAGGGATTCGTCCCCAGACGGACCGCTCCGACTGCGTCGTGCTTGCGGATCTCGACCTCGAGGTAGGAGACGGCGACGCGGAGCTGGCCGTCGCGGTCCTTTCGTTCGAGCAACTTGGAATACGCTCCGGTACCCGCAGCCGCAAGGGAGAAGACGAGGAGGCCGAGGACCAGCAGCAGGGTCATATATAGGAGGAATTCGACATTGGCGGTGCCCGACCGCTTCCGATTCATCGGACCGTCACTCCGACGATGGGGGCCAGGTTGGCGCCGGGGACTTCGTAGAGGAACGCATAGCGGGTGCGGTCCAACAGGAGTCCGTAGTTCTTCTCCAGATATTCCAGGCTCGGCGGATAGGAGCCCTCGAGCGCGTAGCACTGGACGACCGAGCTGTGGATGGCGCGCTCCACCGAGGCAGCGGAGAGGTCCGAGGACCGTCCGCCGAAGCGTGAAACAGCGAGGACGACGACCACGAGAAGCACTCCGCTGGAGATCACCGTGATCCAGCGGGCGATCGTGCCGTAGTCCCTTTCCCGCCCCATTCGATTCATCGCGCTCTCCGCTCAGCCGATGGAGGACATGATGCCGATGAGGGGCAGCATGACGGAAAGCAGGATCGCGCCGACGACAAGGGAAAGGATCGTGACCAGCAGAGGCTCGACGATGCCGGTGATGCGGCGCAGGCTGGCGTCGACCTCCTCTTCGTAGAGTCGGGAAACGCGGCGCATCACGGAGTCCAGTTCGCCGGTCCGGTTGCCGAGCTCGAGCATGTGCACGAACAGAGGAGGAAAGATTCCCGTCTCGCCGATCGCCTTGAAGGGATCCCCGCCTTCGGAGACGAGTTTTCGGCAACCTTCGATGCGGGCCGCGACGACTTCGTTCCCCACGACGCTGGAGGAGAGGTGAAGCGCTTCCTCCAGCCCGCAGCCGCTGCCGAGAAGGTATCCCATGGCGAGGCTGAAGCGCGAGGCATGAAGACGGCGGTAGAGTCCCCTGAAGAAGGGCGCGCGGAGCTTGAATCCGTCCGCGGAACGTCGCGTGGCGGGCAGGCGAAAATAGAGGTAGAGGCCGACGCAGAGTGCGACCACGACCGGAAGGACGATATATGCGTACTTCACGAGAAAGGTGCCGCCGTCGAGCAGGAATATGGAGAAGCCGGGAAGTTCTCCGCCGAGGGAGGTCAGGATATCGCGGAAGACCGGAAGCACCTCGACGACAAGCATCAGGATGATGGCGGCCATCATGGCCAGAAGCACGGCAGGATACATCAATGCGCCGCGCAGGCGCTTGCGGATCCGGTCGTCCTTCTCGAAGTAGTCGGAGAGGTTCTCGAGGACCTTGTCCAGGTTTCCGGTATATTCGCCGACCTTGACCATGTCGACGGCATAGCTCGGGAAACCGCCGACGGACCTCATGGACTCGGAGAGGGGACTCTGAGCCGCCACGCCGGAGGCAAGCCGACGAAGCGTCTCCGCGGCCCTGTGGTCCGAGGTGCTCGCGGCGACCATCGTCAGTCCATCGCCGAGAGGAATCCCCGCACGCAGCACCAGAGCGGCCTGACCGCACATCCAGGAAAGGTCGGAGGAAGGGAGGAGTCGGGTGGTCTTCGGTTCGGGATCCATGCGTTTTGCTCCTTCCGGTCACGGAGATGCGCCGGGAGTTCCGGTACAGCCTCCATTATACCTCAGAGTGGCTGTAAAGACGCTTCCCGGACACGGTTCACGTACCCTCGAGCTTCGCCCGGACGATGAGCCTCTGTGTCGGCCCGAAGAGCGGATAGGAGCAGCTGATCAGGGTCA
>CAZOHH010000030.1:12600-28529 GCA_964579735.1 uncultured Oscillospiraceae bacterium | reverse complement strand
GCAGGGCATTGGGAACGAGCGAAGCGGGATACTATGCCAAGTTGAGTCGGAAGCCGAGCCAGCGGGCTTTGGAGGAGGCGGCAATCCTCATCGTGATGCGGAAGATCCACGAGGAGCATCATCGGACGTACGGCGGAGCGAGAATGCAGGCGGCGCTGGGGGCAGAGAATCTGGCGTGCGGGCAGTCGCGGGTGCGGCGATTGATGCGGGAGAACGGGCTGTACACGGTGCATCGGAAGAAGCATGGCCCGTATCCGAAGGAGAAGGCGGAGACGCAGCCGCAGGAGAACCTGTTGGCGCGGGAGTTCAAGCCGGAGATGCCGAACCAGTCGTGGGTCGGAGACATCACGTACATTCGTGCGCAGATGGGTTGGACGTATCTGGCGACGGTGATCGACCTGTTCAACAAGGAAGTCGTCGGGTATGCGTTGAGTCGGAAGCCAAGCGCGGATCTGGTGGTGCAGGCTCTACAGCAGGCTGTGAGGAGACGAGAACCGCCGGAAGGACTGATTTTCCACAGCGATCGCGGAGTCCAGTACCGAAGCCGGAAACACCGGGCCTGTCTGGACCAGAATGGAATCCAGGGGAGCATGAGCCAGAAGGGGTGTCCTTACGACAATGCCTGTGCGGAGAGTTTCTTCGCGACGCTGAAGAAGGAATGGATATATCGCCATAGCTATGCTAGCCTTGAAGAAGTGGACTCCAGCCTGTTCGAGTATATCGAGCTTTTCTACAATCGGAAACGTATGCATACGTCCCTCGGGAATCTTTCTCCCAGGACCTTCCTGGAAAAGCATCTCGCTGCTAGAAGCGCTTGAATCCTGAAGAGTCACGTACTTTGACAATTGAATAAGGACTCAACCAAATCCGACAGGGTCCAGCTGGTGACCTGGTATATTCCGAAGATCCGGAAACCGGAGAGAAGGGGTTGAAGAAGGTCGTACAGACCTTCATACACGAGACGAATGAACTGGTCCATGTCATTGTGAACGGCGAAGAGATCACTACAACTCCCGAACACCCGTTCTACGTCCCGAAGCAGGGCTGGACCGGTGCGATTCACCTGCGCGCTGGCGATATTCTTGTCAGGAGCAATGGTGAATACGTCGTTGTCGAGAAAGTCCAGCATGAGATACTGGAGTCGCCAGCTAAAGTCTATAATTTCGAAGTGGAAGGTTATCACACATACTTTGTTGGGAACAACTCGGTTCTCGTACACAATACTTGCAGTTCAAGGTCGAGCGCCGTCCGAAAGGCTTGGAAAAACGAAATGAGATCTGTTAAGGAAACTGGTACGGGCCAGAGATCATGGATTCCGAGCGAAATTGAAGAACTCCTGAATACAGGAAAAGTTAAAGGATACCAAGGACATCATGTATATAGTGTTAATGGATTCCCTGAATTGGCAGGTGATCCGTCAAATGTTCGATTCTTGACACGCGTTGAACACCTTGCTGCACATAATGGCAATTGGCGAAATATCACACCTTTCCAATAGATTATGAGGTGAACGAGTATGAGCAATTCATCCGAGATTCTTTTCAAATTGATTGAAGAATATAGGAATAATACATTAGTGCAGAACAATGGAACGAAATTATTAGGGTACGACAGTGAAGGGATCGTTAAAGCGCGTCACATTCTTTTCAAGCCACTTTCCGAACACGAAATTGAGTTATTGAAAAAATCATACATATTAATATTTCCATCGGCCCTCATTGAATTGTACAGCATAACGAACGGAGCCAATATGTTTTTATACCCTCGACATATCTCCAACCATATAATTCCTATGTCTTACTTAAGCATCTATGGGGTACCGAGGATTAACAAACAAGACGCGAACAATTTGGAACCATTTAATATTTCGGTTGAAGACTTAAGAAAATCGAAAGGATGTCCTAAAAACTGGTTGAGATTTGGATTCAGTGATTGGGTTGAACATGCTTCGAGAATTGAATACTACTTTGATGTGAGTTTGCCTAAAGACAATATACAATCATGTTATCGCGATTCAAATGTTGTACTACAAAAATGGCATACATTGGATGAATTTCTTGCCGCTATATTCGATGATATAAAAGGTAGCAAATACTCGAGATGTTGGCCGTGACGCCGAAAACCGTGAGTGATTATATTGGTTGTATGCATGAATAATGATATATCTCTTTGAATCATATTTGAGAGTGTATCTAGGAGCAGCTGAATATTGCGGCATTTTCAAGCGGCACATTTCGTAAACCATTGAGGGTATTTGGGAATGCGGGCTCTGGTAAGGCATGGCACCATATTGTTCAACAAACAGCGACTAATGTTAATAGATTTGGTGCCCAAGCAATTCATAATGCAAGAAACATTGTTAGAATATCTCATGGTGGTAAAGCGAATTTCGTCACAGAGACAAGTAAGGCCGCTAATCATTGGAATGAATTGGGACGGGGAGAAGATTTGGATAAATGGATGGTTCAGTTGCACGAATACTTGAAAATCGTTTGAGATTCAAGAACGGCGGATACTTCTGATGAATCCTCTGATGTTCACTTGATGTTTGACCCCGCGAGAAGAGAGCATCAACCGTCCGAAATCGCGTCAGTTCGACTTTTAAAAACGCCCAAAAACGGCCAATGGAAGGCGTTTGCGACGGGCTACTTCAATCGTCTGTACCCCCTCATAACCCGAAGGTCGAAGGTTCGTAAAGAAGCGTGCTTCCCTTTATCTTCCTTCGCGCTCGATCCTTTCGCGGATGATCCGGACCTCTCTGCCCGCTTTCGAAAGGTCACCCGACAGCGTATAGACATCGCGCTGGATGAACTCGAGGGGACAACCGCGGGCGGCCTTCAACGTGGTGTCGATCGCATCCGCGAAGGCTCCTTCGTCCATGACCTTGCCTACGCCGATGAAATTCGGGCTGGGCTTGCGTGAGTAGATGACCTTTTCGAAACGGAGTGCTTCTCCGATCGCCACCTCGTCGCACCACGCGGAGACGGAGACCTTTCGAAGCCCATGCAGATGTCGGATGCTGTCCTTCCAGATTTCATGGACCGGCTCGCAGCAGCCGTAGTACACGAGACCGAACCAGGACGCCATTTCCTTGTAGTATGGATAGACGAATTCATGGTACATGGAGGGGGAGATCCCGACCGTCTCCTGGGAATTGAGGTTGCCCCAGAGGTCCTGCGAAGTCACACGACCGGGCTTTCGATCGGGGGAGGGAAGCTCGGTGGTGAATCCATAGCTGCCGGACCCGACATAATCGTTCGCATTGTTGAGCGGGAGCAGTTCCTCCTGCTCGAGCCAGTCGATGTACCTCCGGGTATCCGCGACGATGGCCGCGTACAGCTCATGCATCGCGTCCGGCTCATCGACCATGGCGTACATCATGTTCTGGAGACCCATCAGTTCCACGATCCGCTGGGAAGGGGTGCAGTACCAGTCCAGCGAACGGTTCTGCATCCGGACGGGCAGGATATCGCCTAGGGTCTCCTCGACGTGATTCTTCCAGACACTGGTCTTTTCACGATCCACGGAACTTCTGGAGGGCTGCAGTTTCGGAAGATCGAGGACAAGGTCCTGAATGGGATGGATGTCGACGAAGCCGAGGCTCCGTCCTTCCCCATCCTTCGCATGTTCGCGGATCACCGGCAGGCCGTATGGCTCGTGCTCGATCGCCCAATCGACGGGAAAGTACGGAGAAACGACCTTGTCGTCGTGAATCAGGCTTTCGTTCAGAATCGGGCCGATGAGCCGGCGCTCGATCGCTACGGCGGCGGGACTCGTGCAGATGGGCGCAGGGAGGAACTCCTTGCTGAAGGACTCCCATTCCATGACAATCGGGGGACGCATGGAACGACATGCGTTGTGCTCGTACCAGAGCCTGCGACGCTCCTCCATGACCGGCAGGTTCGCGATATCCAGATAGCGCTTCGCAAGTTCCCTCAGATAGGCTCTCTCTTCATGGGACATCGTGGCGTCGTTCGTCATGGTGGAAACCTCCCGATCGTGGATGATGTGGAACCCTCATGATACATGCTGATCCAGGCGATATGTAGATGGAATGGGTGCTTCCTGCACGATATCGACAAGATTTTATACACTTGGCAGGTTTGAAGAGACACCCTGCTTTTCGCCGAGGGGGGAATTGCATCCCGATTCTTTGCTGAAAACATAAATCCTCCGATTTCCATGAAACCGTTCCATTCCGGCTTCGGGTCGCCCGTGCGATACTGGACCCAACACCTCGGTGCCGACCGACCTTCGAGAATTGGACTCCAGCGGCACCTAGCAGATCAAGGGAGGGACCGGACATGAAAATCGTCGCAAGGCTTCTCGTCATAGCCCTTCTCGCCGGCATTCTAGCTGCCTGCTCACCCTTGTCAGGAGGAACCATGACGCCGCAACCCTCCACGACGACTCCCTCGGCGACCGCGAGCCCAGTTTCACCCACCGTGAGTCCAGTTCCTCCGACCAGCGGGCCCGTTCCTCAGGATATCCGTGATCGCGTCGGCGTGGTCCATGCCGGAGGCAAGTACGCGTTCACCGACGAACCCTTCCTCACGGAAGGCGCCAAGCTCATCCGGAACGAGGTGGGCTCCCGATCGATCAAGTTGTGGCTGAGCAGCCAGTATGCCGGCGTCTATCCCTTCCATCACGAATGGGAGGCCTATGCCTCCATGACGGAGCTCATCAGCACGAAGGCCTACAAGGACGTTCTCGACATGGACTTCATGACTATCGACCTGGTCGCACACGGGCTTGTGCCGACTACCTTCATCGATGGCCTGGATGCCGAGGAGCGTGTCAAGGTCGAGGCCGAGATGCATGACCTGGCCCTCTATCTGTTCGAGACGTATCAGAATAGCGGAAAGACCTTCATCCTGCAGAACTGGGAAGGCGACAACATGCTCGGTCAGGATGCCGTGCCCGAGGCCGTCCAGGGGTTCACCGACTGGGTCAACGCCCGGCAGGACGGCATCCTGAGGGCACGCAAGGAAGCCGTCGACAAGGGGCTGGACGGTGTCAGGGTCTATGGCGCACTGGAACTCAACAAGGTGTCCTCGGGCTGGATCGGACCGAAGCTGCTCGACGACGTATTGCCGAATACCTATTGCGATCTCTACTCCTACTCGAACTGGGAGACCGGCGACGATGACCTTTTGCTCAAGGACAACTTGGACCGAATCGCCGCGAAGGCTCCGGACAGCAAGGACTTCGGCGCCCAGAACGTCTACCTCGGAGAACTGGGTGGCGGCGAGATGCTGATCGGGGGCGACAAGGCGCAGCTGGCCAACGCCAGGACCCAGATCGAGACGGCTCTGGACTGGGGTTGCCCGTTCGCCTTCTACTGGGAGATCTACTGCAACGAAAGGAAGCGCGGCGACCTCGAGGTCCGTCCCGTCAGCGTCGACATGGCAGGATTCTGGCTGATTCGTCCCGACGGAACTGCGAGCTCCACCTTCTGGTTCCTGAAGGGACTGTTGTCGAATCAGGACCTGCTTTCAGCCAAACCGACGGCATCTCCCTGGCCGATCCCGACGCTTCCTCCAGAGCCCACGCCAATCGTCATCGACGAGAAAAAGGTCGTCTTCGACGACGACCTGATCGACTGGAGCAAGACGAAGACTCATTCCGACATCCTGATCATCGACCGCATCAAGCCGGAACATGAGGAGATCTTCAAGCCTTACGGCGGAGACTTCACCATGGCGGTCCGGGCCAAGGCTGGAGATGCCTTCATCCAGTATTCGGTCGCGGCACCCAACCTGGTCGTGTGGTTCTACATCTACGATTCTGAACCCAAACTCCACCTCAAGATCCAGGGCTCCTCGGACGGGAAGACCTGGAAGGACCTCAAGTCCTTCTACACGGAAAAGCGGTCCACGGCTTGGGGAGCGTCGACCGCTTCCCTCCGGCTGGACGACGGAATCAAATCGGTCCGGGTGGTCTTCCTGAACCTCTCCTCGCCCAACGCGTGGGATCCGCTGGTGCATCGCGTGGCGTTCCTGAAGGACTGATAGTCGATCGAAAGCCTGCCAGCCCCCAAGGATGACGAGGCATGGGCTACGGACGTATAATCGTCCCATTGGCCCATGCCTTCGTCATCGGTTAGATGGAGGGATCTCGGATGAGACATATCCTCGACATCCGCATCAAGAGCCAGGTCGTCCTGTTCGGCGTAACCTGTTTTCTGCTGATGATGTCGATCCAGGTCGCGTACCAGATGGTGATCGACCGCATCGCATTCGAACGAAGCCGTGCGTCCGTCCAGGCCATGTCGGACCGGATCGAGTCCGACATCATCCGGCGCATCGTCGAGGTCCAGAACGTCGCCACGATTCTTACCCTGAACCGCTACACGCAGTTCTACCTCCTGGAGGAGGATGCCCTCCGTCGCATCGAGTACAACGCGTACTTGAACGAGATGATGCGCTATCTCGACCAAGCCAACGTCGACATCGACGACATCCTCCTTGTCGACCAGCAGGAGCGCCGCCTGTCCGTGGCCGCGAGGTTGGAAATCCCTGTGGAGCAGCAGCTGATCCGGGATTCGATGGAAAAAGCGGATGCGGGCAAGTTCTGGATTTCAAACCAGGTCCTGACGCAGGACGGCATCCGCCGCTATGTTCTCGTCACCAGTGTCCTGGACCGGAACGTCGACTTCGGATCCGCGAGTCGGTCGATCGGGAGTTGCTTCATCGTATGCAATGTCGATGCCTTTTCAGCGCTGGTCCGTGCAAGCCTGCCGACGCAGAACTCCCTGGTGGCTCTGCTTGATAGGAAGGGAGCGCTTCTTGCCGCAAGCGACCGGAAGATCGGATTGACGACGGAGAGTCCACTCCTGGCGGAGCTGGCCGTTCAGCATCCTGCTCCGGAAGGCCACAGCGTGAGGACGATCGGGTCCGTCCAGTATCTAGTGTATTCCAGGCGGATCGACCCCATGGGATGGGAGCTGGTGAGCGCGATCCCGTCCTCGGACTTGTCCAGGGACTTCGATTCGTTCCGCCTGTTCGTCTATTCCCTTGGGGGCGTCTCGACGCTGCTTATCCTATCCTGGGTATACCTCATCCTCCGCCGCATCTATCGGCCGATCGCCCGCATCAAGGACTTCCTTGCCCGGGTGCCCGACACTGGAATGCGGGCAAGAATCCGGTATGGGAAGACCCACAACGAAATTGGAAGCATAGCGGACGCCATCGACGGCATGCTGGACGAGAACGAGACCATGACCCACCGGGTATTCGATCAGCAGAACCGGATGTACCAGCTCGAAATCCTCAATCGCGAGGCCACTCTTGCGAATTTCTTCAGCCAGATGAACCCGCATTTCCTATACAACACGCTGGAGACCGTCCGCAGCCTAGGCGTAATCAACCAGGACGATCGCATCGTGCGCGTCAGCACCGCCCTGGCATCGATCCTGCGGTACAGCATCCGGTCCGAAATGCTGGTCCCTCTTCGCGACGAGATCCATTGCGTTCGCGATTATGTCGGTATCCTCGAGATCCGTCTCGACGGCGACATCTCCTGCGACATCGACGTTCCGGAGTCGCTCATGGAGACCAGGGTCATCAAGATGCTGCTCCAACCTCTGGTCGAGAACAGCATCAAGCATGGCAATCCCTTCGTACGGCATCTTCATGTCGGCATCACGGCCACTGAAGCGGACGGATTCCTCGTGCTGCAGGTATCGGACAACGGGGCCGGCATGACGGCTGCATGCCTTGCGACGCTGAGAGAGCGGATCGCGGACCCGAAGCTGCTCGATTATGAGCACGGCCAGCAGACCATCGCCGAATCCATCGGACTCACCAATATCGTCCGGCGGTTGCAGCTGACTTTCGGTGTCGAAGCGTCCCTCTCCGTCGAGAGCGAGGAGGAGAAGGGCACCTGCATCACCATCCGCCACCCCTTCATCGCCCAGCCGAAAATCGTCTGAATTCGCTTCATTCTATTCATTTCCCGCGAAGCCGGCATGAATTATGCTGATGGTGACGTGGAAGCAAGGGAAAATGGACACGAAGAGGAAGGGAGATAGACGTGGGGAGAGCAGGAAGGGACGCAGCCGGGATTCGGCTGGCCCGCAATCCAATCCTCCAGCAGCTTCTCCGGAACCGTTACCTGTATCTGTTGCTTCTACCTGGCATCGCCTTCTTCATCGTTTTCTGCTATTTCCCGATGTATGGGGTCACGCTCGCCTTCAAGGACTTCAACATCACCCAGGGCATCATCGGAAGTCCCTGGGTCGGATTCGAGCATTTCGTCGAGATGGTGGAGGAACCCCAGTTCTGGAGAGCATTCTGGAACACGCTCGAAATCAGCATCGGTCGAATCGTAACGGGATTTCCCATTCCGATCCTACTTGCCTTGATGTTCAACGAGATGCGCAACGGTATCCTCCGGAAGGGCCTCCAGACGATCGCCACCTTCCCCAATTTCCTGTCCTGGATCGTCGTCTCCGGTATCGCCTTCAACCTCATGGGCAGCCAGGGGGCCGTGAACGGGATTCTCTCGATGTTCGGGTTAGAGTCCCGGCAGTTCCTCGCCGACCCCGCGATCTTCCGGCCCATGCTCTACCTCTCCGCCATATGGAAGAGCGCCGGTTGGGGAAGCATCATCTATCTTGCCGCGATATCCGGCATCAATCCCGAAATCTACGAAGCCGCCACGATCGATGGTGCGACCCGGATCCAGTCGATCCGGTACATCACATGGCCGAGCATCAGCTCGACCGCGGTCCTGATGCTGATCCTGTCGATCGGTGGAGTCATGAACGCTGGATTCGAGCAGGTCTTCCTGATGTACAACCCGACCGTCTACAGCGTAGGCGACATCATCGACACCTATGTATACCGAAAATCCTTCACGGGTGCACCGCAATACGAGCTCAGCACGGCCGTAGGACTTTTCAAGTCCGCGATCAACTTCGTCCTTCTCTTCGGAGCGGACCGTGTCGCGAAGTGGATCGATCCTGAATCCGGCGTACTATAGTGGAGGACAGACATGCGCAAGCGCGTTGAAACCCTGGATATCTTCAATACGACATTGCTGGTCCTGTTCGGACTCGCCGTTCTCTTCCCCTTTTATAACGCATTTGTCACGTCGATCGTTCCTCAGGCGGATTTCACTCGGAATCCCTTCATTCTCTTTCCGAAACGGGTGATCTCCGAGTCCTATCTCTACGTCCTGTATTCGCAACGGGTCTGGTCGGGCTACATCGTGACGCTGCTGGTCGTACTCATCGGAGTCCCCTACAATCTCTTCATGACCCTGACCATGGCCTACGCCCTGTCCCGAAGGAAGTTCCTCGGAATGAACGCCATCATGAACATGATCATCTTCACCATGTTCTTCGGGGGAGGATTGATTCCCTACTATCTTCTAGTCAAGAACCTCGGACTCCGCGATTCCATCTTCGCCATGATCATCCCGTACGGCCTGAATGCTTTCTATATGCTGATCTGCCGGAACTTCTTTCGGACTCTCCCAGCGAGCCTCGAAGAGTCTGCCTATATGGACGGTGCCAATGAACTCAGGATCCTGTGGTCCATCATCCTCCCACTGTCGAAGCCGGTCATCGCAACGGTAGCGCTTTTCTATGCCGTGGACCGCTGGAATGAGTGGTGGAACGGCCTTCTGTTCATCAGGGACCTCGACCGACAACCCCTGCAGCTGGTTCTCCGGAACATCATCTCGACCATCCAGAGCAGCGATGCCAATGGCGTGCCCTTCGCCATCCGCTCCGTCGTCTTCTCCGAGGGGGTCAAGATGGCGTCGATCTTCGTGACCATGCTACCCATCATGCTGGTCTATCCCTTCCTTCAGAAGTTCTTCATGAAAGGCATCCTGATCGGAGCCATCAAATCGTGACGGAGGTATCCATGAAAAAGCGGACGGCTCTCCCCATGCTTCTAGCTCTCCTCCTGCTGGTCGGCACCTTGCTGTCGGCCTGCCAGCCTGGCGGGAGTCCCACGGCGACTCCGACGACACAGGCGCCCAGCGGCACTCCTGGCGCGCACGACTTTTCCAGGAGAGTATCGATCACGTGGGGCTATTTCAACGGGATCGGGGAAGACGAACTGTACGACGCCATATCCGAGAAATTCAACATGGACATCAAACTGGTTCCGATCGGATGGAACGAGCGCAGGGAACAGGTCAACACCATGCTGGCCGCGGGCGACATGCCGGACGTCATCTTCTATGAGATGGAGCGGGGACAGCTCAGGGAAATGGCCGAGAACGCCTTCATCAAGCCCATTCCAGAAATCGACGACCGATTCCCGAACTTGAAGCGGCTGCTCGAACAGATGCCGGAAGCCCAGGCCGAGAGCACCTATGAAGGACGCATGTATGCGTGGCCGAAATTCAGCGGCCAGAATCCAAAATCGAAGCTCGACACCTTCATGTACATCTATCGACGCGACTGGGCTGAACAACTCGGCATGGCCAAGCCGGACGACATCTACACGATCGATGAGGCGATCGCACTGGCGCGGGCCTTCGTGGAGAAGGATCCGGGCAGTCTGGGTCCGGACAGGACCATCGGAATCGCGGACCAGGACTTTTCATCTCCGTCCCTGCTCGGCGCGTGGTCCTTGTATGGAAATCCGTCCACCCTCGCCTATGTCCAGAATGAAGGTGCCTATACATGGGGTCCCTTCCTTCCTGTGACCCTGGAAGGGCTCAAGGAAATCCAGAAACTCTATCGAGACGGCATATACTGGAAGGATTTCTATACAGCCAAGGGATACGATGCCCACAAGCTCTACGAGGCGGGACGCGTCGGAATCTATTATGACAACTTCACGGTGCTGAACCTCCACTACATGCGATTGGGATTCCAGGGAGCCAACCCCGGGACGGACGTCTACCGCGCGACGACGCCCATGTTCATCAAGGGGAAGGACGGGCGCTTCTGGAGTCGCGAATTCCCGAAGTACTGGTCTTACAATATATACAGCGCGAAACTGGACGATTTCACGATGGAAAGAATTCTCCTTCTCCAGGACTGGTTGGCAGGAGAAGAAGGCAGCCGCTACTGCTGGTATGGCCTGAAGGGCGTGGACTGGACCGAGAAGGATGGAAAGCTCGAACTTCTCTGGAAGGAGGACTCCGCGGGACAGCTGGTTCAGCCGACATACGCGACCATGGGTCTGAGAGCCCTTGCGATGCTCAATACCGATTTCGACTATCTCAACCCATTGATCCCGGATCAGACCAAGAAGGATGTGGAATTCTGGGCGACCCTCAGAACGGCGGAGAACACTTCCATAGTCGCTTATGATGAGAAGGTCGCGACTTCGATTGGAAAGAACGTCCTTCGATACGGCAATCTCTTCATCGATTTCCAGGATGCCTGCAAGAGGCTGATCGCATCTTCTACGGATCTGGAGAAGGACTATTCGGAGTGGAAGGACGAGATATCGCCCAAGGTCAATCGAGTCCTCGCCGAATTGAACGAATGAATGGATGGAGCGGATGTACACTTCAGTCGTCATCGATGATGAGCCCATCGTCCTGGAGGGGATAGCACGGTCGTTCCGATGGGAAGCCCACGGTTTCGCTCAGCCCATGCTGTTCAGAAATCCGCGCGAAGCTTTGGAGTACATCCTCGCGAATAGCCCCGACTTCGTCCTGACGGACATCCGCATGCCAGGTCTGGATGGCATCGAATTGATTCGTACGGCGAGGGCGGCGGGCGTTCGAACCGAGTTCGCCATCGTGAGCGGGTATTCGGATTTCGAATATGCCAGAGCGGCCGTTCGATACGGCGTGATCGAGTATCTCTTGAAACCGTTGGAGTCGGTGGCGGCCGACGAACTACTCCTTCGCGTGGCGAACATCCTGGGAGGCAGAGCCAGTGAGAAGGGAGTCATCCTGCTCGACAAGCTGCGCAATGGGGAAATCGGTCTTCAAGAACTGGTTCCCGAAGCCAAGGAAGGATTCCGGATCCTGGCAGGTCGCTGTCGTCCTTCCCTCGAGAAATCATCGGAGCCTGTACGTAGCGGACTCGAGCTATTCGAAGCGACCTGTTCGGACGGACTGCTTCTCCGGATTCCGGAGAGCAGGTCCCATTGGATCTGGGTGTGTCAGAGATCCTTTCCCGACTTGCCGAAGGTCATACCTGGAGATTGCATGTTCGGACTCAGTCTTCCATTCACCGACGAAGGGCGGTTCAATCATGCGCTCCAGCAGGCATGGACGGCCTTGGGCAACCTGCAGTTTCTGGAAAGAAAAGGAATCCGGACCTATTCGTCTTCTTCTCCCTCTGTTGCGGCGAAACTGGCCGGCCGCTGGTTGGAAGCCGTGCGCGGACATTCGATCGCAGGGAAGAAGGAAGGTCTGGATGAGCTTGCCGGATTCCTTTCCGAGAGCGCGAATCCAATGGAGGATGCTCTCCTGGTCCATCTCCTGGCGGTAAGACCCCTGGAGGAACCATGTGGCGACGATGCCCGCGGCAGCGCTTCCTCCAGCCTCATAGACGTCAACTTCCTACTATCGGAACACGGCACTCTGGTCCGGTATCTGAGCTACCTCGAGGATCTCGGAACTGCGGACATCCCGATCGACTCTCCGATGCTGCAGAGCTACAACCGCAAGCTGGAGGAAATCGAGCAATACATCCGGGTCCATTACAACGAGCGCATCTACCTGAAGGACTTGTCGACACGGTACTTCCTCAACATGAACTATCTGTGCCAGGTCTTCAAGAAATACCACGGCTGCAGCTTCACGGACTATGTCACCCGGCTCCGGATGGAGAAGGCGGTCGAGCTCCTTGAGCATACCGAGGAATCCTTGGAGAGAATCGGGGAAATCGTCGGTTATCAGGATTACTACTACTTCATCCGCGTATTCAAGAATCAATATGGCATTCCGCCGGCCAAGTACCGCTTCGCGAAACGGCACGGCACGGGCGCATCCTGACGTTGACCTGGAGCAGACCGCTCTTTTAGTGAAACGAGGTACACGATGACTTCCAGAGAACTTGTCTTCAACGCGCTCCGATTCGAGGATTGTCCGCGGTTTCCCACCGATCGTCACGATACAGGCGGCCCGATGTTCCTGTATGGACCCGGTCGAACAGCCGGCGTGCCGATGAATTCCATCGGTGCACGGCTCGACGAATGGGGCGTGGAGTGGGTCGCGGCGGAGGAGGGTGTCACCGGAGAAGTCCGCAGGCCGCCCATCATCGAATGGCAGGATCTGGAGCGGTTCGCGCCGCCGTGGGACGTTCTGGATCGGGCGGACCTTACGACGGTCGACGAGCAGTGCCGGGCTTCCGACCGATTCATGATTCCCATGTGGTGGGCCAACTACAATCTCTTCGAACGGATGCAGAATCTTCGAGGAACGGAGAACCTCCTCCTGGATCTGGCCGACGAAGAACCTGATCTTTACCGCATGCGCGACATGATCCACTCCTATTTCATGCGGCAGGGCGAACTATGGGCATCGACCGCCGTCGACGGCATCCACATCGCCGACGACTGGGGTTCCCAGACCTCTCTCCTGGTGTCGCCTGCGATCTGGAGAAACATCTTCAAGCCCTGCTACAAGGAATACGTCGATATGGCGCATGCCTACGGGAAGAAGGTCGTCATGCACTCGGACGGCTTCATCGCGGAGATCCTGGACGATCTCGTGGAGATCGGCGTGGATGCGATCAATGCGCAGCTGTTCTGCATGGACATCGAAGGTCTAGCCGAACGGTATCACCATAAGATCGCGTTCTGGGGCGAGATCGACCGGCAGCAGGTGCTTCCCAAAGGAACCCCGGAGGACTGCCGCTCGGCTGTCCGACGCGTAGCCGGTGCTTTTCTGCGATACGGACGGACCGGAGTGGTGGGGCAGGCCTTCAGCGGCAAGGACATACCGGAGGCCAATCTGGATGCCGTCTACGATGAGTGGACGAAGATCTCCATTCAGCAGAGTACTTGAAGGAAAACGGGAGGCAGAGAAATGAGATTCCAGAAACATGCAGATAATCCGATCCTGTCGGCCAATCCGTCCAATGAATGGGAGAGCCTCTGCGTCCTGAATCCTGCGGTCTGGAAAGAAGACGGCAGATACAGGATGCTGTACCGTGCAGCGGGTCACGATGAGACTCATCGGATCCATCTAGGCCTGGCCGAGTCCGAGGATGGAATCCATTTCACCCGGATGTCCGACCAGCCGGTTCTCTCGCCACAGGATGACGGTCCGGACGGTGGATGCATCGAGGATCCCCGCCTGGTCCAATTCGAAGGATGGTATTACCTGACTTATGCGGCCAGGGCCTATCCGCCCGGCCAATACTGGAGTCCCGACTGGCATCCTATGTACGAGGCCCCTCCCGCTGGTCCGCATTTCCTCCTGAAGAACAATACGCTGACGCATCTCGCCGTCTCCCGGGACCTGCGCTCCTGGAAACGGTTGGGCCGCATGACGGACAGCCGCTTCGACAATCGGGACGTGATTCTTTTTCCCGAACGGATCGGAGGCCGGTTCGTCCGTCTATCGAGACCCATGGAGTGGGCAGGGGAAGGCTACGGCTGCCTGATCCCCTCGATCTGGATCTCCTTTTCGGACGATCTCATGGAGTGGCATGACGAGAAGATCCTCCTGACCGGGGAGCAATGGTGGGAGGACAAGAAAATCGGTGGTTCGACGCCTCCGATCCGCACTCGGGCCGGCTGGCTCCACCTTTACCACGGCGTCGATTCGAAGCAGGGCGCCTATCGCGTCGGTGCGGTCCTTCTGGATCTGGAACACCCGGACGTCGTCCTCGCCCGGACCCGGGATTTCCTCATGGAACCCGAGCATCCATACGAAACCGAAGGCTATTACAACGGTTGCGTCTTCCCTACGGGCATCGCGCAGTCGGGAGACACTCTGTTCATCTATTATGGCGCGGCGGACCAATTCTGCTGTGTCGCGACCTGCAGCCTGGAAGAGTTGCTCGCCCACATGCTGGAAAAGTGACGAGCCATGCGCGTGAACCTTTCAGGAGATGACTGGACGATACAGGGGTTTCTTCCAGGGAACCAACGATTCAACGCCGAGTCGGGCATCGATTTCCACGTTCCACCCATGACGCCGGTCTTTCCGGCCAAAGTACCCGGATCCGTGCATGACGACCTGCAACGAGCCGGATACATCCAGGATCCCTACTACGAGCGCAATTGCCTCGATGTCGAATGGGTCGAGAACAAGACCTGGTTGTACCGCAAGCCGTTCATCGCAGTCGACGATTGGTGCCTGAAGAAAGCACGACTATGCTACGAAGGGGTGAACCATCGTGCCAGGTTCTATCTGGACGGCCACCTTCTCGGCACTCATGCCAATATGTTCGTGCCCGTCCGATTCGACATCAGCGGCAAGCTGGAACCTGGCTCCCACATCCTGGAAGTGCTCGTGGAGAACTTGCCTGAAGAGCAGAGCCAGATGGGTGAGACCTCGAGCTGCCGTGAATTGACCAGCCGCTTCGGATACGGGTGGGATTTCTGCACGCGCATGGCCTGCCCGGGAATCTGGCAGGATGCGTGGCTCGAGATCTCGGACGGAGCCTTCTTCGGCGATCTGGATGTCAAGGGCACTCGCGAGAATCGGAACGGCAGGATCCACGTCAAGGGGACCATAGACCGGATTTCGAGTGGGGAACCTGCTTCATTCGATGTCATGGCGCGTCTGTCCTTCGACGGGGCGGAACGGATGGCCGCGAATGCATCCGTGGATCGCGAAGGAAGGTTTGAAATCACTTTCCATCTGGCCGATCCGGCTCTCTGGTGGCCCAGCGGATCCGGGAGACAGCCGTTGTACGTGCTCGATCTCGAGTTGCTTTCGGATAACGGTCTTCAGGATCGGAGATCCTTGAAGGTCGGAGTGCGTACGCTGACATACCAGCGCTGCACTGATTCCCCAACGGATTCGATTCCGTATGTCGTCGTCAT
>CAZOHH010000030.1:10186-12500 GCA_964579735.1 uncultured Oscillospiraceae bacterium | reverse complement strand
CATACCAGCGCTGCACTGATTCCCCAACGGATTCGATTCCGTATGTCGTCGTCATCAACGACCGCCCGATCTGGATCAAGGGTGTGAACTTCCTTCCCATCGACCACCGGTTCGGTGCCGTCGACAAGGACCGCTACATTCGACAGGTCCAGCGACTGAAGGACGCGGGAGTCAATCTGATACGGATATGGGGTGGCGCGTACATCGAGAAGGAATGGCTGTATGACCTCTGCGACGAGAACGGAATTCTGATCTGGCAGGAGCTGCCCCAATCGAATTCGGGGCTTGACGGCGTACCCTCGCGCGATCCTTCGTATCGGCTCGCCTTGCGCGATGCCGCCGTCCACGCCTTGAAGGAGAAGCGGAATCACGTGTCGCTGACGATATGGGATGGAGGGAACGAACTGAAGGACGCTGCCCGCCGACCGGCGGGAATGGGGGATGAAGTCCTGCAGGAACTTGGCAGCCTGGTCCAGGAGCATGATCCGGAAAGGATCTTCCATCCATCGAGTCCGAGTGGTCCGAACTTCAATCTGGACACGAGCGTGGAAGCCATGCGGGAAGGCAAGAACCACAATATCCATGGACAGTGGGTCTATCTTGGTACGAAGGCACACTACTCCTACTACGATTCGTCGAACAGTCTATTCAACGCCGAGTTCGGTGCGAACGGCGCATCCGACGAAGAAAGTCTCGCGCGTTTCCTGAAGCCGGAAACGTTGTTGGCCTATAAGGAAGACGACCCCACCTGGCTGCTTCATGGCAATGGATGGTGGAATTCCTGGCATCGGGATGCTGCGTTGTTCGGCGCCGAGCGATTGGACAGCCCGGGGCGATTCTCCGCCGCAAGCCAGTTCGTACAGGCAGAGGCCATCCGATATGCCATCGAATCCTGCCGGAGGAGGTCTTTCCAGAACGCAGGCTGCATCATCTGGCAGTTCTCGGAGCCTTGGCCGAACGTGAACTGTTCAAACCTGATCGACTGGTATGAACGCCCGAAGATGGCCTATCATGCCGCATCCCAGGCATTCCGCACTCTCCATCCGTGCCTCCGTTACGACCAGTGGGTGTATACGGAAGGCGCGACGTTCGAGGCGGAAGCTCATATCTTGAACTCCGGCGCGCCGGTAAAGGGTCGACTCGAAGCGGAGATCTTGGACCTGGAAGGTCAACAGCTGCATAGCATTGCATGGTATCTGGAGGTCCACGAGAACCAGAACGTCCTGGCCGGTCGAATCCGGATGGACCTGCCGCAGCTCCCCGGCTCCATCTTCTTCGTCCGCCTGCGCTTGACGCTCGACATCGGAGAACGAATCGAAACGCTTTTGACATTCGGAGTCGAAGAGGACCTTCCTCAAGGCAAAGCGCCCTTCAGGGGGTTGATGGTACGCTCCGACGCTTCGTTGCGTGCTTCCTGCAGGATGATCGCCGAGGACGAGGCATCGATCGAACTGGAGAACCTAGGTGCCCATGCCGTAGTCGGCATATCCATCTATCGGCAGGACGGTAATCCGACCTGGATCGACAACGGATTCTCTACCCTTTTCCCTGGAGAAAGCATCCGCATTCGCGCTCGCGGATTGGAGGAAGGCGTGCCTCTCGTTGCGAAGGACCTTGCGAGAAACATCAGGGTTCCCATCCCATGGATTCACGATGGCCAGGGATGTGCTGAAACGGTTGTCAAGAATCCATAAATCCCTCCATTTCCGATTCGGAGGCCTCGATGAACAATGATGCTATATTGGACGCACGTCCACTGAGAAGATGAAAGGGGTATGAAATGAGCAGGAAGAGGATGTTGCCCAGTCTGATCGCCTTCGCGATGTTCCTTGCAGTTCTGTCCGGTGGACTCGCGCTCACGAGCGGATATACCGACGCAGCCACGACATTCGACGATCTGGTGGATTTCACGAAGATTTTCAGCAGCTCCGGGGACGGAACGCTCGCGACTTGGACGGCCAGTGATCCGTCGGCATTCCCGGCCGGCGACATGACGGGAATCCTGAAAGTCGACCATGCAGCAGACCGTTTCATCGTATACGCGGTATCCGGGATGACGGCCGTATCCGCGGAGTACCTCTACTTCAGTGGAGATACGGAATTCGCCAAGAACCGCGTGCTCGTTTCCACCTCCGCGGATGGCATCACCTTTGATCCCCAGACGACGGATTCGACCGTGCTGGGAGACAACGGCACCTGGAAGCGGATGACGGTGACGGCTTCGATTCCGGCCGGGACGACCAAAGTGAAAATCACCCTGGATCCGGCAGCGCAGACCTGGGAGCCGATCATGACCGGGGTCACGCTGTCCGAC
>CAZOHH010000030.1:0-10086 GCA_964579735.1 uncultured Oscillospiraceae bacterium | reverse complement strand
AACGGCTGGCTCCGCATCAAGGGAACCTCGGGCGTCGCGCCTGCCGGCACGCGATTCGTGAAATTGGTTCTGGATGGCACTTCCGCCAATCTCTGGGAACCCATCCTGACAAGCGTCCGTCTGGTCCTTGTGGACAGCCAGAATCCGACGACCGGGGACCCCGCGAGCATGGCCCTCCTGGTGCCCGTCATGCTGGCAGCCGGGGGTGCACTCATGCTCCTGCGCCGCAGAAAGTAAAACATCCATTTTCCATTGACAGACGGCCTGCCGTGCAAGGATGCACGGCAGGCCGTCTGCAATATCCAAGCAAAGAGGCTCGAGTCTCCATGATGTCAGGTTTCATGCAACAGAAGCAATTCAAGGGGGCATGGTGGTGGATGAACTGCGCCCGGATGCAGGAAGACACATCAAGGTCATAGTCGCCACCTTGGTACAATCCACCGGATTTCCTTCTATCCGATCGGCTCGAGGTGCGCCTGGAAGTGGCGCAGGACGGCCGGCTCCCAGAGGATCCGATAGCCCTGGATGCTCTTCGCACGCGCCTGGATGTCGACGAGGGCGTCCGCCATCACGTCGAGATGGGCCTGCGTGTAGACGCGGCGCGGGATCGCGAGCCGAGTGAACTCGAACTCCGACGGCATCTGCACGCCGGAGTCGGGGTCGTTGCCGAGCATGAAGGAGCCGATGTCGCAGGAGCGGATGCCCGCCTCCTTGTAGAGTTCGATGGCCAGCGCCTGCGCGGGGAAGGCGGACGGCGGGATGTGGGGCAGCATCGCCTTCGCATCGACGAAGAGGCCGTGCCCCCCGGCAGGGGACTGGTAGGCGATGCCGGCGTCGTCGAGGCGGGAGCCGAGGTATTCGACCTGCCCGATCCGATAGCGCAGGAACTCCTCGTCCACCCCCTCGTAGAGGCCGATGGAGAGCGCCTCCAGGTCCCGGCCGGCGAGGCCGCCGTAGGTGATGAAGCCTTCGTAGGAGATGCAGGCGGCCTGCACGCGCTCGAACAGCGCAGAATCCTCGCGGATGCCGACCAGTCCGCCCATGTTCACAATCGCGTCCTTCTTGGCGCTCATGGTGAACATGTCGGCGAGGGCGAACATCCCGAGGACGATCTCGCGGATGCCCGCGCCCTTGAATTCGGGCTCGCGCTGCTGGATGAAGTACGCGTTCTCGGCGAAGCGCGCCGCGTCGATGCACAGGGGGATGCCGTGGGTCTTGCAGACGGCGGAGACGTCGCGCAGGTTCTGCATCGAGACGGGCTGTCCGCCGGCGGAGTTGTTGGTGATCGTCATGACCACGAGCCCGACGTTGTCCGCGCCGAGCCGCTTTACCGTCTGCTCGAGCCGGTCGACGTCCATGTTGCCCTTGAAGGGAGCGCGGACCGAGGTCTGCATCGCCTCCGGGACCACGCAGTCGACGGCGCGGGCGCCGGCGAGTTCGACATGGGCGCGCGTCGTGTCGAAGAACATGTTCGAGATCGCGTACTTCCCCTTTTCGAGCAGGAGAGGGAAGAGGACCTTCTCGGCGGCCCGGCCCTGGTGGACGGGTTGGAAGTAGGAGTATCCGAAGAGGTCGCGGCAGGCGTCCATGAGGTGGTGGTAGCTCTTCGCGCCGGCGTACGCCTCGTCTCCGACCAGGATGCCGGCCCACTGTTCGGAGCTCATGGCGCCCGTCCCGCTGTCGGTCAGCACGTCGATGTATACGTCCTCGGCCTTCAGGTGGAAGAGGTTGTAGTGCGCCTGCGCGATGCGGAGTTCGCGCTCCTGCCGCGTCAGCATTCGGATCCTCTCCACCGACTTGATCCTGAAGGGCTCGGGGATATAACGCATGGACATGAAGGTCTCCTTCCGTGTGGGCGATTGCCATAAGACGATAGCACGGGGGGGGGCGCCGTGCAATGCGGAATTCCCTACACGAGACGGCCGGGACCCGACGCTTCCCTGCGGAACGCGGATGGCGCGACACCGAAGCGGGAGCGGAAGACGCGGTGGAAGTAACCGGGGCTGGAGAATCCCGACTCAAGGGCGATGGCGAGGATGGAGAGGTCCGACCCGACCAGCAGGTTCGCCGCGTAGTTGAGGCGGAGGCCGTTGAGGAACTCCGTCGGCGTGGTCCCATAGTACCTCCGGAAGGCGCGGCTCAGGTGCTCGTGGCTCCGGCCGGACAGGCGGACCAGGGCGCCCATCCCCTCCTGGAGCACCTCGAGGGAACCTGCGCGCTCCTTGAGCGCCGACAGCCAGACGGGGGGGGGAGGAAGACCCGCCCCGACGGCATGCCGTCCCAAAACGGTCCCCGGCTCAGTCCCCTCCAGCCAGCCGATCCACAGGACCAGGGTACGGCGCAGATACGTGCCGCGAAGGACCGGGTCCTCCTGCGGCAGGAGGGAAAGCCTCTCGACCGTCTCCTCCATCCTGCGCTTCTCCAGCCCTTGGAGCTGAACGGAAGTGGGGACTCCGTCCACGGAGCGGTCGGCTAGGTAGGTCGGGTTCCTCAGGTAGTTCGAAAGCGCCCGCATGGTCCCGGTCGAGAAGGCGACGTTCACCAGGCGGAAGGGGAGGTCGCCGTCCGGTTGGAGGACGTGGATGTCCCGCGGGCGGACCAGGACGAGCGTGCCTTCGACCAGGCGGTCGACACGGGAGGCCGTTGGGGTCAGGACATGGTGGAGGACGGAGCCGGACAGGATATGGAAGAACTCGAAGAAATCATGGGAGTGGAGATGTACGTCGGTCGGGGCCGACGTGTAGAAGGCACAGTGGAATTCCTCCTCTGAGCCAAGATATCGGGATGCGCGCAGGATATCGTGCATGGTTTTCCTTCTTTCGATATCAAGATAGTACAGATGGAAGGTCAAGGCAAGGGAAGACGTGAGCGTCAGGTCCGGCGTAGAATGGGCGCAACGGACTCCGGCAAGAACGGAGCCCATGACGATGGGGAGGGTGCGAAGATGATGACCGGACGGGAACGTTTCCTTGCGGCGATGAGCGGACAGAAGGCGGATCGGCTGCCATGCCAGGTCCACAGCTGGATGGACTACTACCTGAAGACCTACCTGAAGGGGATGGACCAGTACGAGGCATACGACTTCTTCGGGATGGACCCGGTGATCTATGCGAACCCGGACTACCACTACAGCGATCGCACCCTCGCAAACTGGCAGGAGAAGCGCGTCGAGCAGCCCGTGGATGCCGACGGGAACCACCGCTGGACGGCCACGGTCACGACGCCGGAGGGCGAGATCCATTATGCCGGGGCCTACAACATCTTCACCGCCTGGTTCACTGAACCCATCATCTCGGACGAGCGCGACCTCGCGCTGTGGACGAAATACGTGCCGGTCCCCGACAGCGTCGACTGGACGCCGGTCCTCGAGGCCAAGCGCCGCATCGGCGAGCGCGGCATCGTGCGGGGCCCCTACTTCGACTTCGGACAGGGCAGCCCGTGGCAGAGCTACTGCTACCTGAGGGAGACCGAGAAGGCCATCTACAGCTGCTTCGACGAGCCGGAACTGATCCACGCGACCCTCGAGGCCATGCTGCAGAAGAAGCTGTCCGTGATCGAGCGGGGCGGCCCGATCGCGTACGACCTCGTGGAGACGGGCGGCGGAGCGGGTTCGAGCACCGTGATCAGCCCGGACCTGCACCGTGAGTTCTGCCTGCCCTACGACATCCGCCAGCATGCGGCGCTGCATGCGAACGGCACGCGCGTCGTCCACCACCTGTGCGGCGGCATGATGCCGCTGCTGGAGATCGTGGCGGAGAACGGCGCGGACGGGCTCGAGACCATGACCCCGCCCGTCATGGGGGCCGACTGCAACCTGCGCGAGGCATCCCGCCGTGTCGGCGACAAGCTGTTCTTCATCGGCGGCTTCGACCAGAACGCCGGGTTCGAGCAGGGCAACCCAGTCCTCGTCCGCCGCATGGTGCGCGACCTGTTCGACAGCTGCCCGCAGGGCGGCTACATCTGCAGCCCCTCCGACCACTTCTTCTTCGGGGACCCGGAAAACATCCGGGCCTTCGCCCGCGCCTGCGAGGAATGCGTATACTGAGGGAGGAACCCATGAAGAGACTGCAGCGGAAACCCGATTTCGAGAACTTCCTCAAGGTCGTGCGAAGGCAGGGAAAGCCTTCCCACCTCCCGTTCTACGAACACATCGCCAGCCCGAAGTTCATCGCCGCACGGACGGAGACGGACTACGCGTCCATGGAATGGGGCTCGGACGAACAAGTGGCGGTCTATGTCGACTTCTGGCTCGGCCTCGGGTTCGACTGCATCCCTCTGGAGCAGCCGCTCCGGCTCCGAGGACCCGAACCGGTGCGGGGAGGAGCTCCGCAGAGCCACGGGAGCGAGTCCGCGGTCGTGATTCGGGACCGGGAGGATTTCGAGCGTTATCCCTGGCCTTCCGTGGAGGACCCGCTCGATTTCTCGATCTTCGAGAAGGTCGCGCGGCTTCTTCCCGACGGCGTGAAAATCGTCGGCGGCGTCTGCAAGGGACCCTATGAGATCGCCTCGGACATGCTGGGCACCGTCGGGATGTCCTACCTGCTCGCGGATGACCCGGACCTGGTGGCGGAGGTCTTCGCACGGCTGTCCGCGCTCTACCTCTCGGCGAACCGGACGCTGGCCACCATGGACGGCATCGGCGCTCACCGGCAGGGCGACGACCTCGGCTTCAACTCCTCCACGTTCCTACCGCCGGAACTCCTGCGGAAATTCATCTTTCCCGTATACAAGGAGATGGCCGCGATCGCCCACCGCGCCGGACGGCCCTTCGTCCTCCATTCCTGCGGCAACCTGACCGACGTCTACGAGGACCTCATCGCCTGCGGCATCGACGCGAAGCACTCCTTCGAGGACAAGATCCTGCCGGTGGCGGAGTTCAAGAAGATTTATGGAAGCCGGATCACGCCGCTGGGAGGACTCGACGTGGACTTCATCTGCCGGCGTTCCAAGGAGGAAATCCGGCGGTACACGCTCGACCATATCGAGACATGCTACGCCGACGGGTACTGGACGCTCGGGACGGGAAACTCCCTGACGGACTACATGCCGGTCGAGAACTATGTCACGGTGCTGGAGACGGCGCTGGAAGTCGCCGGCTAGGCCGCGCGGGAAGGATGGACCCATGGAACGGATGAGCTACCGGGAGAGATTCGAGGCGACCGTCACGCACCGCCCCGTCGACCGCGTCCCGTACGACCTGGCCGGCACCTCGCTGAACGGCATCGAGCACGAGTCCTCCATCGAGGCGCTTCGGCACTTCATGGGATTCTCCGGCCCGAACGCAGGGAAGTACCAGAAGTTCGACGAGCGGATCCTGAAAGCGCTCGACATCGACGTCCGGAGGGTCGGCGACCTCCTCAGCCCCGCGAGCCCGCTGACGGGGAGGAAGTCCGACACGGAGGACACCGACTGCTGGGGCGTGACGCGCGAGTTCACCGGCGTCTACTGGGACATCAAGAACCCGCCGCTCCGGGGCGCGACCCTCGAGGACCTCGACCGCTACCCCTGGCCGCGGGTGGAGAACCTCGACATGTCGCAGATTGCCGCGTTCCGCGAGGAGGCTCGGCGCCTCTACGAGGAGACGGATTACGTGGTCTGCGCGGAGCACCCGACCTACGGCGTGATGGAGCTCGGCTGCTGGATGTGCGGATTCGACGACTTCCTGCTGCGGATGGCCTTGGAACCGGAATTCGTGTTGAAATTCTTCGATATCGTCCTCGACTACCAGAAGAAGCTCATCGACGTCTACTATGGCGCGCTCGGGGAGTACATCCACTTCACGACGAGTGGGGATGACTTCGGAACCCAGACGGGGTTGTTCCTTTCCCCCGACATGTTCGAGGAACTGGTGAAGCCGTATTACGTCGAACGGATCCGCCACACGAAGACGTATACGAAGGCTCGGTTCCTCCACCACACGTGCGGCTCCGTCTTCCAGCTTATCCCACATCTGATCGACGCCGGCGTCGACATCCTCAATCCAATCCAGCCCGGCGCGCGGGACATGGAGCCGGAGCGGCTCAAGGCGGCCTTCGGGGACCGGCTCACGTTCCACGGCGGCATCGACACGCAGCACCTCCTGCCGAATGGGACGCCCGAGGACGTCGAGCTCGAGGTCTCGCGGATCCTCTCCGTCATGGGCACCGACGGCGGCTACATCCTCTCCCCGGCGCACAACCTCCAGCCCGACGTCCCGCCGGCGAACATCGTCGCCATCTTCGAGGGTGCGCGGAAGCACTATGCCGGGAATCGGACGTGAAGTGACCTTGCCAATCCAAAGGATATACAAAAACGACCTCCGCAAGCGTCGGATTCCCAATGAGAATACAATTCGTACAAAGTCAAGGCCATTTGGAAACCATCGAGAATACAATTTGCCCTAAACAGAATACAACATACCCCCGGACCCAACCTCCATAATCACGGTGTAAAGATACCGTGCACCCGCATGGAATAAAGAGGAGGCGTTGGATGTCCGTCGCTCGAAAGAAAAACACCCTCCTCACGAACCTTTATACATATCGTTATCTGTACCTGCTGCTATTGCCTGCCATCGTCCTGATCATCATCTTCAATTACGGGCCGATTTCCGGCCTGGTCGTCGCCTTCCAGGACTACAAGATCATGAAGGGCATCTCGGGCAGCCGCTGGGTGGGCTTCAACAACTTCATCAGCCTCTTCAGCCGCGCCAGTTTCCTGGCTGCACTCCGCAACACCCTCTTCATCAGCATCCTCCGCATCATCTTCACCTTCCCGATGCCCATCATCTTCGCCCTGCTGATCAACGAGCTCAAGGGGGTCCGCTTCAAGAAGACGGTGCAGACCATCTCCTATCTGCCCTACTTCATCTCCTGGGTCGTCATCTCCGGCATGGTGATCGAGGTGCTCTCCCCGCAGCGCGGCATCGTCAACGCCGTCATCACTGCGCTCGGAGGCACGGCGACCAACTTCCTCACCGACTCCGTCTGGTTCGTTGTCATCCTGATTGTCAGCGGCATCTGGCAGGGGGTCGGCTGGGGCAGCATCATCTACCTTTCCTCCCTCGCTGGAATCCCGAACGAACTGTATGAATCGGCCGACATCGACGGGGCGAACCGCCTCCAGAAGGCGCGGTACATCTCGCTCCCCGGCATGATCCCGATGATCATCATCTCCCTGATGCTCAGCATCAGCAACATCCTGAGCGCCGGCTTCGACCAGATCTTCAACCTCTACACGCCGGTGGTCTACAACGTCAGCGACATCATCGACACCTACATGTACCGGCTCGCCTTCATCGACCAGGGTGGCAGCAACTATAGCGTCGCGTCTGCGGTCGGCCTCTTCAAGAACGGCGTCGGGTTCCTCCTGCTGTTCTTCTCGAACGAGGTCATCCGCAGAAAAAGCGACTATACCTTCTTCTAGAGGTGGACGAAATGGCGGGAGGCAGAATGAAAACGACCCGGATCCGATCGCTCCATCACAACAGTGCATTCGACTATTTCAACATCTTCCTCATGGTGCTGTTCACCATCACCATCCTGTTCCCGTTCTGGGACATGCTGCTCAAATCGTTCTCCTCGCCGGAGGGCGCCATGAAGCTCGGCTTCCGGATCTTCCCGGATTTCAAGGACCTGACCATCGGCGGCTACCAGACCGTCTTCAAGGAAGGGACCGTCTTCATCGGCTACTACAATACCGTCTTCCGCTCGGTGATCGGAACGGCCCTCATGGCCATCGTCGTCATGGCCGCCGCGTACCCGCTGTCGAACCGCAAGCTTCCCTACCGCCGTTCGATCACGCTCTTCATGGTCTTCACGATGTACTTCAACGGCGGGCTGATCCCGACCTACCTGATGATGCAGTGGATCGGCCTCATCGACTCCCTCTGGGCTCTGATCCTGCCTTCCGTCGCCGCCGTCTTCAACATGATCCTGGTCCGAAACTACATGATGTCCGTCATCGATCCCTCCCTTGAGGAATCCGCCCAGATCGATGGGGCCAACTACCTCCTGATCTTCGTCAAGATCATCGTCCCCCTCTGCAAGCCGGTGGCTGCAACCATCTGCCTGTGGACTCTGGTCGGCCACTGGAACGAGTGGTTCACCGCCATGATCTACACGAACAGTCCCGACAAGGAAGTGCTGCAGCTCATGCTGCGCAAGATCCTGATCGAGAACAGCCAACAGGCCTTCGCCCAGTTCCTCGACGCGACGAAGGGGACGTCCATCAAGAAACATTCCGCCGAGTCGCTGAAGGCCGCCTTCCTGTACGTCTCGATCGCCCCGATCCTGATCATCTACCCCTTCCTACAGAAGTACTTCATCAAGGGCATCATGCTCGGTGCCGTGAAGGGTTGACGGGTTGCCAAGGCCGACCTCGCTGGAAACTGCAGTTCCGGCGCCGTTGGTCTAGCAGATAGGGAAGCCAGATCCAGAAGCCAGATCCAAAGCCAGATCCACAAGGAGGAAAGGAATTTGCGAATGAACAGAAACTGGAAGCGAATCGCCCTGCTCGCCCTGACCGTTCTGCTGGCCGTTTCCGTCCTCGCAGCCTGCGCACCGGCGCCGACCGCGACTACAGCCCCCACCGCAGCCCCGACGACACCTGCGGACCCCTATGAGAAGAAGGTCTCGCTGACCTGGATGATGTCCGGCGACACCTCCGCCTACAAGGCCGATTCCTGGGCGGAAAAGATCCTGGAAGAGAAATTCAACGTCGACATCAACCTCGTCTGCATCAACTCCTGGGACGAGGAAAAGCTGCGCGTCACCATCGCCGGCGGCACGCACCCCGACGTCTTCATCCGTTGGGCGCATCAGAAGTACTTCGAAGATGGCGTCACCCGTGAACTCGACCCCGAAATGGTCAAGACCTACTGGCCCACCGCCTACAATGCGATCGACACCCTGATCGGGCCCTCCGCCTGGGAAGTCGTGTCGAGCTATCGTACCGGCAAGCCCACCTGGGTCCCCGGCGTCAACCTGACCGGCGACGCGCCCTGGGTCACGATCCTGAGACAGGACTGGATGGACAACGTCGGCGTCACCAAGATGCCCGAAACCCTGGACGAGTTCTATGCCCTCGCACAGGCGTTCCGTAACGGCGACCCGGACAAGAACGACAAGAAGGATACCTACATCTACGGCGGCGCAAGCGACCTGTGGTGCTGGAACTACATCTGGGCGCAGACCAACGGCGCGTTCGGCTTCGTTCCCAACCAGTGGATCAAAGAAGGCGACAAGGTCATCAACAACTACACCAGCACCCGCTTCAAGGACATGCTCAAGACCTATGCGAAGTGGTATGCGGAAGACCTGATCGACCCTGAATTCTCCACCGACAAGTATGCCATCCTCTCCGCCAAGTTCGCCGACGGCAAGCTCGGTGCGGACTTCAACATGGTCAACTCCTACCAGAGCGACGGCACACCTTCCGCGACGCTGCTGAAGAACAACTCCGCCGCCAAGCTCAGCGTCCTCTACAAGCTGACCGGCCCGAACGGCGACTTCGGCACCTGGTCCTACGGCCGGTTGACCTGGTCGACCGCCTTCGGCGCCAACACCACCGATGAGCAGATGATCCGCGCGATGCAGATGCTCGAAGTCATCGATACCGACATGGACCTCTTCAAGCAGATGCACTGGGGCGAAGAGGGTGTGGACTACACCATCGACGCGACCGGCAAGGTCGTTCCGAACCCCGACGTCAAGGCTTCGGACAAGGGACTCAACCAGTTCATCTCCCCCAGCTGGTACACTGCTGAAACCAGCACCCTGCTTTCCGGCAAGCCGGTCGTCGATTCGATCGACACAGCCGTCAAGGCCACCAAGATCCTCAAGAACCTGATCGACAACAGCCGTGCCGAGTATGACGCTCAGCAGGATCCGACTGCGGACTTCCCCGCGTGGTTCAGCATTCCGCAGCAGTTCCACATCAACGCCATCACCGGCAAGATCGACATCGACGCTTCCTGGGACGCGTATGTGACCTCCTGGAACAAGGCCTGTGGTCAGAAGACCATCGACGCTGTCCAGACCTGGCCGCAGTTCGACCTCCAGCACTAAGCGCTCGAAGTGAGTCATCCTGAGATGGATCCAGCGTGAT
>CAZOHH010000029.1:0-28891 GCA_964579735.1 uncultured Oscillospiraceae bacterium | reverse complement strand
CCTAAGGTAGCGAAATTCCTTGTCGGGTAAGTTCCGACCCGCACGAATGGCGTAATGATTTGGGCACTGTCTCAACAACGTACCCGGTGAAATTGTAGTACTTGTGAAGATGCAAGTTACCCGCGACTAGACGAAAAGACCCCATGGAGCTTCACTGTAGCCTGATACTGGGTTTCGGTATTGTCTGTACAGGATAGGTGGGAGGCGATGAATGCAGGGCGTCAGCTTTGCAGGAGCCAACGTTGGAATACCACTCTGACGATACTGGAACTCTAACCGGCGGCCGTAATCCGGCCGCGGGACAATGTCAGGCGGGCAGTTTGACTGGGGCGGTCGCCTCCGAAAGAGTAACGGAGGCGTCCAAAGGTCACCTCAGCACGGTTGGAAATCGTGCATCGAGTGCAAAGGCATAAGGTGGCCTGACTGCGAGACGTACAGGTCGAGCAGGGACGAAAGTCGGGCTTAGTGATCCGGCGGTAGAATGTGGAATTGCCGTCGCTCAACGGATAAAAGTTACCCTGGGGATAACAGGCTGATCTCCCCCAAGAGTTCACATCGACGGGGAGGTTTGGCACCTCGATGTCGGCTCATCGCATCCTGGGGCTGAAGTAGGTCCCAAGGGTTCGGCTGTTCGCCGATTAAAGCGGTACGCGAGCTGGGTTCAGAACGTCGTGAGACAGTTCGGTCTCTATCTATCGCGGGCGCAGGATATTTGAGAGGCGCTGCCCCTAGTACGAGAGGACCGGGGTGGACGGACCTACGGTGCACCGGTTGGCTTGCCAAAGCCACAGCCGGGTAGCCGCGTCCGGACGGGATAAACGCTGAAGGCATCTAAGTGTGAAACCCACCTCAAGATGAGATATCCCACCGAAAGGGTAAGACCCCTGGCAGACCACCAGGTCGATAGGCCGGAAGTGCAAGCGCAGTGATGCGTTCAGCGGACCGGTACTAATAGGTCGAGGGCTTGACCACAAGTTCGCGTGTTCGATCGCACTCGTGAGAGTCGCGTCGCGACACCCGGACCTCGAGTCGACTCCATTACCTTACATCTCGAATCCGATCCAAGACGCTTCAGAACACCCTTCCTTGTGCGGTCGTGAGGGCGCATGCCGCAAGGCCATGCATCCCCACTTCCGGTGGATATGACGGAGAGGCCACACCTGTTCCCATCCCGAACACAGCAGTTAAGCTCTCCAGTGCCAACGATACCTGGCTGGTAACGGCCCGGGAAAATAGGTCTCCGCCGGATTTCATCAAGGCCCGAAGCGAAAGCTCCGGGCCTTGTCCCATTTCCTGGCCTTTCCGCGCTCCCCCTCGATTCCATCCTGCCGTTCGTGCGAGGCGCACAGGAATGGTATAATTGGTTCGATTCAAGTAGAAATCAGCCGATGCATCACACAGGGAGGGGGAACTTAGGATGAGCGCCCGAATCCTGATCGTCGACGACGAACACAACATCGTCGACATCCTCAAGGCCAATCTCGAACGCGAGGGGTACGCCACACTGGTCGCCTACGACGGCGAGCAGGCGATCGACCTCGGCATCAACCAGAAGCCGGACCTGATCCTTCTGGATTGCATGCTCCCCAAGGTCGATGGATTCGATGTCTGCCGCAAGCTGCGCCAGCACACCACGGTTCCGATCCTGATGCTGACCGCGAAGAGCGAGGAGATCGACAAGGTGCTCGGCCTCGAGCTGGGGGCCGATGACTACATCACCAAGCCTTTCAGCGTCCGCGAAGTACTCGCAAGGGTGAAGGCGCACTTGAGGCGCACGACCATTCAGGAGAACGCTCCGTCCGACCCTGGCCGCATCCTCGCGATGGGAGATCTCGAAATCGACTCGGATCGCTATGAGGTCCGGCGCGGAGGCACCACCGTGGAGCTGACCCTACGCGAGTTCGAACTCGTTCGATTCCTCGCCCGGCACGCCGGACAGGTCTTCTCGCGGGAAGCCCTTCTGGAGAAGGTCTGGGGATACGAGTACTTCGGAGACGTGCGCACGGTCGACGTGACGGTGCGGCGCACCCGGGAGAAGCTCGAACCCGACCAGCAGAACTACCGCTATATCCTGACCCGTCGCGGCGTCGGATACTTCTTCGAGAAGCATACGTAGTCGGCCGGACCGAAAGAGAAACGAGGATCGTAACCCGAGGTGGGGCAGTGGTTCCCTGACAACTGGAAGTCCGCCGTGACCGGCGCCTTGGCCGACCTCTCCCGCTGGATCGGCGTGGAGGTCGGATTGCTCTACATTCTCTTCGGGTTCCTCATAGGGGTCCTGCTTGCGTTGGTGTTCTCCTGGCTTCGCCACCGCACCACCCGACGCCGAAACGACCGGCGCGTGGAATCCACGTTGCATGAATTCCTCGAAGAGCGTCAGAAGTCCGACGCGATTCTCGCGGACCTCGACATCGGTATCCTCGCCTACTCCAGCGATGGCCGGCTCGTCAACTCGAACCCGGCCGCCCTGAAGATCCTCGGCCTGAAGCATGCTCCCGAGGACCTCGAGGACTTCCTGGCGCGCTTCGGCGACGCCAACGGACTTCGGGCAGGCCTACTCCTCGGCACCACCGGCGGAAGCGCAGTCGCGCATATCGGTGAGCGCCAGGTCCGTATCCGGGTCAAGGAGGCGCGCATCGATCGAGACCGGAAGGCCGGCACCATCGCCGTCCTGCAGGACATCACCGAAGCCGAGCGCGAGGAGAAGAAGCGCAAGGAATTCGTGGCCAACGTGTCCCACGAGCTGAAGACCCCGTTGACCACGATCAAGACCTACTCCGAGTCCCTGCTCGACTGGGGTATCGCGGAGAAGGACAAGGACGGTGTCCGGAACGATGTCTGGCGCATCCATGAGGACTCCCTCCGCATGGAACGGCTGGTCGAGGACCTGCTGCTCCTTTCGAGCCTCGACAGCAAGAACATTCGCCGGCCCATGGCCCAGCTGGATATCGGCCCCGCCGTCCGGGCGACGGTGGAGCGTCTTCAGGTAGCGGCTTCCGAGAAGGACATCACGCTGGCCTGCTATACGGTGGCCAGGCTGCAGGCCGTCTTCGTCGACCGCTGGTCCGTGGAACGCATCGTGACCAACCTGGTCTCCAACGCCATCAAATACACGGAGAAGGGCGGCAGCGTGACGGTCTACGTCGGGCTGCTGATGAACGACGTGTACGTCAAGGTGTCGGACACGGGCGTCGGCATCGACAAGGAGCACCTGCCGCGGATCTTCGACCGGTTCTACCGCGTCGACATGACCGGGTCTCGGATGTTCGGAGGAACTGGGCTCGGGTTGTCCATCGCACGGGAACTAGCCGAGCTCCACGGTGGCAGCATCGAAGTGACCAGCGTGCTCGGGAAGGGAACCAACGCGGTTCTCCGCATTCCAATCGCAGGAAGCGTATTCAAGGATATCCTCGAGGTCGTCCGCAAGGGCGGCGAAGCGACGACGCCCCTCCAACGGGCTGCACTCGCCGAACTGACTTCGCGTGCCCTCGATTGCGGAATCGTCCCGAAGGGAACCAAGGACCTGTCGCGAATCGATGGGGAGACGGCGGGCAAGGTGATTGCCAACGCCGTCCATGGAACGTCCTGCGAGGACGGCGACGGGGATCCGGAGGCCGGAAGCGTCGGTCTCGCGGAAGGAAAGGGGTAGGAATTGGCCAGCTACGTCATCCGAGGAGGCCGCCCGCTCAAGGGCGAAGTCAATATCAGCGGATCCAAGAACGCCGCGCTGGGCATCATCCCCGCGGCCATGCTGCTCGACGGCCCCTGCCGGATCGAGAACCTGCCCGACATCGCCGACGTCAACATCCTGCTGGAGATCTGCCGGTCGCTTGGCGCGGAGATCCGCGTCGCTCCGGACGGTTCCGTCGACATCGACCCGCGCTCCATCACCACGAGCGAGGCCACGCATGAGAAGGCCCGCAGCATCCGCGCTTCGTATTACCTCATGGGGGCCCTGCTCGGCCGTTATCGCCGTGCGACCCTGTTCATGCCCGGCGGCTGCGATTTCGGCACGCGCCCCATCGACCAGCATATCAAGGGGTTCGAAGCCATGGGTGGGAAGGTCACGATCGAATATGGCAAGATTCTCGTCGAGGCCGAGCG
This sequence comes from uncultured Oscillospiraceae bacterium, assembly GCA_964579735.1. Taxonomy (GTDB): domain Bacteria; phylum Bacillota; class Clostridia; order Saccharofermentanales; family UBA5734; genus CAILLO01. The sequence continues at coordinate 24,787 of CAZOHH010000029.1, read as the reverse complement.
ACTCTGCGGAGAGCACATCTTCCTCGACGTCGTCAGCGTCGGCGCCACGATCAATCTCATGATCGCCGCCGTCAAGGCCGAGGGCGTGACCGTGATCGAGAATGCGGCGCGCGAGCCTCACATCGTCGACGTCGCGAACTTCCTCAACACCATGGGAGCCAACGTCAAGGGCGCCGGCACCGACGTGATCAAGATCACCGGCGTCCCGGTCCTGCCCGGAAACTGCACCTATTCCGTGATTCCCGACCAGATCGAGGCCGGCACCTACATGATCGCCGCCGCCGCCTGCCGCGGGGACGTCACGGTGCGCAACGTCATTCCCAAGCACATGGAGCCGCTGACCGCGAAGATGAGCGAGATGGGCGTCCTGCAGGAGGAAGGCGAGGACTGGATCCGCATCCTTCCCGGCGGTGAACGCAACGCCACGAACGTCAAGACCATGCCCTACCCGGGATTTCCCACGGACCTGCAGGCGCAGACCACGGTGCTGCTCTGCCTGTGCGACGGCGTGAGCCGGATGAACGAGAACGTCTGGGAGAACCGGTTCCAGTTCGTCGATGATCTCAAGATGATGGGGGCCGACATCACGGCCGCGGGTCACATCGCGATCGTGGAAGGCCCTGTCCAGCTGACCGGGGCGAAGGTGACGGCGCACGATCTGCGCGCCGGAGCCGCCATGGTCCTCGCCGGACTGGTCGCCGAGGGCACGACGGAGGTCTGCGAAGTCCGCATCATCGAACGCGGCTACGAGAATCTCGTCGGCAAACTCCGGGCCCTGGGTGCGGACATCACGAGGGTGGAACCCTGATGGCTCGCCTCTGCTCCCTCTTCAGCGGGAGCAGCGGGAACTCGGTCCTGATCTCCGGTGGAGGAGCGAAGATCCTGGTCGACGCGGGTAAGAACGCGAGGACCATCGAGAACGCCCTGAAACGGATCGGAGAGGACCTCCGCTGCATCGATGCGATTCTCTTGACCCACGAGCACTGCGACCACACCACGGCGCTCGATGTGCTGGTGCGCCGCTACCGCATTCCCGTCTATGCCAACGCGCCGACGCTCAAGGCCTTGCGGTCGACCCTCGGACTCATCGACGAGGATCTTCTGCGGGTATTGCCGACCGGTGCGTCCGCGACGGTCAAGGACCTCTCCTTCACGAGCTTCGCCGTCCCCCACGATGCCGTGGAGTGCGCGGGGTATGCCGTGGAAACCGAAGGCTCCCGTATCGCCGTCTTCACCGACGTGGGGCACGTCCCCGATGCCTTGCTGGCACGGGTCGCAGGCAGCGACCTCGTCTTCCTCGAAGCCAATCACGACGTGCAGCTGCTTCGCGCAGGACGATACCCCTGGCCTTTGAAGCAACGCATCCTCGGCCCCCACGGGCATCTATCCAACGAGGATTGCGGTGCCGCGGTCCGATTCCTGCTGGACAACGGCACGGAGCGCTTCGTCCTGGGCCACCTGAGTCACGAGAACAACTTCCCCGAACTCGCCTACCAGACCGTCGTCTCCGTCCTCGACGCGGGGGGCGCGAAGGTAGGCGTGGACTTCGACCTGGCCGTCGCCCCGCGGAGCGAACCTGGCGATATCCATGAACTGTAGGGCGGGGTGGGGCGAATGAAGCTGACGGTGGTGGCGGTCGGGAAGATCCGCGATATATGGGTCCGTGACGGGATCGAAGAGTACGCGAAGCGGCTCTCCCGGTTCTGCACGGTATCCGTGGTCGAGGTGGACGACGCACCTGAATCGCTGACGGTCGAAAAGGCCAGGACGGCCGAGGGCAAGCGCATGCTCGCGCGGATCCGTCCGGATGCTTTCGTGGTCGCGCTGGACCCGGCGGGCGCCGCCTGTGACTCGCCCGGTTTCGCCAGGAAGCTGGAGAGCTGGATGGACAGGGGCGGGGCGGAGACGGTCTTCCTCCTCGGCGGTTCGAACGGACTGGCGGACGAGGCTCTGGCGCGTGCCGACGAGCGCATCTCGTTGTCGGGGATGACGTTCACGCATGCCATGGCCAGACTGATCCTGTTGGAGCAGTGTTATCGGGCATTCAAGATCAGAGCAGGGGAGAAGTACCACAAATGAAACGGGTAGAACCGGTCGAAGGCATCACGCACGAGACGACGGGGAAATACTTCGGGCATCCCTTCCGGTGGTTCTGGGCCATCCTGGGCCCCAACCGCCCCCGGTATGTCTTCGGAATCGCCATGGACCTCCTGTCGATCGCGACTTCCATGGTCCCCGCCATCATCGCGGGCCGGCTGGTGGACTAGGTGCTGCGCGGCGGCCACGTGGAGCGTCTTCCGCTCTACCTCGGGCTCCTCGTCGGAGTGCCTCTGGCGCGCGCATTGGGCGGCGTCCTCTACCGCTACTTCTTCGAGATCTCCTCCCAGGACACGATCCTGAGGCTGCGGACCGGGATGTACCGGCACCTTCAGGACCTCGACGGCTCGTATTACGACTCCGCCGATACGGGCGACATCATGGCCCGCGCCACCGGCGACATGGACATGGTCCGCCACTTCATCGCCTACACCGTCTACGCCAGCATCGAATACGTGACGCTGTTCGTGGTCGGAACGGTCTACCTGTTCAGCCTGAACTGGATCCTGGCCCTGGCCGCCGCGGTCTTCAGCCCGATGATCGGCTGGCTGACCTACCGCCTCGGCAAGGAAATCCGCCCGGTCTGGTCCGAGGTGCGCGGCCAGTTCGCGAAGCTGAACACCACGGTGCAGCAGAACATCGGCGGCCACCGCGTCGTCCGCGCTTTCGCGCGCCAGGTGCACGAGACCGCGCGCTTCGAGGTCGAGAACGAGGCCTACCGGGAGGTCAACGTCCGCAGCGCCACGATCTGGATAAGATACATGCCCTGGCTCGAAGGTCTCTCGGGGTTCCTCATGGTACCGGTGCTGTTCATCGGCGGCTGGCTCATCATGCTGGACCAGCTGACCCTCGGCGGGCTCGTGACGTTCAGCGGCCTGCTCTACGTCCTCAGCAACCCCATGCGCATGGCGGGCTGGCTCATGAACGAGGTCCAGCGCTTCGCCGCCTCCGCGGACAAGATCCTGGAACTGCTCATGATCAAACCCAGAATCGCCTCGCCCGAAAAGGCCGCCTGGCAAGGACCGGTCGTCGGCCGGGTCGAGTTCCGCGACGTCTCGTTCGCCTACGGGGAATGCGAAGGCCAGGAGCCGCCCAAGGCCCTGAGCCACGTCACCTTCGAGGCGGAAGCGGGCTGGACCATCGGCATCCTCGGGGCCACCGGCTCGGGCAAGACCTCGCTGGTCCACCTCCTGTCGCGCTTCCGGGACCCGACGGCCGGTACGGTTCGGATCGACGGCCACGACGTGCGCTCCTGCGACCTCGCTGTCCTGCGGCGCGCCGTCGGCGTCGTCATGCAGGATGTGTTCCTTTTCTCCGACACCATCGAGGGCAACGTCGCGTTCGGCGTCCCGGACGCGCCCGAGGAGACGGTCCTGCGCGCCGCACGAGCGGCCGACGCCGACGGCTTCATCCGGCGAACGCCGGAGAGCTACGACACCATCATCGGAGAGCGCGGCGTGGGCCTGTCGGGCGGCCAGCGCCAGCGCATCTCCCTGGCCCGCGCCCTGGCCACCGACCCGCGCATCCTCGTGCTGGACGACACCACGTCCGCCGTCGACATGGAGACCGAAGCCTATATCCAGGACGCCCTCGAGGCGGAATACGGCGACCGGACCGTCTTCGTCGTGGCCAACCGCATCTCCTCGGTCTGCCGGGCCGACCTGATCCTCGTCCTGCAGGACGGGGAGGTCGCCGAGCGCGGCACCCACGATACGCTCCTCGCCCTCGATGGGCTCTATGCCGACATGTACCGGACCCAGGCCGGTCTTTCCGGACGGGAGGACTGACACGACATGGCACGCAACAAATACGATATCGACGAAGCCCTCGACGCGCCCTTCAATGCGAAGCAGTTCCGCCGCATGCTGTCCTACCTCAAGCCATATACTGTAAAGGTCGCCGCATCCCTGGCGCTGACGGTCGGAGCCAACGCGCTCGGACTCCTCGCGCCCCTGATGCTCATGGTCGCTCTGGACCGGCTGATTCCGCAGAAGGACCTGGCCGGGCTGGCCCTGCTGTCCCTGGGCTACGCCGCCACCGTCGTCGCCACCGCCGTGGCGATGCGTTTCCGCATGAAATTCATGGTCCGGGTCGGCCAGGGCATCATCCACGACGTCCGCCTCGACATGTTCGAACACCTGCAGACGCTTCCCTTCTCCTACTTCGACAGCCGTCCTCACGGCAAGGTCCTCGTGCGGCTCGTGAACTACGTGAACAGCATCAGCGACCTCCTTTCCAGCGGCATCGTGAACATGCTCGCCGACCTCTCGAGCCTCGTCATCATCTTCGGGTACATGCTGGCGGTGGACCCGCTGCTGACCCTCTACGCCATGGCCGGCGTGCCGTTCCTCGTCGTCGGGCTCCTCCTGCTGAAAGGCCGGCAGCGCCGCGCCCAGCAGCAGCTCAGCCGGAAGATCTCGAACATGAACGCGTATACGCACGAAAGCATCGCGGGCGTCCGCACGACGCAGGCGTTCGTGCGCGAAGAGGTGAACCAGGGGATCTTCCACAAGCTCAATGTGGACTACCGCCGAGATTGGATGCGCTCCGCCATGATCTCGATCGCCATGTGGCCCTATATAGACACCGTCTCCAACGCCACGGTCGCCCTGCTCTACGGGGCGGGCGCCCTCTGGCTGCGGCCGGGGGTCGGCGTCGGCGTGCTCGTCGCCTTCGTCGGCTACGTCTGGCGGTTCTGGGCGCCCATCAACAACCTATCGGCCTTCTACAACTCCCTCCTGTCGGCCGCCGCCTACATCGAGCGGATCTTCGAGTTCCTGGACGAACCGCGGGTCATCGAGGACGCGCCGGATGCCGAGGATCTTCCCCCCATCGAAGGGGAGGTCGTCTTCGACCGCGTCGGGTTCTGGTACGACAAAGGGACCCCCGTGCTCCAGGACCTGTCCTTCCGCGTGGCACCGGGCGAGACCGTCGCGCTGGTCGGCCCCACCGGCGCCGGCAAATCCACCATCGTCAGCCTGGTCAGCCGCTTCTACGACGTCCAGGAAGGCGCCGTCTGCGTCGACGGGTTCGACGTGAAGTCCGTGCGCATGGACTCCCTTCGGCGCCAGATGGGCATCATGCTCCAGGAGCCGTTCCTGTTCCCCGGCACGCTGATGGACAACATCCGCTATGGACGTCTCGACGCCTCCGACGAGGAGTGCATCGCGGCGGCCGCTGCGGTGCGTGCGGACGAGTTCATCCGGAAGAAGCCCCTCGGATACATGACCGAGGTGCATGAACGCGGAACCGGCATCTCGGCCGGCGAGCGACAGCTGATCTCCTTCGCCCGCGTGCTCCTGTCGGACCCGCGCATCCTGATCCTCGACGAGGCGACGGCCAGTATCGACACGAGAACGGAGAAGGCGCTCCAGAAGGGCCTCGAGACCCTTCTCGCCGGACGGACCTCCTTTGTCATCGCCCACAGGTTGTCCACCATCCGCAACGCCGACCGCATCCTGTATATCTCGGATCGCGGAATCAGGGAGAGTGGGACGCATGACGAGCTCATCGCGGCGGGTGGCGCCTATCGGACTCTGTACGACAGCCAGTTCGAGCGGTTCGGCTCTCTGGAGCACGAACATGAAAAGCGTGAAACATAGGCCGTTCTAATGCTCGACAACCCTCAAACCGTGAAACACGCCCAGAGAGTTATTCACAGACTTATCCACACTATCCACAGGTGGAGAGACAAAGTTATCCACAAAGCAGGATGGGACGCGGTATAATCCGAGAAGAACCGATCAGGAGGAAGACATGGACCATTGTGCGATCGTGCTCGCCGCCGGCGAGGGGAAGCGGATGCGCTCGAAGCGCTCGAAACTGGTGCACTCCGCTGCGGGGAAGCCCCTCGTCCGCTGGGTCGCCGATGCGCTGAACGAGGCTGGAATTCCAGATCAGGTCTTCGTCGTCGGGCATCAGCAGGACCAGGTGCGCACCGTACTCGGGGATTCCTGCGCGTATGTCGTCCAGGAGCGCCAGCTCGGCACCGGGCACGCCGTGATGCAGGCGGGGACGTTCCTCGCGGGCCGCGCGGGCTGCGTGCTCGTGCTTTGCGGAGACACGCCGCTGCTGCGCGCGGAGACCCTGAAGTCGCTGGTCGCCCGCTTCGAGGCGAGTGGCGCCGCGGCTGTGCTCGTATCGGCGATCGCACCGGACCCGACGGGTTATGGTCGCGTCGTGCGCGACACTGGAGGAAGCGTGGCGGGAATCGTGGAGGAACGCGACGCGTCACCGGAACAGCGGGCCCTGCGCGAGATGAACGCAGGCATGTACGCCTTCGACGCGGACGCCCTTCGCTCGGCGCTCGGACGCATCGACGCCCGAAACGCCCAGGGCGAATACTACCTCACGGATACCGTGGGACTTCTCGTCGCGGACGGACGCAGGGTCGAGGCTTTCGACGCACCCTTCGAGGAGATCCAGGGCGTGAACGACCGCGTCCAGCTGCAGCAGTCCGCGGTCGTCCTGAACCGCAGGATCTGCGAAATGCACATGCGCGCCGGCGTGACCCTCATCGACCCCGCGACGACCTGGATCGATGCGCAGGTACGCATCGGCGAGGACACGGAGATCCGCCCGGGATGCCGCCTCGAGGGTGCCACGACGGTCGGCGCCGACTGCCTCGTGGGCCCCGGCACGCGTCTCGAAGACGCGACGGTCGAGGACGCCGCCGAGATCGTGCAATCCGTCGTCGTCGGCAGCCGCATCGGCGCCAGGACCCACGTCGGTCCCTTCACGTACGTCCGACCCGGGTCCAGCATCGGCCCGGACTGCAGGATCGGCGACTTCGTCGAGGTCAAGAACTCCACCATCGGAGCCTTCACCAGCGCGGCGCACCTCGCCTATATCGGGGACGCGGACGTCGCGGACAACGTGAACTACGGCTGCGGCAGCATCACGGTCAACTACGATGGATTCGCGAAGCATCGCACCCGCATCGACAGCGGCGCCTTCATCGGCAGCAACTCGAACCTCGTCGCGCCCGTGCATATCCACGCCGACGCCTTCGTCGCGGCCGGGTCGACCATCACGACCGACGTGCCTTCGTTCGCTCTGGCCGTGGCCCGCGCCCGCCAGGAGAACAAGGCGGACTGGGTCCTGCGCAAGGGCAAGGTCCGGAAGAGGAAGGGCTAGGAGATGGCGGGCGAGGACCCCTGGCTCGTCGTGGGACTGGGGAACCCGGGTGCGAAGTACGAGAGGACCTGGCACAATGCCGGGTTCATGGCCGTGGAGATCCTCTCGCAGCGGCACCGGATCGCCGTGGACCGCATCAAGTTCAAGGGTCTCTATGGTCAGGGCGCATTGGAGGGTGGCCGCATCGTCCTCCTCAAACCCGGTACCTACATGAACCTTTCCGGCGAGAGCGTCCAGGAAGCGGCGGCGTTCTTCAAGATCCCCATGGAACGCGTGGTCGTGCTCGTGGACGACGTCGATCTGCCTCGGGGTCAGGTCCGCATCCGCCCGGCGGGCGGGCCCGGCACCCAGAAGGGAATGAAGTCCGTGGTCGAGCGGCTCGGCACGGAAGGATTCCCACGCGTGCGCATCGGCATCGGGCCGGTTCCGGAGCACTGGGACATCGCCGACTTCGTGCTGTCGGAGATTCCGGAGTCCGAACGCACGACGATGTACGAAGCTCTTTCGCGCGCCGCCGATGCCGTGGCCGCGATGGTGAAGGCGGGAGTCGCGGACGCGATGAACCGCTTCAACGGCAAGCCGGAGCCGCTCCGCTAATCTCCCATTTTCTGTACAATCCCGGCGGAAGGGTGCTATATTGATACATGGAGTCGGCGGACCCGACGCTCCAGAGACGAGGACAGCCCCGCGGCCGAGCGGCTTGCGGTGCCAGCAGAGAGGACGAGACCCCACTTGGACGAAACCGGTAGTATGATGACCGCCCTATCCGCCATACCGGGTGGTAATGGAGCGGTGATCGCCATCGACCTTCTGGTGCTTCTCCTCCTGATCCTCATCAACGCCTTCTTCGCGATGAGCGAGATCGCCATCATCTCCCTCAACGACAACAAGGTCCGCAAGCAGGCCGAAGAGGGAGACCATACGGCCAAGCGGATCCACGCGCTGCTGCAGGAGCCGAGCCGGTTCCTCGCAACCATACAGGTCGGCATCACCTTCGCCGGCTTCCTCGCGTCGGCATTCGCCGCCGAGAACTTCGCGGGACTCGTGTCCGACGCGGTCGACCCCACGGGCGCCTACCCCATCGTCAAGCCGGCTTCCGTCGTCGTGATCACGCTCGTCCTGTCCTTCATGAGCCTCGTTTTCGGAGAACTCGTGCCGAAACGGCTCGCCCTCAAGAACCCCGAGAGAATCTCGGCGGCCACGGTCGGCACCATCACCGCCGTCGGCTTGGTCCTGAAACCTTTCGTCAAGCTCCTGACCCTCTGCACGAACGGGATCCTTCGTCTTCTCGGCGTCGACCCCATCCAGCGCGAGCGAACCGTGACCGAGGAGGAAATCCGCATGATGGTCGATGTCGGCCGCGAGGCCGGATCGATCCACGAGCAGGAGAAGCAGCTCATCGAGAACATCTTCGAATTCAACGACAAGGCCGTGTCCGAAATCATGCGCCACCGTACGGAAATCGTCTCGCTACCAGTCGACGCGGACTTCCTCGCAGTACTGGCCGTCGCCGTGAACGAGAAGTACACGCGATTCCCCGTCTACGAGGATTCCATCGACAACATCGTCGGCATCCTGCACGTCAAGGACCTCCTCTACATCGCCATGGAGGGAATGAAGGAGCCGTTCAATCTACGCGGCATGATCCGTCCGCCGTACCTCGTCCCCGAGTCCAAGCCGATCGACAAGCTCTTCCGCGAGATGCAGCATGACCGTGCGCAGCTGGCGGTCATCATCGACGAGTACGGCGGCACCGCCGGCATCGTGACCCTCGAGGACCTGCTCGAGGAGATCGTAGGAAGCCTGCAGGACGAGTACGACGACGAGGAGCAGGACATGGTCCTGTGTGCGGACGGCTCCTATGTGGTCGCCGGCACGACGCCGCTCGAAGACGTTTCGGACGGCCTCGACTTGACCCTGCCCTGCGACGATTACGATACGCTGGGCGGATTCGTCATGGGGGTCCTCGGCCGCGTGCCTGAGGAGGACGAAAAGCCCGAAGCGACTTACAGCAATCTCCGGATCCAGGTGCTGGAGATGGATGAGAAGCGCATCTCGAAGGTGCGTCTCGTCGTCCTCCCCCCGGAGACGCCTCATGAAGAGCCCGGAGAGACCTTCGGCGGCGAGAACGGCCGCGCTGAGATCAGCCGTTCCGAGAATGGCCGCGGTGAGAACGGCCGCGGTGAGAATGGCCGTTCCGAGAATGGCCGCGCGGAGATCAGCCGTTCCAACGGAGGACGCGGGTGACGCCCTCCGATCTGCACTACGGCTGCATCCTGTTCGATCTGGACGGCACGCTGCTCGACACCGTACCCTTGATCGTAGCGTCGCACCAGCATGCCTGGACCCTTCACACCGGAGCGCCCGGCAACCCCGCGCGAATCCTGGCCACGATCGGCCGGCCCATCGAATTCGCCTTCGACGACGCCGACGAGTCCCTCCGCGCGAAGATGCGGGAGAGCTACCTTGCGCACAATGTCGCCCACAACGATGCCGGCATCGCCATCTTCCTCGGAGTTCCCGCGATGCTCGACGCATTGCGGGCGCTGGGCGTCCGAGTCGGCCTCGTCACCTCCAAACGCCGTGCGATCATGTTGCGCTGCCTGCGTCTGTTCGAGCTCGAGGACCGCTTCGAGGTCCTCGTCGCCAAGGAGGATACGGTCCGCCACAAGCCCTTCCCCGACCCGCTGCAACTCGCGATGGAGCGGTTGGGGGAGACCGATCCGTCCAGGATCCTCTATGTCGGGGACAGCATCCACGATGTGATGTGCGCGCGCAACGCGGGCATTCCGGCCGCGATGGTGGATTGGACGGAGATGGACCGCGCGGAGCTTCGGGTCGCGGCGCCGGAGGTCTGGGTCCTCGAGGCGGATGACCTCGTCCGTGCCGCCCTGACCGGTACCGCCGACCGGACCATCGGGTACGCCGGAGGTCCCGGGCCCGTGCCGGCGTGGCGCAGGCTGGACGTGGCCTTCGGACCGGGGTCCGGGCGCGACGAGGAGGTGGTCTTCGCTGCCGTTCGGGCGAGCGACGGTCGCGTCGCGGTGGTGCATGGGCGTGGAACTCCGGAAGGCGCGTTTCGCCTCCCCTCGGGAGGCCGGTCGAAGGCGGAGAACCTCGTGTCGGCCGTGCTGCGGGAAGCCGCGGAGGAGCTGGGAGCGAAGGCGAAGGTGCTTTCGTGCGCGGGGCTGATGGAACATCGCTTCGACGAGCTGCCCGCATTCCGATCCACGCTTTTCGTGCTCGACGCAGGCGATGAACCCATCGAGTGCGCATTGAACGAGGAGAACGATGAAGTGCGCTGGATCGACCCGGCGGAGCTTCATGGAATCACAAGACGACTGATGGAGATCGAGGGCGAGTGGCAGGGCTGGGGGCGATTCCGGGCGGCGACGACCGGGGCGCTCGCGAAACACCTGATGAGCCGCTGACGGAAGGACGGGACTGCAGGATGGCACGCTTCGGATATATCCGATTGGACGTAAGGGAAAGGGAAGTCGGGCGCCAGGCGGCGCAACTCGACACGATCGGCGGTTTCGACCGGGTCGTGGTCGAACGCCCCGTGAAGTCCGGACCGGCGTTTCCGCTCTGGGAGCGCCTGGTCGCGGCGCTGGAGGCGGAGGACCTCGTGGTCGTGGCTTCCGCGGACCGGATGGCGGACAGCGCCCGGCGCTTCCTCGAGGTCGTGGAGCAGGTGAAGGAAAAACAGGCGCATCTCTCGATCCTCGAGGAGGGCATCGATACGCGGACCCCGACGGGGAAGCACATCCTGCGTGCCATCGCCTCCCTGGCGAAGATCGAGCGGGAAGGCATGTCGCAGAAGAAGAAGGACGGCATCCGAGCGGCGCGGGCAAAGGGCACGCGCGTCGGCAGGCCTCCTCTTCCCCAACCCATCGCCTTCCGCGACACGTGCCGGGAGTGGTCGGAGGGGCGGCTCGCCTTCCGCGAGGCGGCGGAACGGAGCGGGATGAAGACCACGAGCTTCTACAAGAAGGCCAAGGAGCTGGGATTCGCTCCGCCGCCGCGCAAACGGGGATAGTCCGCATGGCCTCACACGTTCTTCACACGGCTGCCGCACGGGTGGATTGTAGTCCGCTCCGGCCCTGTGTATAATACCCGTTGTCGCGCGCTTTTCCGCACGACCCCCGCCAGCCCGCTTGCGGGCGGAAAGAGAGGACCCATTCCATGGACAAGCCCACAGACAAGTGGAAGATGGAACAGCAGAAAATCGACCGCCAGAAGCGGCACGAGATGATGATGGAGAAGGACGGCACGAAGAGGCCCGTCACGACGCGAAATCAGAACCGCCGTGCGAAGATCCTCTTCCGCATCGTCGCGGCCGTCGCGGTCGTCGCCGTCATCGTCTGGAGTCTGATCCAGCTCGGCATCCCCGGTCTCGTCGCGACCCCCGTCAAGGTCGGCACCACGGAGATCAAGGGACCCGAATTCGGCTTCTATTACAATGTCATGATCCAGCAGTACTACATAGACCCGACGACGACGGAAGGCAAGGCCTATCTGGCTGAAAAATGCACCGTCGACGGCTTCACGGACAAGACCTGGAAGCAGTACTTCCAGCAGCAGGTCATCGACCAGCTCCGCGACTTCGTGATCGAGACGAAGAATGCCGAGAACGAAGGAATCTCCCTGACCACCGCGGAACTGCAGGAGATTTCGGACTCGATCGACAGCTTCGTGTCCCAGCAGGGCAGCGAGATCCTGGCCGTACAGTACCTCGAGGCCAACTACGCGAAGGGCCTCGACCTGACGTCCCTCAAGGCGCTGCTGGAGCGCCAGTACCTCGCCTACAAGTACCAGCGGATCAAGCTTGCATCCTTCGAGATCACGGATGCCCAGGTCACGACCTATTACGCCGAGAACAAGGACTCCTACGACCTGATCGACGTCCGCAGCTTCTTCGTCGCGACGACGTTCGCGACCGGCGCCACGGATGACGAGAAGGCCACGGCGGACGTCACCGCCAAATCGAAAGCCAAAGCGATCCTCGCCAAAGTGACCGACGAGGCATCGTTCAAGCTGCAGGCCGAGTTGAACACGCCCTCCCCGACACCTTCTCCGACGCCGACCGCGGCTCCGACCACCACGCCGGTTCCGACCGGCTCCTCGCCCACTCCCTCCCCGTTGCCGACCGCAACGCCCACGCCGACCCCGACCCCGACCGCCGGCCCGTCCCCGACGCCGACCCCGATTCCGGACCCCACGCTGCTGGACGACTCCACGAAGAGCTCCATCAGCTATTTCGGTGAAGCGGTGACCACCTGGGTCTTCGACACCACCCGCAAGAACGGCGACAAGACCGTCGTCGCCGGCACGGACGGCACGGACGATGGATACTACGTCCTTCTGTTCGTCAACCGCAGGATGGCGAACGACCCGCTGCAGACCGTGCGCCACATTCTGGTCGCCGCGGACCGCAAGACCGCCGACGACGCCACGATCTCCAAGGCGAAGACCGATGCTGAGGCGATCCTCGCTCTCTGCACGGACGAAGCCGCCTTCATCGAGCAGGCCAAGAAGTCCGCCGACACCGCCTCCGCCACGACCGGAGGCCTCATCGAGGGCTTCGGCAAGGGCGAAATGGTCGCCGAATTCGAGACCTGGGCCTTCAACGCGGCCCGCAAGCCCGGAGACAAGGGCATCGTCCAGACCGACTACGGCTTCCACGTGATGTATTATGTAGACTCCGTCGAGGACTACAAATTCAAGATCAGGTCCACGCTGCGCACCGATGCTTTCACCGCCTTCATGGACGCGCAGAAGGCGCTCGACGCATACAAGGTGAAGACCGACACGACGGCGATGAACCTATATTGACTCCAGAATCCCTGCCGAGTCTGCCGATCCAGCAGGCCGGAACTGCAGGAAAGGGTCTCCGTTCCACGACGGAGGCCCTTTCCCGCGGTCGAGGGAACACGACGAACCCGGGCAAAGAAAAAGCACGGCACGATTTTGATTGACACAGCCATGCTCGGGTGCTAAAATTTTAAAACGCGCTATAAGGCGGCCGTCTGTTCGAGGCGCCGGAACGGCATCGAGAACAGGCTTTCTTTAGCCAGATTATAGCACGGGCACAGGCGCCGTCAACGGTGGCGCCTCGGAAGACCGGCACACGGCCGGGAGAGCGCGCGAGGTGATCTTACACATGGTACGTCCCGTCAAGCTGGGAAGAGCCGAAAGGATGTCCTACTCCAAGATCGACGAAGTCATCGATATCCCCAACCTGATCGAAGTCCAGAAGAATTCCTACCAGTGGTTCCTCGACGAGGGACTCATGGAGGTGCTTCGGGACGTTTCTCCGATCCGGGATTATTCAGGTGACATCGAACTCTCCTTCATCGACAAGGAGTTCGACGCGTCGGCACCGACGGTCGAGATCGAGGAATGCAAGGAAAGGGACGCGAACTTCGCGGCCCCGCTCCGTATCAAGGTCCGCCTGCTCAACAAGAAGGACGACGTGATCAAGGACCAGCTGATCTACATCGGGGATTTCCCGATCATGACCGAGCACGGCACCTTCATCATCAACGGCGCGGAGCGGGTCATCATCAGCCAGCTCGTCCGCTCGCCGGGCGCGTACTTCTCCGAATCCCGCGACAAGAGCGACAAATCGCTCTTCTCGTCGCAGATCATTCCGAACCGAGGAGCGTGGCTCGAATACGAGACCGACTCCAACGACATCATCTACGTCAGGGTCGACCGGACCCGCAAGATCCCTCTGACGGTCTTTCTCCGTTCCCTCGGATTCGGGACGGACGAGCAGATCCTATCGGCCTTCGGCAAGGAGGACCGCCTGCTGGCGACTCTCGCCAAGGACACGAGCCGGACCCGCGAAGAAGGCCTCCAGGAACTCTACCGCAAGCTCCGTCCCGGCGAACCGGCTTCGGTCGAAGGCGCCGAGACCCTCATGAACAACATGTTCTTCGACCCGAAGCGCTATGACTTGGCGCGGGTCGGCGTCTACAAGCTCAACAAGAAGCTCTCCCTCGCCTCGCGCCTGATCGGGCATCGTACGGCGCAGGCCGTCGTGACCGAGGACGGCGAGATCCTCCTCGAGAACAACTCGATGATCACCGAAGCCTCCGCCGAAGCCATTCAGGCCGCCGGCATCAACGAGGTCCGTGTGTTCCCCGTCATCGTGGTCGGCGACACCGTCCACCAGTCCGAGAAGGAGATCAAGGTCATCGGCAACGGCCGAGTCCGCGCAGCGGACTACCTCAAGGCCCGCTTCAAGGCGGATGTCCTCGAGGGGCTCGACCTCGAGGCGCTCGGCGTCTTCGAGAAGGTCCGCACCGAAGTCCTGCGCGACATCGTGCTGGCCGCCAAGGCCGACAAGAAGCGCGCCGCCGCGATTCTCCAGGAGAAGATCGCCGAGAAGATCGCCAGCGACGAACTGCTGCCCAAGCACCTGACCCGCGATGACATCGTCGCCTCCGTCAGCTACCTGATCGGTCTCGCGCACGGCATCGGCCACGTCGACGACATCGACCACCTGGGCAACCGCCGCATCCGTTCGGTTGGCGAACTCCTCCAGAACCAGATCCGCGTCGGATTCGCCCGCATGGAGCGCGTCGTCCGCGAGCGCATGGGCACGGTCAGCGACATCGCCACCGCGACTCCCCAGGCCCTCGTCAACACCCGCCCCGTCAGCGCCGCCATCAAGGAGTTCTTCGGCTCTTCGCAGCTGTCCCAGTTCATGGATCAGCCGAACCCGCTGGCCGAACTGACCCACAAGCGTCGTCTCTCGGCCCTCGGCCCGGGCGGCCTCAGTCGCGAGCGCGCCAACTTCGAGGTGCGCGACGTCCACCATTCCCACTACGGACGCATGTGCCCGATCGAGACGCCGGAAGGCCCGAACATCGGCCTCATCAACTCGCTGTCCACCTATGCCAAGGTCAACCGCTATGGCTTCATTGAGTCGCCGTACCGCCGCTATGACAAGACCACCGGCATCGTGACGGCGAATGTCCAGTACATGACCGCCGACTTGGAGGACCGCTACTACATCGCGCAGGCCAACGAGCCCCTCGACGCCAAGGGCCGCTTCGTCGAGAAGAAGGTCGTCTGCCGCTATCAGGAGCAGTTCATCGAACTCGAGACCGGCAAGGTCGACTTCATGGACGTCTCGCCGAAGCAGCCCGTCTCCGTCGCGACCGCGCTGATCCCCTTCCTCGGGAACGACGATGCGAACCGAGCCCTGATGGGTTCGAACATGCAGCGCCAGGCCGTCCCGCTGATCAAGACGGACGCCCCCATCATCGGAACCGGCATGGAATACCGCGCCGCGAAGGACTCGGGCGTCTGCCCCGTCGCCAAGAACGACGGAGTCGTCGAGCTGGTCGCCGCGGACCGCATCGTGATCCGCACCGGCAAGGCCACGACCGACACCTACCGTCTGATGAAGTACATGCGCTCCAACCAGGGCACCTGCATCAACCAGCGCCCTCTGGTCCACATGGGCGAGACCGTCAAGGCCGGCGACATCATCGCCGACGGACCTTCGACGGACAATGGCGAGCTCGCGCTCGGCCGCAACGTCCTGATCGGCTTCATGTCCTGGGAAGGCTACAACTACGAGGATGCGATCCTCATCAACGAGCGCCTCGTCCGCGAGGACGTCTACACCTCGATCCACATCGAGGAGTACGAGTGCGAAGCCCGCGACACCAAGCTCGGCCCCGAGGAGATCACCCGCGAGATCCCCAACGTCAGCGACGAGACCCTGAAGGACCTCGACGAGGAGGGCATCATCCGCATCGGCGCCGAAGTCCGCTCGGGCGACATCATCGTCGGCAAGGTCACGCCAAAGGGCGAGACCGAGCTCACGGCGGAGGAACGCCTCTATCGCGCGATCTTCGGCGAGAAGATCCGCGAGGTCCGCGACACCTCCGTGCGCATCCCGCATGGCGAGTCCGGCATCGTGGTCGACGTCAAGGTCTTCACCCGCGAGAACGACGACGACCTGAAGCACGGCGTCAACAAGCTGGTCCGCGTCTACATCGCCCAGAAGCGCAAGATCTCGGTCGGCGACAAGATGGCCGGCCGCCACGGCAACAAGGGCGTCATCTCGCGCATCCTGCCCGAGGAGGACATGCCCTTCCTGCCCGACGGCACCCCGCTCGACATCGTCCTCAACCCGCTGGGCGTGCCCTCGCGCATGAACATCGGACAGCTTCTCGAAGTGCATCTCGGCCGAGCGGCCAAGTTGCTCGGATGGGAAGTCGCCACACCCGTATTCGACGGCGCGACCGAACAGGACATCCTGGACGCGTTCGCATTGTCCGGGATGGACCCCGACGGCAAGACGGTCCTCTACGACGGCCGTACGGGCGAGCCCTTCGGAAACCGCATCACGGTGGGCATGCTCTACATCCTGAAACTGATGCATCTCGTCGATGACAAGATCCATGCCCGCAGCATCGGCCCCTACTCCCTCGTCACCCAGCAGCCGCTGGGCGGCAAGGCCCAGTTCGGCGGCCAGCGCTTCGGCGAAATGGAAGTCTGGGCCCTGGAGGCGTACGGCGCGGCCTACACCCTGCAGGAGATCCTGACGGTCAAATCGGATGACATCACGGGCCGAACCAAGACCTACGAGGCCATCGTCAAGGGCGAGAACGTGCCGGAATCCGGCGTCCCCGAATCCTTCAAGGTCCTCGTCAAGGAACTCCAGAGCCTCGGCCTCGACGTCCGCGTCTTCTCCGAGGAGAACAAGGAGATCGACATCAAGGAGTCCATCGAGGAGGAAGGGGATATCCCCGTCTTCGACAAGAACCTCCTCAACGACATTCTATCGGTGGGGAATCCCGACGCGGAAGACGAGTTCGCCCGGTCCGGGTTCAGCGAAGGCATCCTGGAAGAGGATGGCGGCGTGATCGAAGAGGACTTCACGGAGGTCGAGGAGATCGACGCGGAGCCCGTCCTCGAAGCGGACCTGCTGGCAGACGACGATTCCGATCTCGGATGACCAAAGCTCCTGTACCACGAGCCCCCCTTTGGAGCCCCACTGGTCTGGAAGGAGAACGTACCGGATGTTTGAAATGAACAACTTCGAAGCGATCGGCATCGGCCTGGCATCGCCCGAGAAGATCCTGGAATGGTCGCGCGGCGAGGTCAAGAAGCCGGAGACCATCAACTACCGCACCCTGAAGCCCGAGCGCGACGGCCTGTTCTGCGAGAGGATCTTCGGTCCGACCAAGGACTGGGAGTGCCACTGCGGCAAGTACAAGAAGATCCGCTACAAGGGCATCGTCTGCGACCGCTGCGGCGTCGAGGTCACGAAGGCCAAGGTCCGGCGCGAGCGCCTGGGCCACATCAAGCTGGCCGCGCCCGTGTCCCATATCTGGTACTTCCGCGGCATCCCGAGCCGCATGGGTCTGATTCTCGACATGAGCCCACGCTCGCTCGAGAAGGTCCTCTATTTCGCCGCCTACATCGTGACCGACCCGGGCGACACACCTTTGTCCAAGCGGCAGGTGCTGGCCGACCGCGAGTTCCGCGAGGCCGTCGAGAAGTACGGCAAGAACGCGTTCAAGGCCAAGATGGGCGCCGAGGGCGTCAAGATCCTGCTCGCCGAGATCGACACGACCAAGCTCGCCGCCGAACTGCGCGAGGACTTCCGCACGTCGTCCGGCCAGAAGAAGGTCCGCATCGTGAAGCGCCTCGAAGTCGTCGAAGCCTTCAAGAAGTCGGGCAACCGCCCCGAGTGGATGATCCTCGACGTCCTGCCCGTGCTGCCCCCCGAACTGCGCCCGATGGTGCAGCTCGACGGCGGCCGGTTCGCGACGTCCGACCTGAACGACCTCTACCGCCGCGTGATCAACCGCAACAATCGTCTGAACAAGCTCCTGCAGCTCGGCGCCCCCGAGATCATCGTGCGCAACGAGAAGCGGATGCTCCAGGAAGCCGTCGACGCCCTGATCGACAACGGCCGTCGCGGCCGTCCCGTCACCGGCGCCGGCAACCGTGCCCTGAAGTCCCTCTCCGACATGCTGAAGGGCAAGCAGGGCCGTTTCCGCCAGAACCTCCTCGGCAAGCGCGTCGATTACTCGGGCCGTTCCGTCATCGTGGTCGGCCCGGAGCTGAAGCTGCACCAGTGCGGTCTCCCCAAGGAGATGGCCCTCGAGCTCTTCAAGCCCTTCGTCATGAAGCGCGTCGTCGCCGATGGAATCGCGCACAACATCAAGACCGCGAAGAAGCACGTCGACCGCGCCCGCAATGAAGTCTGGGACATCCTGGACCAGGTCATCAAGGAGCACCCGGTGCTGCTGAACCGCGCGCCGACGCTCCACCGCCTGGGCATCCAGGCCTTCGAGCCCGTGCTCGTCGAGGGCCGCGCCATCAAGCTCCACCCGCTGGTCTGCACCGCCTACAACGCCGACTTCGACGGGGACCAGATGGCCGTCCACGTCCCGCTGTCCGCCGAGGCGCAGTCCGAAGCCCGCTTCCTCATGCTGTCGGCCAACAACCTGCTCAAGCCCCAGGACGGAAAGCCCGTCACGGTGCCGACGCAGGACATGGTCCTCGGCATCTACTACATGACCATCGACAAGGAACCGGTCAAGCGCGAACCGGGCGACGAAACCCCCGAGCCGCGCGAGTTCAACGCGTACACCTCCCTCGACGAAGCGCTGATGGCGCACGAGCAGGGCGGCCTGGGCCTCCACGACGTGATCCATGTCCGCGAGACCAAGCTCGTCGACGGCAAGCCTCTGACCGGGATGGTCACGAGCACGCTCGGCCGTTTCCTCTTCAACGAGGCGATCCCCCAGGATATCGGTCTCGTCGACCGCTCGATTCCGGAGAACGCGCTCAAGCTCGAGGCCGACTTCCTTGTCGGGAAGAAGGACCTCGCCCGCATCATCGATCGCTGCATCAAGAAGCACGGCACCGCGATCACGGCCGAGATCCTCGACCGGATCAAGTCGCTGGGCTTCCACTACTCCACCACGGCCGGTATCTCCATCGGCATCTTCGACATGATCGTCCCTGAAGTGAAGAAGAAGTACATCTCCGAGGCCGAGGCGAAGGTCGAGCAGATCTACCGCTTCCACCAGAAGGGCCTCCTGAACGACGAAGGCCGATACACGGCGGTCGTCACCATCTGGCGCGACACGACCGAGAAGATCACCAAGGAGCTCAAGGAGAGTCTCGGCAAGTACAACCCGATCAACATGATGTCCGAGTCCGGCGCCCGAGGCAACATCAACCAGATCAAGCAGCTCGCCGGAATGCGCGGCAACATGACCGACACGTCGGGCCGCACGATTGAGATTCCGATCAAGTCGAACCTCCGCGAAGGCATGAACGTGCTCGAGTTCTTCATCTCCTCCCACGGCGCCCGCAAGGCCCTTTCCGACACGGCGCTCAAGACGGCCGACTCCGGCTACCTGACCCGTCGTCTCGTCGACGTGGCCCAGGATGTCATCATCCGCGAGTCCGACTGCGGAACGAAGGAATACACGGTCATGTACGACGTCTTCGCCGGCGGCACCGGCAAGGCGCAGCGTCTCGTGCGTCCCCTCTGGGAGCGCATCACCGGCCGCTATGCCGCTATGGACGTCCTTCACCCGGAGACCGGGGAGCTTCTCTTCAGCCCGACCCTTTCGAACCCGAACGTGAAAAATCCGAAGTACCCCGGCCTCATCACCGAAGAGGACGCGGAGAGGATCAGCAAGGCGGGCGTCAAGTCCGTCACGATCCGCTCGGTGCTCACCTGCCGCGCCCGATACGGCATCTGCGCCAAGTGCTATGGCGACAACCTCGCGAACCGCGAACCCGCCGCTGGCGGCGAAGCGGTCGGCATCATGGCCGCCCAGTCCATCGGCGAGCCCGGCACCCAGCTCACCATGCGTACCTTCCACACCGGCGGCATCGCTTCCGGCGACGACATCACCCAGGGTCTCCCGCGCGTCGAGGAGCTCTTCGAAGCGAGAAAACCGAAGGGTTACGCGATCGTATCGGAAACGGCCGGAACGGTCCGGATCGAGGAGACGACCAAGCGTCGCCGCGATGTGGTCGTGACCTCCGCAGACGGCACCCTCACGCGCACCCCGATCTCCTATGGAGCCCCCCTTCTGGTCAAGGACGGCGACGTCGTTTCGGCGGGAAGCCTGATCACCGAAGGACCGGTCAACCCGCATGACATCATGAAGCATCAGGGCGTCCCCGGCGTGCAGCACTACATCATCCAGGAAGTGCTGAAGGTCTACAAGAACAACGGCGTCGACATCAACGACAAGCACGTCGAGATCATCACGCGCCAGATGATGCGCAAGGTGCGCGTGGACGATCCCGGCGACACCGAGCTCCTGACCGGAAGCATCGTCGACATGTACGATTTCGAGGAGCAGAACAACCGCGCCGAGACCGAGGGGCTTCTCCCCGCGACCGGCAAGCGCGTGCTGCTCGGCATCACCAAGGCTTCTCTCGCGACCGACTCCTTCCTGTCGGCGGCCTCCTTCCAGGAGACCACGCGCGTCCTCACCGACGCCGCGGTCAAGGGCAAGGTCGACCCGCTGCTCGGACTCAAGGAGAACGTCATCATCGGCAAGCTCATTCCCGCCGGAACCGGCATGATGCGCTACCGCAACATCACCGCCGTCCCCGTCGTCGAGGAGAATCGCCACCTGATCATCACGGACTAGAGCACTTTCCCGGCCTAGGACGTACGAGAGGGACCGGCCGAATGGCCGGTCCCTTTCGCCTCCTGGACCCGGGAGAAGCGAACGTCTACGAACCCTTCTGCCTATTGTTTTCACGGACATAAAGTGATAAACTGAACTGCCTGTGCCCCACTGGGGCCCGCGTCGTCGCGGAAAACCCCGTGAACCCGCACCGGGACTACATTTGAAAGGAGGTGTATTGATGCCTACGTTCAACCAGCTGGTCAAGTCGGGCCGGACGGACAAGTCCTACAAGTCTTCTGCTCCTGCGCTGCAGTTCATTCTCAACACGCAGAAGAAGCAGACGTCGGACATGTCTTCTCCCCAGAAGCGAGGAGTCTGCACAGTCGTGAAGACCACCACGCCGAAGAAGCCCAATTCCGCCCTCCGCAAGGTCGCAAGGGTTCGTCTCACCAACGGGATCGAGGTCACGGCCTATATTCCCGGAGTCGGCCACAACCTTCAGGAGCATTCCGTCGTCCTCATCAGAGGCGGCAGGGTGAAGGACCTCCCAGGCGTGCGCTACCATATCGTCCGCGGTACCCTAGATACCGCCGGCGTGACCGGTCGCATGCAGAGCCGTTCCAAGTACGGCGCGAAGAGGCCCAAGGCCAGCAAGGCCAAGCCGAAGTAGAAATCGGAAGGTTGGACAGAAGTGATCGGTACACCGTGCTCATAGGGAACCCCAAAGGTTTCCAGACGAGGCGGCTGGCCGGCACCGAACGGTCCGCAGGAAGTACCGTTAGTACCTGTGATATCGGGCGGAAAGGGAGAAATCCCCACCCAACCCGCATTATCATGAGAGGAGGGAAGACAAGTGCCTAGAAAAGGCCATGTCGCCAAGAGGGACGTTCTCCCGGACCCCATTTACAATGACGTGAAGGTGGCGAAGCTCATCAACAACGTCATGGAAGATGGCAAGAAGGGCGTCGCCCAGAAGATCTGCTACGAAGCCTTCGACATGATCAAGGAAAAATCCGGCCAGGATCCGCTCGAGACGTTCCACAAGGCTCTCGAGAACGTGATGCCGATGCTGGAGGTCAAGGCCCGCCGAGTGGGCGGTGCGAACTACCAGGTGCCGATCGAGGTCCGTCCCGAAAGACGGCAGGCTCTCGGTCTCCGCTGGATCGTATCGTTCGCCCGCAACCGCAGCGAACGCACCATGAAGGAACGCCTCGCGGCCGAGCTCCTGGATGCGTCGAACAATGCTGGAAACGCTTACAAGAAGAAGGAAGACATGCACAAGATGGCGGACGCCAACCGCGCGTTCGCGCATTACAAGTGGTAGTCCCCCAAGAAGGAGTCTAGTCCATGCCCAGGGAATTCACGCTGGACAGAACGCGCAATATCGGAATCATGGCTCACATCGACGCCGGAAAAACGACGACGACCGAACGGATCCTCTATTATACGGGGAAGATCCACAAGGTCGGCGAAGTCCATGAAGGCGCCGCGACCATGGACTACATGGTGCAGGAGCAGGAACGCGGCATCACGATCACGTCCGCCGCGACCACCGCTCAGTGGAAGGGGACGAGGATCAACATCATCGACACCCCTGGCCACGTCGACTTCACCGTCGAGGTGGAGCGCTCGCTGCGCGTCCTGGACGGGGCTGTGACCCTTTTCTGCGCAAAGGGTGGCGTCGAGCCCCAGACGGAGACCGTCTGGCGCCAGGCCGACCACTACGGCGTGCCCAGGCTCGCCTATGTCAACAAGATGGACATCATGGGCGCGAACTTCTTCCGCTGCGTCGACATGATGAAGGACCGGCTGCGTACCAACGCGGTCCCGATCCAGCTCCCTATCGGCAAGGAAGATACCTTCGTGGGTATCGTGGACCTTGTAGAGCGGAAGGCCTACCTCTACCGCGATGACGCGGGCACTCTCGTCGACGAGGTTCCGATCCCCGACGATATGGCCGCGCTGTGCGAGGAGTGGCATGCCAAGCTGATCGAGTCCGTCGCGGAGACCGACGAGGACCTGACCACGAAGTACCTCGAAGGAGTGGAAATCACCGTCGAGGAGATGAAGGCCGGAATCCGTTCGGCCACCATCGCCTGCCGCATGACTCCCGTCATGTGCGGCTCCTCCTACAAGAACAAGGGCGTGCAGCTCATGCTCGACGGCGTCGTCGACTACATGCCCTCCCCGCTGGACGTTCCCGCCATCAACGGCGTGAATCCGGACACGGACGAAGAGGAGACCAGACCGGCAGGGGACGAGAATCCTTTCGCCGCGCTGGCCTTCAAGATCCTCTCGGATCCCTTCGTCGGGAAGCTCTGCTTCTTCCGGGTCTACTCCGGCAAGCTCGAGGCGGGATCCTACGTCTACAACTCCACCAAGAAGAAGAGGGAGCGCATCGGGCGTATCCTGCAGATGCACGCGAATCACCGCTCCGAGATCGACATGGTCTACTCGGGCGATATAGCCGCGGCCGTGGGCCTCAAGGACACGACCACGGGCGATACGCTGTGCGACGACGACTACCCGGTGATCCTCGAATCGATGGAGTTCCCCGAACCCGTCATTTCCGTGGCCATCGAACCCAAATCCAAAGCCAGCCAGGACAAGATGGGCGTCGCCCTCCAGAAGCTCGCCGAGGAAGACCCCACCTTCAAGACCTTCACGAACCAGGAGACGGGCCAGACCATCATCGCCGGAATGGGCGAGCTGCATCTGGAGATCATCGTCGACCGCATGTTCCGTGAGTTCAAGGTGGAGGCCAACGTCGGCCCGCCGCAGGTCGCCTACAAGGAGACCATACGGAAGGCTGTCCGTTCCGAAGGCAAGTTCGTCCGCCAGTCCGGCGGCCGTGGCCAGTACGGCCACTGCTGGCTCGAACTGGAACCGGGCGAGCGCGGCAGCGGATACGAGTTCGTCAACAAGACCGTCGGTGGCTCCATCCCGAAGGAGTACATCGCCCCGATCGACGCCGGAATCCAGGAAGCCATGAACAACGGCGTCCTGGCCGGTTACCCGGTCGTCGACATCAAGGTCTCGGTCGTGGACGGCTCCTACCACGAAGTCGACTCGAACGAAATGGCCTTCAAGATCGCAGGCTCCATGGGCTTCAAGGACGGCTGCCGCAGGGCGGACCCCGTGCTGCTCGAGCCGATCATGCGCGTCGACGTGCTCGTCCCCGAAGACTACATGGGCGACGTCATCGGCGACCTCAGTTCCCGCCGCGGGCGTATCGAAGGAATGGAGGCCCGGAGTGGCGCGCAGGCGATCACTTCGAAGGTCCCACTCTCCGAGATGTCCGGCTATGCCACCGTCCTGCGCTCCCGCACCCAGGGACGCGGAACCTTCACCATGCAGGTGAGCCATTTCGAGGAAGTCCCGAAGAACGTCATGGAAGAAGTCATGAAGAAGTGACGGACCCACGGAACGGTTGAATTCCGGTCTCGATGCAAGTAGAATAGTACCTACGGCTGAAAACCGGACCAGATAGACGCAGCGAATCGCTGACAAAGGAGGATGAATCCCATGGGCAAGTCCAAATTCGAGAGAAACATGCCCCATATGAACATCGGCACGATCGGCCACGTCGATCACGGCAAGACATCCCTCACGGCGGCAATCACCAAGGTGCTCGCCTTCCAGGGTCAGGCCAACTACACCGCCTATGACCAGATCGACAAGACGCCGGAAGAGAAGGCCCGTGGTATCACGATCTCGACGGCCCACGTCGAATACCATACGAAGAACCGTCACTATGCCCACGTCGATTGCCCCGGCCATGCCGACTACATCAAGAACATGATCACCGGTGCCGCCCAGATGGACGGCGCGATTCTGGTCGTGTCCGCTGCGGACGGCCCGATGCCCCAGACCCGTGAGCATATCCTGCTCGCCCGTCAGGTCGGCGTGCC
>CAZOHH010000028.1:22266-28979 GCA_964579735.1 uncultured Oscillospiraceae bacterium | reverse complement strand
GTTGTGCGGCAGGTGCGCACTGTCGGATTCGTCGAGGAAAGCGAACTGCAGCACCCTCATGCCGGGGAACCCCGTTGCGGCCAGGAGCCCTCGCACGTTGTCATCGATGTCGCCGAGGTCCTCCGCTATGATCGGAATCGGGCCGAGATCCTTTTCCAAAGCGCGGAAGAGAGCGGTCCCTGGTCCCTGGACCCACGTCCCGGAGCGCGCATCCGGCGACTCGACGGGGATGGCCCAATAGGCGGCGAGCCCACGGAAATGGTCGATCCGGACGGCATCGTACAGGTCCAAGGCGTGGCGGATGCGTCCGATCCACCAGGCGTATCCTGTCGCGGCGAGATGTTTCCAGTCAAATAAGGGCTGTCCCCAACGCTGGCCTTCGGCTGCGAAGTAGTCGGGGGGTACGCCTGCAACGCGTTTCGCGCGGCGGTCGGCATCGAGTTCGAAGACCCGGCTGGCGCCCCATACGTCGGCGCTGCATTCCGACACATACAGCGGCATGTCCCCGAAGAGCCCGATGCCGTTCCGGGTCGCATATTCACGTAGAGCATTCCATTGGCTGTGGAACTCGTACTGCACGAAGCGCCAGAAATCGACCTCCACCGCCTGTCTGCGCATTTCCCGCGCGACGGCGAAGGGTCGGTGGAGGACGAGGGAGCGGTCAGGCCAATCCTGGAAGCGAAGGGTTCCGAAATGTCCTGACAAGGCCATGAACAGTGCGTAATCATCGAGCCAATTCCCTTGGGCGCGAGAGAATTCCGTGACGGCGGCCCGATGTTCGGGGCTGAGACGGCCGGCCGCCATCCTGAGGAGGGGTTCCTGGACTGCGGCGGCACGGGCGTAGTCGATGGCGAAGGGCGGCTGCGCCTCGTTGCCGGCAGGGTCATTCGCCCGGAAGCGGGCCGATTCGACCTCCTCTGCCGTCAGAAGTCCTTTGTGCACGAGCGTCCCCGGGTCGATCAACCATGGGTTGCCGGCGAATGCGGACACGCTCTGGTAGGGAGAGTCCCCTTCGCCGGGCGGCACGAGCGGCAACATCTGCCACCAACGGAGACCTGCGTCGCGGAGGCGGTCGACGAAATCGAACGCATCCGCGCCGAGCGTCCCGATCCAATAGGGTCCGGGCAGGGAGGCGACATGCAGGAGGACACCCGCCGAGCGGGACTCCGCAGGTCCTGGAAGTGCGACGGGTCGGGGTCCGGACTTGGGTTTCTGGTGGCGACCGGTCATTTCGACCTCCCGTCGGCAGTTCCGACCCACCCATCATATCCCAAGATGGTCGTTCCTTCCATGTCGATGCGTCTGCTATACTGTAGGAAAGTCCCATGGACCCCAACGAAGGAGGCATGAAGATGGCAAAGACGACTCCCGGTACCGCCCCCGCACCTGAAATCTGGCACGACCGCAAGCGCATCCTCGGGTTGCCCATCACCTTCACGCGGTATTCCATCCGCAACCAGCGGCTCTTCGTCCGCAGGGGTTTCTGGAGCACCCGGGAATCCGAGCTCCTGATCTATCGGATCCTCGACGTCAACCTGACCCGCACGCTTGGTAACAAATTGTTCGGCGTCGGCACGATCTCCCTCAACACCGCCGACAAGACGGACCCGGTCCTCAAGTTGGAGAAGATCAAGAAGAGCCTGTATGTCCGGGATCTTCTGAGCGGAATGGTCGAGTCGGAGCGGAAACAGCTGAACATCCGCGGTCGTGAGCTCTATGGAGTCTCGGACATGGATGCCGGCGGCTCGGATGGCGACCACGACGGCGCAGTCCAGTAGGAACCCGTCCTACCAGGATAAAGAGGAACCGAAGACTAGGGAATCAGCGCGACGCACTCGATCTCGATACGGGCTTCCCGCGGCAGGCGGCTGGCCTGTATCGTGGAGCGCGCAGGCGGTTCGCTTGGAAAATACGACGCGAAAACGCGGTTGAACGCCGCGAAGTCCTCCATGTCGGCCAGAAAGACCGTCGTCTTGACGACACGATCGAGTCCGGATCCGGCGGCTTCGAGAACGGCGCGCAGATTCTCGAGGACGCGCGTCGTCTGCACCTCGATTCCGCCTTCGACGAGCTTGCCGCTTTCGGGGTCCAGGGGAATCTGGCCGGACGTGAAGACGAAGCCTCCCGCGACGACGGCCTGCGAATAGGGGCCGATGGCGGCGGGCGCCGCCGGGGTAGAGATGATGCGCTTCATGGGGGGCTCCTTTTCTAGTTGATGAATCTCTTGACGTAGAGGAATCGTTCGCTGTATTCCTTCACGCTCTGGGTCTTCACGGAGTTGTTGGAGCTGGACGCGTGGATCATCATGCCGTTGCCGATGTAGATTCCGACATGGGTGACGGAAGTGATGCCATCGTCGCGGGTGTCCCAGCAGAGGATATCGCCGGGCAGGGCCTGGGAAAGCTTCACCGTCTTCCCGGCCGACGCATAGGCGGCAGAGGAACGGGGGATGAGGATCCCGACCTGCTTGTACACGTACCAGGTCAGTCCGGAGCAGTCGAAACCGCTCGAGGGAGAGGCAGCGTAGTGTACATAGTGTATGCCCAGCTGCTTCTTCGCGAGAGCGACGATGCGCTGACGAAGGAGCGTCGAAGCGCTGACCTTCGGAGCGGGAGCCTTCAGCGACAGATAGGCCGACTTGACGTATCCGGTCTCGCCCTTGGCCGTCACGACCTTGGACCATTCCGGGCCGACGATGGTCCGGAGTACCTTCTCGGCGAAGGCGAGCTTGCGCACAAGCGTGCAGTCGACGCTCGGTCCGTCGCGGAGATTCAGGGAGTTGGCGGTGACGTACAGATAGGTCGAGTCCGCCTTGTAGTCGGGTGCCGCGTCCGTCGGGTGGGGATTGTAGCCCTGGGAGAGGTCCGGCGTCGGTTCCAGTGGGATGTCCGTCGGCGTCGGTGCCTGGATGGCGCCCGTCGGCGAGGGATTCAACTCGATGACCGCACGGGTGGGTTCCGATGCGACGGCTTCCTGTGTCGGTAACGGTGTCGGCGTAGTTTCTTCCTCGAACAGGAGGGAACCTCCGCGGCTGGGCAGTGATGCATATTCCCGCTCGGTCTCCGAAAGGGGAAGGAAAAGGGTACGACCGTCAAGGGAGGGAGCGGACGTGGGAACCGCTGAAGGCGCCGAGGGTCCGAAACCGATCGCGAGTCCGAACGAAAGACAGAGCGTGGGAAGCAGCACGAAGGTAGCCATCGAGATGATCCGCTTTGCCAAGGTGCGGTCATGGGGTTCGATCGATATCATCCGGTACCTCCTTCGACAAAGCAACAACTTGCCCGCATTGTACAGATTGTCGGTTGAATCGTCAACTCCGCTTCGTCTCGGAACTTCGTTTCGTGGACCTGGATCGGGCTGGGATCTCCCCCCTGTGCTACAATCATATAGGAGGTATTGTATCATGATGCCTGCCTTTTCGAATCCCCCGACTGGAATGCGACGCGCCCTCATGATCGTCCTGGATGGAGCCGGAATCGGGTTCCTCCCGGATGCGGACCGATACGGAGACGTAGGCGCCGCCACCATCCCCCACGTCGCCGCGGCCGTCGGCGGCCTTCGCCTGCCCAACCTGCAGCGTCTCGGACTCGGCTGCATCGCCTCCATCGAGGGAGTCCCTCCCGAGACCCTTCCCCTGGCTTCCTTTGGGAAGGCCGCTGAACTCTCCGCCGGAAAGGATACGACCACCGGCCACTGGGAGCTCATGGGCGTCTTGACCGAAGTGCCCTTCCCCACCTACCCGGATGGATTCCCGCAGGACCTCCTCGCCGCCTTCGAGCGCGCCATCGGCCGCGGCACACTGGGCAATTGCGTCGCATCCGGCACCGAAATCATCGACCGCCTCGGCGCAGAACACGTCGAGACCGGCAAACCGATCGTCTATACCTCCGCGGACAGCGTCTTCCAGATCGCCGCCCATGAGGAGGTGATTCCTCTCGAGACGCTGTACGATTACTGCCGCGTCGCACGCCGACTGCTGGTGCCGCCCAACGAGGTCGGACGCGTGATCGCCCGGCCGTTCCTGGGCAAGGCCGGAGACTTCCACCGCACGGCCAACCGCCACGATTTCTCACTCACACCGCCGACGGACTCGGTACTCGACCTCGTTCGCGCGACTGGGCTCCCCGTCACGGGCATCGGCAAGATCGGCGACATCTTCGCCATGAAGGGGCTCGACCGCTCGCTCCCCACCAAGGGCAACGCGGCCGGGATGGCCACCACCCTCGCCGTCGTCGATGAACGGAAGTCGGGCTTCCTCTTCACGAACCTCGTGGATTTCGACATGCTGTACGGTCACCGGAACGACCCGATCGGCTACGCCTCGGCGCTCGAGGAATTCGATGCCTGGTTGCCCGACCTGCTCTCGAGGCTCGAGGACGGAGACCTGCTGATCATTACCGCGGACCACGGCACCGACCCCTGCTTCCCCGGCACGGACCACACGAGGGAGTATGTCCCTGCGCTGTTCTTCCGCCCAGGGAAACCAGGCCGGAATCTCGGCATCCTCGAATCCTTCGCGGATCTCGGCGCCACCGTGGCAGCCCACCTTGGCTCCGCTGCGCCGCATCTCGGGAGGAACGTATTCGCATGACCGCCCCTCTCGACCTTCCTCGACTCGTCGCGTACCTGCGCGAACGGCATGCCTGCCATACCGTCCTGCTCTACGGCTCCGTATCGCGCGGCGAGGATGGACCGGAAAGCGACGTGGACGTGATGGGTTTCCGGGAGGGCGGGCCCAGCGAGAATGACACCTCCGATTTCGAAGGCAGATGTCTGGACGTCTGGATCAAGCCTTTCGCGGAACTGACCGCGGCCGTCGAAGGCGGCGCCGAAACAAGAGAAGCGTTCCTCCATGTCGCGGGCGGGGTTCCTCTGGCCGATCCGGAGGGTCTGCTGGCGAAATTGCTCGAGGCGGTCGGGCACGAAGCGGAAGCCCCCGTGCCCATGGACCCGAAACAGCGCGAGTTTCTTTCCGGCTGGTGCCGGAAGATGGTGAAACGTGCGGAGAAGGGGGACTCCGAGGGCGACTTCCGACTGCACTGGCTCCTGAACGACAGCCTGGGAATCGCGTTCCGATATCTCGAGCGACGGTACCCTGGCCCGAAGGCGGCGCTCCGCGAACTCGCCCGACTCCACCCGGACCTTCATGCCCGCTTCGTCTCCGCGCTTCGTCCCGGGGCTTCCCTCGACGACGTGCGCAGGCTGCTCGACGGGATGGACGAATTGTAGGTCCCTCTACGGTTTGATGAAGTAGACGATCCCCACGAAGTGACTGGCGGCGCCCAGCGCGACGAAGAAGTGCCAGATCATGTGGGCGAACTTGAACCGGCTCGCATAGAACGCGACGCCGGCCGAATAGAAGAGGCCGCCCGCGAAGATGAGCAGGATCAGACCCAGGGAGCCCTGACGGAACAGCGTAGGCAGCACGAGGAGGGCGGTCCAGCCCATCACGAGATATACCGCCACCGACGCTTTCGGAAGCGCCTTGCTCGACAGGGTCTTGAACAGGATCCCCGCGATGACGGCCAACCACTGCAGGACGACGATGACGATGCCTTCCCAGCCCTTGATCACGCAAAGGGCGAGCGGCGTGTAGCTGCCCGCTATGGCGACATAGATGAAGGAATGGTCGAGGATGCGGAAGATGTCCTTGTGGAGCGTGTAGGGTTTCATCGCGTGATAGAGGGTGGAAGCCATGAACATCAGAAGGATGGAGATGACGAAGACCGAAGTCGTTGCGGACTGCAGCACGCCACCGATGAGATACGCGTGGACGGCCGCGTAGGGAAGCGCGAGAAGCGCCAAGGCCGCCATCACGCCATGGGTGATGCTGTGCGAGACCTCCTCGCCGAGGGTCCACTCGCGGATCATGTCGGCGGAACGGACGGATTCACTGGGGTGCATACGGTACCTCCTTCACTGCGATCAGATCCTTCACCACTTCTCCGGCGATGATCAGTCCGACGACCGATGGAACGAACGAGATGCTGCCCGGCACGCGGTGCTTCGCCGTGCACTTCCGGACGGTTCCAGGGGGGCAGACGCACTGCGTCGTGCAGCTCGACGTGTCCGTCTCGACCGTTTCGATGGGCATCTCCTTCGAATAGACGACCTTGAGGCACTCCACGCCGCGAAGCTTCAATTCCCTGCGCATCACGCGGGCCAGCGGGCAGACCGACGTCGCGCGGATATCGGCCACTTCGAAGCGGGTCGGATCCAGCTTGTTTCCGGCGCCCATCGAGCTGATCACGGGGATGCCGAGCGCTTTCGCGCGCACGACAAGGTCTATCTTGGCCGTCACGGTGTCGATGGCGTCCACGAGATAGTCGTAATCGGAGCGAACAAGCGATTCGCCCGCCTCCGGCATGTAGAAGACCTGGTAGGTCTCCACTTCCGCATCCGGATTGATTTCGAGGATCCTCTCCTTCATGACGTCGACCTTGTAACGGCCTATCGTCTTCCGGGTCGCATGGAGTTGCCGGTTCAGGTTGGTGAGGCAGATGCGGTCGTCGTCCACCAGTACGAAATGCCCCACGCCGGCGCGGACGAGTCCTTCCACGGCGTAGGTTCCGACGCCGCCGATGCCGAAGACCGCAACGCGGCTTCTCCCGAGTTTCTCGAGCGCCTCGCGTCCGATCAGCAGTTCGGTTCTCGAAAAGGCATGCAGCCTACCGGCCATCCGTCCTCCGTGCTTTCGTGCTTTCGTGCTTTCG
>CAZOHH010000028.1:0-22166 GCA_964579735.1 uncultured Oscillospiraceae bacterium | reverse complement strand
TTCAGCGCCTTCAGCGCCTCATAGACCTCCTCGGAGTGCCCGTCCGGCTTCACCTTCGCGAAGACCTTGCGGACCGTCCCGTCGGGGCCGATCAGGAAGGTGCTGCGGAGGATGCCGAAATACGTCTTCCCGTAATTGTTCTTCTCGCCCCAGGCACCGTACGTCTCCGCCGTGATGTGCTCCGGGTCGGAAAGGAGCGTGAAGGGCAGCCCGTACTTGGTCGAGAACTTCCGGTGGCTCGCCGCATCGTCCTGGCTCACGCCGAGGACCACCGCGTCGAGGCTCTCGATCCGGTCGAACGCATCCCGGAAGGAGCACGCTTCGACGGTGCAACCGGGCGTGTCGTCCTTCGGGTAGAAATAGAGTACCACAGTTCGTCCCTGGAAATCCGCAAGCGAAACCGCCTTGCCGTCCTTGTCGTTCAAGGTGAATGCAGGGGCCTTGTCGCCTTCGTTCAACATCGTGCGTTCCCTCCTCGTGCGCCGCGGTCCCCCGCGGCTCCATGCGCACAGTGTAGTCCCTTCCTCGACGTCCGTGCGGTGCCCCGGTTACGGGGAATGCAAATTGACACGGGGCGCTTCCGGGTGATACCATTCCCCCCGGAGAGATGGCTGAGCGGTCGAAAGCGCTCGCCTCGAAAGCGAGTGACCCTGTGAGGGGTCCAGGGGTTCGAATCCCCTTCTCTCCGCCAATCGAATATCCCTTTGGAGGCACAAGATGAAGATTCGCAGCCGGTTCGCTCCTGTCCTCCTTGTTCTCTTCCTTTCTTTCGTCCTCGCTCTCGCCTCCTGCAGTGCACCGGCCGTCTCCACCGATTCCCCCTTCAAGTACTACAAGGCTGTGGACATCGGCATGACCCAGGCGCAGGTCGCCACTGCGACCGGCTTGGCGGGCGTGGCCGAGACGAGCTCCTTCGCTCTTCCCAACACCTTCAACTACATGGACGCCGACAAGGTCTACGGAGTGTCCGTCGTACTGACCTCCGACCTGACGGTCTATTCGAAGACGGTCCTCTATCCCGACCACAAGGTGCTGGCCCCGCTGACCGTCAAGCCCGTCACCCAGGCGCTCTGCGACGCGATCACGGACAGCATGCCTCGTGCGGAAGTCGTCGTCCTCCTCGGCGGGCCCGGCGTGGAATGCAGCCGCACAGTGGACTCCAAGGACGGCGTGACCCTGCTGGGAACCATCGAGCGCTGGGGGAACAAGGACGGTTCCATCATCCAGGTCGCCTTCAACAGCGACGATACGGCCCACTCCCCGTTGTATTTCAAGGGCAGATAGCTCACTACAGGAAGTGGTTCCCATTGATCTTCAGCCCGAACGAAAGGCCGAGGAACTCCGCGGCGCGCCGGCACATGAGCATGCGGGACAGGAAGATCTCGAAATAATCCATCAGCGCGCAGATGGAGGTGTCGATCTCCAGGTCCAGCGTGATGGACTTCGTCTCCGCATCGAGTGACAGGTGGGACGCGACGACTGCGTAGTTGACCCGGTCGTGGATGTCGAAGTCCGTCGCCTTGGGGTTTCGCACCCGACTGCGACGCACGTCCGACTTGTCGGCGAGAATCAGCGCAGCGGAGACGGGTCCGATCGCATGGCCCGACGACTCGTCGTGGTTGCCTATGGCACCGACCACGGTCGCGAGTTCGTCCGCCGGCATCCCCATCTTGTCGAGGATGCGGAAGGCCATGACGGCACCGCTCTGCGCGTGGTCCTTCCGATTGACCACGTTTCCGATGTCGTGCATCCAGGCCGCGATGCGGGCGATCTCCACGGTCCGCTCCGGGTATTCCAGACGCAGTAGAATCATGGCGGCGGTATCGGCGATCTTGCCCGCGTGGGCGAAGGAGTGTTCCGTGAACCCGAGGATTCCGAGCACCTCGTCGCCCTTCGCGATATAGACTTCGATCTCCCGGCTTTTCCTCACGTCTTCGAATGTGATCATTTCCGTTCCCTTTCCCGGCTCACCGGCCGGTTTCTCTCATCTCTTCACCCGATGATACCACGCTGATCCCCGTGGAGTCCGACAAGCGGTGCATGCGGAATGGCGAATTTACGCAATGCTTTCACGTCAGGCGCACATTGACGAAGGGGGCCGGGTATAGCAAGATGGAATGGGCAGGACGATTTGCTCCGTTCCCCCCACCAAGGAGGACGAATTGCCGTTCCTTTCCATTTCACGGCAGATGGGCGCGCTCGGAGATGAAATCGCCTCCCTTCTCGCCGACCGGTTGGGTTGGGAGCTCATCACCCGCAATGAAGCGATCGACAGATTCCTCGCGGCGGATGCGAAGCCGGGCGACCGGCATCTCCTGCGCGACAGCGCGCGCCATTTCCTCGCCCTGTCCCCCTCGGGGCTGACCTTCATGGAGTCCATCGAGTCCGGACTACGCGCATACCTGCGCGACCACTCCGCCGTCCTCGTCGGCTTCGGCTCGCAGTTCCTCTTTGCCGACGACCGCTGCGCCCTGCACGTCCGCGTCGTCGCTCCCCTCCCCGTGCGCGTCCTCCGCACCCGCCAACGCTTCCATGTCCCTCCGGAGGAGGCGCGCCGCATTCTTGGGGTTTCCGACCGGAAGCAGCGGAGATTCGTCTCCACCGTCTTTTGTTCCGACCTCGAGGACCCGGCCGTCTACCACTTGAGTCTCAACACCGGCTTCATGACCGTCGAGGAGGCCGTCACCATCGTGCTCGCACTCGTCGAGAAGCACCGTGCACGGATCGCTCTGGAGGACGCCGCTGCGGAGAACGACCCTGGACTCGGCAAACGCAGCCAGACCCCGGACGGCCCGCCCGTCTTCCGCCACCCCTCCGAGGCCGAGTTCGCCCGTATTCTCGACATGTACGGCATCGAGTGGTCCTACGAACCCAGGACCTTTCCGACCGAATGGGACGCCGAAGGGAACGTCGTCCAGGCCTTCCGGCCGGATTTCCACTTGACGCGCTTCGGAACCTACATCGAGCTGACCACGATGGACCAGCGCCATGTCACCGAGAAGAACCAGAAACTGAAGCGGGTGCGCGAGCTCTACCCGGACATCGACGTTCGAATCGTCTATCGCAGGGATTTCCACAACCTGCTCGAGCGCTTCCGCACCGATAAGGGAGGTTGAGCCCCATGCCGGATGCCCTTCCCGGACGTGTCGTCTACAGCTCCTCCGCTCTCTCCGAGCGGATTTCTGAAATCGGCCGCGCCGTCTCCATGGACTACGAAGGAATGGACCCGGTGCTCGTCTGCGTGCTCAAAGGTTCTCTTTTCTTCTTCGCCGACCTGGCAAGGGCCGTCACGGTCCCCGTCCGCCTGGACTTCATCTCCATCGGCGGTTTCGCTGGACCGACCGCCGAACGCAACAGCGGCGTGGTTCGCATCGTGAAGGACCTGGATCTCGATATCGCCGGGCGTCACGTCCTCCTCGTCGAGGACATCGTGCGGACGGGTCTCACCACGGCCTACCTCGTCCAGACCCTTTCGGCGCGGAAGCCAGCCAGCGTGAAGGTCTGCGCCCTGCTCGTCAGCCCGACGCAGCTCATGATCAACGTGCCGATCGCCTATATGGGATTCGAAGTCTCTTCGACCCGCATGATCGGATTCGGCATGGACATCGACGAAAAGGGGCGGAATCTACCCGATATCTCGGAGGTCGCTCGGTCCACCGTTTGAACCTCGGCGGACGGAATCTCGAAAACGGCAAAAAAGGGCCCCAGCGAACCCTTTAGAAGCCTCCATCCCTTCGCGTGCGTCCATTGCTCTGCGAGCATTCAGCTAATCAAGTGAACTCCGTCTCCGTCAGACCCTATGCACGGAGGGTAAACCCCGCCCACGCGATCCTGGTCGAACAGTCATTCAGTTGTCTCGCTTGCGACCCGTGTGCACTTTCATGCCCCGTCGGCCGCTACCCGCATTCCACTCTTTCGAGTGGCGACACTCCGCCAGGTGATGGTACCTCTCGGTATTCCCTGGAGCTTGTCTTCATTATAGCGCGCGTAGTGATTATGTCAATAGGGGAAGTGTGAACAAATTGTTTCTTAGTGGATTCGCACAAAAAACCGAACAAAGGACACCCGTTTCTTACGGCTGCAGCCAAAAAGACAGGCCCCGGGCGATTTCTGCCCGAGGCCGATTTGTTCGGTTTTCCTTTGGTGGAATTCAAACGTCCACCGTATGCGCACACTCCTACGGGATCGTGCGACGGATCGCGTCGACCTCTTGTCGATCGTCATGAATTCCCCCTGCAATCCTCGTAGCATAACGAATCGACGTCACTTCGGTTACCATAGAGTCCAGCGGGCTCTGGTACGGTGGAGGCACGGTTCGAGAGCGGCCCTGGAAAAGGTCGGTCGGATCGAATCCATTAAAGGAGGATAGTCGATGAAGAAATTCAGATGTACCGTATGCGGCAATATCGTCACGGGGGATTCCGCCCCCGCGAAATGCCCCCAGTGCGGAGCGCCTGCGGACAAGTTCGTCGAAATCAAGGATGAGACGATGGTCTGGGCCGACGAGCACAGGATCGGCGTTGCCAAGGATGTGGATCCGAGAGTCGTGGAAGGTCTGCGGATGAACTTCACAGGGGAGTGCACAGAGGTCGGCATGTATCTCGCGATGTCGAGGCAGGCGGACCGCGAAGGCTACCCGGAAGTCGCCGAAGCCTACAAGCGGATCGCCTTCGAAGAGGCGGAACATGCCTCCAAGTTCGCCGAACTACTCGGTGAAGTGGTATGGGCCGACACCAAGAAGAATCTCGAAGCCCGCGTTCAGGCCGAATATGGCGCCACGGCCGGCAAGAAGGAGCTCGCCACCCTCGCGAAGCAGCTCAACTACGACGCGATCCACGACACCGTGCACGAGATGTGCAAGGACGAGGCCCGTCACGGCATGGCCTTCCAGGGTCTGCTGAAGCGCTACTTCAAGTAGGAGCCGGTTCTAGACCGGTCGCAGTCGGGGAGCCGCCCTTCCGTGAGTCGGAAGGGCGGCTCTCTCTTCGTGCTCTGGGTCAGAAACTCCCGCCGCCGTATTGGATGCGGGAAGGGTGCCAGGGGTCGTAGGGCAGGTCATCGGCCAGCGTGACGACCGCAGGTCCGGCCAGGTCCGGGAGATAGACGCGCAACCTGCCATCGGGGGTCGCGAGGTAGAACGGGAGGTCGAAGAAGTCGGCCCAGTAGGTATCGTGGAAGAGCCCGAAGGAGAAGTCGTCGTTGCCCGGCCCCTGTTCGGCGGAATAGGCGCCGTGGGAGTGGATCAGGCCGACGACCGGGCCGCGGGCGCCGAACAGGTCGGGCACGGCGCTGTCGCTCGAACCGACGACCGGTACCGTATATGCGTAGCCGAACGAAGTCAAGGTCGGCTCGACGACGGGCAGGCGGCCCCTCCATCCGACGCGGAGTTCGACGCGTGCGACGAGGTAGATCACCGCGGCATATTCCTTGTGGGCTTCTATGGAAAGCTGGTTGTAGCGGCGCCCGAAGTCGAGAGCGGCTTCGAGCGGCGTGTCGAAGACGGCACGTCCGGCAGAATGTCCGACAGGGAACGATGGCGCGGGGTGGATCCGGAATACGGGCATCCCCAGAGGAAAGAGGACAAGCACGAACAGAACCGCCGCGAGCAGGGTCGCGGTAGGGATCCGTATCAGGCGGCGGGTTCTTCGACGATCACCGGGCGGCATCGCGGATTCCGGAAGAAGCAGGCGAACCAGGTGAGCAGGGCGGTAAGGAGCAAGGCTCCCGCGCAGACGGCGAAGAGGGCGTAGTAATCGGCGTTCGAATTCCTCCCGAGCGCGAACCAGATCAGGCCCGTTGCAATGGCTCCGAAGGCGGCGGGCACGATCCAGGCGAGACGGGGCTTCATCCAGACGGATGCGAGCGGGTAGAGGGTCGGGAAGACCGCAGGCATGAAGAATACCGTGATGACCGCGAGCGCGAGGTCGCTCCAGCCGTCGGTGTTCCCCTGGAAGGTCGCGATCAGCGTGACGGCGAAGGCGAAGGTGAAGAAGGCGAACGGAACGAGCGTCACGATGCGGCCGAGCACGCGCAGGCCTCTCCGTTTCGAGCGGGTCTGCAGCGCGGCGGCGCCGAGATAGACGAGGACGGCGATAACGATCAGGACGATCTGCACGATCTGGGCGACGGTCGGGCTGGAAACCGGCATCTTCTGGTCCTCCTTCAGGTTGCGGAGACAAGGTGCGGGCGGTATGGGTATGCCGATATCATACACGAACGCTCATGAAAGGGAAAACCCCCGGTCCTTGCGGCCGGGGGTCTTCGAAGGAGGTGCGCCGTCAAGTGACGGCTTCGGGTCCGTGTCGGAGGACTATGCCTTGCCCTTGGCGGTCTTGGGGAGTGAGGGAGGTGTGGGCGGGGGTGGCGGAGGCGCCATGGGGACGAGATGTTCGCCCTTGCGCGTCTTCCACATGACCCAGGAGGTTCCGGCGATGAAGATCGTGGAGTAGGCGCCGGAGAGGATGCCGATCATCATGGGAAGAGCGAAGGATTCGATGCTCCCGAGGTTGTAGATCTTCGCGAAGATGTAGACCACGGTGATGGACACGAAGACGGTCATGGTGGTATTGATCGTGCGCATCAGGGTCTGGTTGATGCTGAGGTTCACGAGCTCCGGAAGCGGCATCTTGCCGTTGGTGAGCTTGTAGTTCTCGCGGTAGCGGTCGTAGACCACGATGGTATCGTTGATCGAGAATCCGATGATGGTCAGGACCACCGCGATGAGCGAGTCGTTGATGGGGATGCGCCCGACGACGAAGACGCAGAAGACGAGGACGCAGTCGTGCAGGAGTGCGACGACGCCGAACAGCCCTGCGGAGAGTCCGCCGATGGTCTTGAAGCGGAACCCGACGTAGAGGACGATCATGATCGAGGCGAGCAGGATGGCCCAGATGCCGCGCATCAGGTATTCACGGCCGAGGAAGGGGGCGACGACGTTGGCTTCCGACAGGACCAGATTCTGGTCCGGGAAGGCCGCGACGAGGTCCGCGATCAGGGTCTTCTGCTGGTCCACAGTCAGGGCGGTGTCGCCGGCGACGTTGAGGGTCAGGATGCGCTTGCCGGTCGCGGTATCGGAGCTGTCGAGCGCCGACGTGATCGTGCCGGTCGATGCGCTGGCGATCGAAGCGGCTTTCTCGAGGTCGATGGTCGTCTCGTGGTAGTACTTGAGGACGCTGCCGCCCTTGAACTGGATGTCGAGCTGGACGCCCATGACGAAGGGGAGGGAGGCGATGACCGTAAACAGCATCATCAGGAGGGAAAGACCGAAGAATATGTAGCGCTTGCCGTAGAAATCGAAGTTCTTCATTTCGACTCAGCCCTCCTTCCGCCATAGAGCCATGGAGATTGGAATGCAGGGTACAGACTCAGGGAACCGGTCATGAGGCGGGACATCACGACGCCGGTGATCAGGTTCAGGGCGATGCCGACCAACAGAGTGTATCCGAATGCCTTGATGGCACCGGAGCCGAGAATCATCAGCAGCGCGGCAGGGAACATGGTCGTGAGGTTGCCGTCGAGAACCGCCGCGAAGGCGCGCTGGAAGCCGGCGGAGACCGAGAAGCGGACCGAATTGCCCGCCCGGATCTCCTCCTTGATGCGCTCCGCGATGATGACGTTGGCGTCGACGCCCATGCCGATCGATAGGATCAGACCGGCGATGCCGGGCAGGGTCAGCGTGAACTGGGGGATGGAGATGGCGAGAAGGGTGCAGGCGATCTGCATGATCAGGGCGATGATGGCCACGAAGCCGGGGAGTCTATAGTAGAGGATCATGAAGATCAGGATCAGCAGGAAGGCGAGGATGCCGGCCTGCACCATGACGTTGAGAGCGCTTTGGCCGAGGGTCGGGCTGATGATGTTGTTGGAGACCGCCTTCAGCGAGAAGGGCAGCGAACCGGCGTTGATCTTGTCGGACAGCGCCTTGGCTTCGGCCATGTCGGCCATTCCGTCAATGGTGGCGTTGCCATCGGAGATCACGGCCTTGACGGTCGGAGAGGAGATGATCTTGTCGTCCATCTTGATGTCGATGATCTTGTTGAGGAGGCGGGTCGTGGCGTCGGCGAACTTGGTCACGCCCTCGGGCTTGAGGGTCAGGACCACCACGGTCGAGCCGTCCTGGATGGCGGGGTAGCTCTCCTTGACGTCGGAGCCTTCGAGAACGACCTTGCCGTCGGGGTCCGTGAAGGCGAGCTTGGCGGTGGCGCCGAGCTCGAGGATCGCCTTGTTGGCGTCTGCCGTCGCGGTGGTTTCACCGGACTTCATGGGGAAGCGCACCAGGATGCGACCGTTCGTCTTGTCCACGGTGACTTCACGGTCCGTGATGTTCTTCGAGTCCAGTCGGAGTTCGATGATGCTGCGGGCGCTATCGAGCTCTGCGGAGGTAGGCGCGCGACCCAGTCCGTCCGGGACGAACACGAGGTCGTATCCGCCCTTGATGTCGATGCCG
Organism: uncultured Oscillospiraceae bacterium; assembly: GCA_964579735.1. Lineage (GTDB taxonomy): Bacteria > Bacillota > Clostridia > Saccharofermentanales > UBA5734 > CAILLO01. The sequence goes on along the minus strand of CAZOHH010000028.1, from coordinate 13,720 downwards.
AAGCGGATGTCGTTGATTCCATAGATCGGGGACGATTTGCCGCCGCCGATGGGGATCCTGAGGCCGAAGGACAGGATGAGAACGAGGACCAGAGTGGCGCCGACGACCCAGAAGAAGGAGTTCTTGTCGGCACGGATGCGGGTCCTGCCTGGGGATTGTTTCGCCATGGAGGAGCACACTTCCTTTCATGCCGCACCGCTGCAAGGCGGAGCGGGTTATTCCGGCCACGGGGAGGAGAGTCTCCTTCCCATGGTGCAGAAGGGCAGGGGGAATGGGTGGAATGGAGCATGGAGAATGCGGCACAGGGGGTGCCCCTGGGGCAAGCTTGTCCGAGCTATCCCGCCGCAAGCTGGGCGGTCTGGAGCAGCAGGCGATGCGTCGCGAGGTTCGCGTTGCGGACCGATGCCGCGCCGAACGGAGAATGAAGCGGATTCCGCCCATCGGGGGAGCCGGCCGCAGGGTCCGAAGGACCGAAGCGGGCGCGCTGACGGGTTCGGTTCACGGTGAGGTTGCGTGCGGGATTCTCCCAGCGCAGGCGCGCTCCCGAGGCCGACAGGTCGGCCGCAAGGGACGGGGGTGCTTCAAGGGAGGCATCGTCGGCAGCCGTCTTCGCATTCTTCGAGACGTCCGCGGCGGATGCGGTCGAGGAACTCCGTGCGAGGGTTGCGGCAGCCTCGACGGACGGCAGGCCGGTCAGAAGTCCCGACTCGAAGACGAGAAGCGAAAGAAGAACGGCCACGGCTGCAGATGCAGTCGGGAAGCGTCTTCCTGCCGTCATTCCTCTTACTCGGGAATGCATCTCGTCTTTCATCCTCCGGCTCTTCGGAACGGACCCACGAATGGACACCGGAGGATTATAGCACGGTCGGGCCCGCGTGGGGAGAGGCGAGGTTCCGAGCGATTTCGGCAAACAAACGGCCGCTTGGACGGATCGTGCGCCGCTGCGTCTCGAAGTCGTTCTCGACGAGTCCGAAGCGCGCGCTCTCCCCTTCCGCCCACTCGAAGTTGTCCATGAAGGTCCAGTGGTAGTAGCGCTCGACGGGGATACCCTCGAGACAGAGCTTCGCGCAGATGGCGAGGTGGGATTCCAGGTACTGCGACCGGAACGCGTCCTTCGCGTCGCAGGTGCCGTTTTCAGTGATCCACATCGGCTTGCGGTACCGGGCGTGGTAGGTCCGGGCGAGCCGCGCGAGTCCTTCAGGATAGATCTCCCAACCCAGATCGTTCTTCGGGGCGGTGGGTTGCGGCACAACCGCATAGAGGCTTTTCAAGGACAAGCGCACGAAGTCGCGCGTGTAGTAGTTGATGCCGAAGAAGTCGCAGAAGTCTCCTCGGCCATAAGGTGCTCCGCAGCCGAGTGGGAAGCGAAGCCGACCGGTGCACAGGGTCTCGGTCGAAGCCGTCTGGAAGATCCGGGCGACCAGGCGCGCCGCGAGGACATTCCAAGGAGCCTTCGTCGCCGGGTCGAAGACGCGCAGGTGCTGGGCGAATCCGACCTTCGCGGTCGGGCCGAGTACCTCGTGGATCTTCCGGTACGCGGCCACATGTGCGAGGCAGAGGTTGCGCATGACCCGGAAGGCGACGCGCAGCGGGTGCTTCCCGCCGGGAGGCCAGCTCCCGTCGAGATAGCCTACGGTCGCGTACACGTTGGGCTCGTTCACGGTCGTCCACGACTCGACGAGGTCTCCGAAGCGCCGCGCGCAGAAATCGGCGTAGCGCAGGAAGGCCGCGATTCCTTGTTCCGTCTCGAATCCCCCCTGGGCCGAAAGCCAAAGAGGCAGGGAGAAGTGGAACAGCGTGACCATGGGCAGGATCCCGGCCGCTCGAAGCAGCGTCAGTTCCCTCCGATAGTGTTCGACCGCGCTCTCGTCGAAGCGGCCCTCCTCGGGCTCCAGCCGGCTCCACTCGAAGCCCATGCGGTGGATGCGGCACCCGAGTTCCCGTTGCAGGGCGACGTCCTCCTCCACTCGATTCCAATGGTCGCAGGCGCGCAGGCAGGTCGTTCCATCCTTGATGGGAGAGGGAATCCGCTCGCAGAAGGAGGTCCAGTCGTGATTCCTCTCCCCCCCTTCGACCTGCGTCGCCGCGGTCGCCGTGCCGAGCAGGAATCCGTCGGGCAGCCGCCAGCCAGTCACAGTGTCGTCTCCTTCATTCCCTCCGGCATGCGCACGTGGTGTTTCGAGACTTCGCGCACTACCTCATCCGGCAATGCGAGGAATCGGGAGACGTCGGCGAAGAGGTGCTCGCGCTCCGGACCAAGCAGAGCGTTGTGACGGGAGTGTTCGAGCAGGAGAAGCTCCCGGTAGACGGATGAGACATGGTCGTAGATCAGGTAGGGGCTGGCGGGATCGACCGTCGAGTCCATTCCGGACTGTACGATCATCACCGGAGCCTTCACGGCCGCGAGCTGTTTCACTGTATCGCGCCTCAGCTTCTCGAGCTCCCATGCGCACTTCACGGGGAATCCGGGATATCCCTCGCTGAAGGGTTCGCGGATCTCGCCTTCCATGGACGGCTCCGGATTCCAAGGCTGGTAACGCCGGAAGTGGCGGAGGACAGGCGTCAGACGGACCAGCGGACTCCGCACCTTGAACGGCGTGGACAGCGTGGCGATGCGGTTCACCGGGTACCGGGAGGCGAGGTTGAGAGTGATCAGGCCGCCCATGGAGTGCCCGACGATATCGACGCGGGCGTATTTCGCCAACAGTTCCTTCAAGGCCTCCTCGGCTCCCGACAGCCACTGTTCCCAGGTCGAGCGCTCCATCGTGGCGAGAGTCAGCCCGTGGCCGGGGAGCAGGATCCCGCGGACGGCATACCCCTCTGCCGACAAGACGTCGGCCAGGGGCCGCATTTGGGACGGAGTGGCCGTGAATCCGTGGATCAGGAGAACGGCCTCGTCCTTGGTCCCTTCACGGAAGAATGGCTGGGAATAGGGGTGCATCGTCCGGTTCGTCTCCATGGTCGACCTCCTGCACACGGGGCTTTCCGCCCAACGACTACAGTATATCGCTAAACCTTCGGCTCCGGGATGTCGCAAGGTGCGGTCTCGGCACCGGACGAAGCCTCGGGTGTGCTAGAATCGGGGACATGAAGGAACACAAGCTGCATTTCCCCATCTACTACGCCGTGAGCTATATGACGACGGCCGTCTACGTCGTCTTCATCCCCATCTTCCTGAACAGCCTCGGGTACAGCCGGACCGTGGTCGGCACCCTTCTCGCCCTCGGGCCGTTCGTCGCGCTGCTCGCGCACCCCGTCTGGGGCATCGCCGCCGACCGCGCGACCAGCAAGAACACGGTCCTCTTCGCGCTCATCCTCGGCGCCTCCGCCTGCATCCTGCTCTTCCCCTTGTCCGGCGCGCTCCCGTTCGTCTTCCTCGCCATCGTGCTCTTCTCGGCCTTCCAGTCGTCCATCATCCCCTTGAGCGATGCGATCGCCCTCGAACACCTCTCCTCGACCGGCCGCCCCTTCGGACCCGTCCGCCTCGCAGGCACCCTCGGCTACGCGGTCATGGCCGTCGTCGCCGGCATGGTCGCCCGCCAGCGCATCGACGCCATCTTCCCGCTCTACGCCGCCATGGGCCTGCTTTCCTTCTTCGTCGCCTTCGGCCTGCCCAAGGTCCGCGGACACCAGTCCACCGGCACCCGCGTTCCCCTGCGCCGCCTGTTCGAGGACCGCGGCCTCGTCCTGCTCCTCGCCTTCAACTTCACGCTGCAGCTGACCCTGGGCTTCTACTACAGCTTCTTCGCCATCCATTTGAAGTCCCTGGGGGCCGACCTGCCGCTGCAGGGGTGGGCCATCTTCGTCACGTCCATCGCGGAACTGCCCTTCCTGCTCTTCGCGGACCGAATCCTGACGCGGCTCGGCACTCGGCTGACCATGCTGCTCGCCGGCCTCGCGCTCGCTCTCCGCTGGTTCCTGTTCTACCTCATCGACGACCGGTTCGTCCTCATGGGCATGAACGCGCTGCACGGAATCACCGTCATCGTGTTCATCTACAGCATGGCGACCTACATCAACACGAACGTGCGCAAGGAACTCCGCGCCTCGGGCCAGGCCATGAACGCCATGCTGTGCGTCGGCGTCGCGCGCGTCCTCGGCAGCGTGGGCGGAGGCTTCGTCAGCGATCTGACCAGCATCCGGCAGACCTTCCTCTATGGGTCGCTCGTGGTATGGGTAGGCGTCGTCGTGTTCGGCGTGGTCTTCTCCGTCAGAAAAGAAGGTACAGTCCAAGTCCCATGACGCCGCATCCGACCATGACCAGGATCGCGTCGACCTTGAATCTGCGCAGGGCGACGAACGCGGCGGCGAATAGCCCGACGCCGATCCAATCGGGCACCGACAGGTTGAGCGGACGCGGGGACGTGCCGAAGAACGTGAGCCATAGGATCGAGAAGGCGGCGGAGGCGATCAGCGCCACGACGGCGGGGCGAAGCCCAGCCAGAACGCCCTTCACGATGGACGTCGAGCGATACTTGTAGTAGAAGACGGCCAGCAGCGTGGCGATCACGCTGGAGGGCAGGACGCACCCGCTTGCGGCGACGACCGCGCCGATCGGACCGGCGACCTTCATTCCGACGAAGGTCGCCGCATTGAGGGCGATCGAACCCGGCATCATCTGGGAAATCGTCAGAACGTCGGCGAACTCCGACAAGGTCAGCCAGCCGTGCAGGTCGACCACCTGATGCTGGATCAGGGGAAGCGCCGCATACCCGCCGCCGAAGCTGAACGATCCGACCAGGAAGAAGCTCCAGAGAAGGCTCAGAAGCTCCATTTCCCCTTCGCCTCCTTCCGTCGCGCGAAGCGGTGGACGACGACTCCGACAAGGCCGCACACGGCGAGAACGAGAATCACATTCACTTCGAAGAAGAAGACGGCGACGAAGGACGCACCCATGAGCAGCAACGAGAGAAGGCTCTTCTCCTTGGCGACGTCCTTACCCATCGTGGCGACCACGTCGACCATGACCGCGGCAACACCGGCGCGCATGCCGCGCAGAGCGGCTGCGACGGGGGCGTTGGACTTGAAAGCCTCGTAGAAGAGGGAGACCACCGACATGAGAATCAATGGAGGCAGGACGGTCCCGAGCAGCGCGACCCATGAACCTGCGACGCCGGCCATCCGGTAACCGACCAGGATCGAAGCGTTGACGACGATCGGGCCCGGCGCGGACTGTGCAAGCGCGGTCAGATCCAGCATCTCGTTCTCATCGAGCCAACCGAGTTCCTCGACGAAGCGCTTGCGCATCAGGGTGATGATGACGTACCCACCGCCGAACGTGAAGGCGCTCAGGCGGAAGGTCGAGAGGAAGAGTTTCCAGTAGAGACCCTTTTCCTTCTTCATGTGTTTCCAGTATATAGGCGTACGGTCCGCCTGCCAACCATACAACTCTTCGAAATCTCTTCACGGTTCCAACACATCTTTTCGGCAAAGTGGAGGAAGAGAGTGCCGGTAGAACCGGCCCGCGAAGGAGGCCCCGATGGACGACACGATTCCCGAGACCCCCGTGAACCCTGATATTCCTGGAACTCCCATCACTCCGACACCACCCGTCCGCAAGAAGAGGAAGGTGCGCCCGTGGATCCGCATGGCCGTCCAGCTTCTTTTCTTCGGCATCGTCGCTTTTTCCCTTCTCGACATCTCGCTCCACGCCGTCTGCCCCTTCGGCGGCGTCGTCACCCTCTACCAGCTCTTCACCACCGGAGACTTCATCCAGAAGATCCACGCTTCGTCCCTGGTCCTCATGACCGCCGTATTCCTTCTCGCCTTTCTTTTCGGCCCGGTCTTCTGCGGCTGGGTCTGCCCCTTCGGAACTTTCCAGGAATGGATCGCAATGCTTGGACGCAAGCTCCTGGGACGACGTTACAACAAGATCATGCCGAAGCTGCTGGACCGCATCCTGCGATACTTCCGGTTCGTGCTGCTCGCCCTGGTCGTCTACAACACGGCCGCCACCGCGAAGCTCATGTTCCAGGAGATCGACCCCTACTACGCCCTCTTCAATTTCTGGACCGGGGAAGTGGCCATCGCGGCCTACGTGATCCTGGGTGCTACCGTCCTTCTCTCCCTCTTCGTCGAACGGCCCTGGTGCCGATATGCCTGTCCCTATGGCGCGCTGCTCGGCCTGACCAACAAGATCCGCTTCCTGAAACTACGTCGGGTCGAAGCCACCTGCACCCATTGCGGTGCCTGCGACCGCGCCTGTCCCGTCGGAATCCCGGTCTCGAAGCGCGATACGGTGACCGACCTCGCCTGCAACGGCTGCATGAAGTGCACCAGTGAAGAAGCCTGCCCCGTCAAGGGCACCGTCGTCGTCGAGCCGTTCTTCGTCAGGAGGAAGAAGTGATGAAAATCAATCAGACCGTCATGGCCATCCTCGTCGTCGTCGTCCTGCTCGGCACGGTCGGTGCCGCTTCCGCGGCCGGCCTGTGGCAGACGTCCAACCAGAAACAGCCGGGCTCCGTCGTCGACCCCTCCGGCGAGACGAAGACGGATCCTCAGGACATCAAGGGATCCTATACTTTCGGGGAGATCTCCTCCATGTACGATGTGCCGCTCGCTGACCTCGGCGAAGCTTTCCGCATTCCTTTCGGAACAATCGTGTCCTCCTTCCAGTGCAAGAGCCTCGAGACCCTCGGACTGTCCGGGGACGGCACGCTGGAGGTCGGTGTACAATCCGTGCGCTGGTTCGTCGCGCTCTACACCGGTGCCCCCTTCACCCCATCGGAAGCGGTCGGTCTGCCCTCGGAAGCCGTCGCCATCCTCCTCGAGAAGGCCACCCTCGACGATGCGACGAAGGCGCTGCTGGCGGCCAGCACCGTCGCCGGAAGCTGAGCTTCCCCGTTGTGATAGGATGAATCCACAAGGAGTGTGAAGCATGGGCAGACAACGCATTCTCATCGTGGACGACCAGGCCGAGATCCGGGAGATTGTCCGCGGATACGTCCTCAACGACGGATTCGACGCGGACGAGGCGGAGGACGGTGCGAAGGCGTTGGAGCTCATACGCTCCAACGCCTATTCCGTCGTCGTGCTGGACGTCATGATGCCCCGCATCGATGGCTGGACCGTGTGCCGGGAGATCCGCCGCACGTCCCGCGTTCCAATCTGCATGCTGTCCGCGCGCGGCGAGGAGTATGACAAGATCCTCGCCTTCGAACTCGGCGTCGACGATTATGTCGTGAAGCCCTTCAGCCCCAGGGAGCTCCTCGCCCGGATCCGAGTCCTGGCGCGCCGCAGCGCTGCGGATGCGCCCAAGGTGGACCCCGCGGACCGGCTGGAATTCCCCGGAGTCGTCATCGACGTCGCAGGCCGCACGATTGGGGTCGATGGACACGGCGTCCCCATCACGTCCCGCGAGTTCGACCTCCTCCAGCACCTGGCCAGCCACCCCGGCCGCGTGTTCACCCGCGACCAGCTCCTCGAGAGTGTCTGGGGCTACGAATTCACGGGAGACGGGCGCACCGTCGATACCCACGTGAAGACCGTGCGGGAGCATCTCGGTCCATATCGCCGTTACCTCGCCACCGTCTGGGGCGTCGGCTATAAATTCGACGCGGAGGCCGTCCTTTGACCCGGCTGACCGCGATCCGCTTCCGAAGCCGCATCGCGACCCGGCTCTGGGCCGGAATGATGGCCCTGGTGGTCGTCGTGCTGGTCCTCCTCTGGCTGTTCCAGATCGTCTTCCTCGAACAGTTCTACGACGCCATCCGCGTCTCCTCGGTCGCGGAAGATACCACGGCCCTCGCGGCGTCCTTATCCACGGCAACCGTGCCGGAGGCGGCCGACCTCTTCTATTCCTTCGCCTACCGCACCGGCGCCACCGCCGAGTGGTTCGATGCATCCGGTGTCCTCCTGCTGACTTCCGGTTCGCCGGAAGGACGTGGGGCCTCCCAGGGTGCCTGGGCCAACCTGCGCCTCCAGTCCCTCCCCGACGTCCTTGCCGGGATGAACACCCAGACCCGTGTCACCCACCCACGTCTCGGGGGGGTGTTCGTCCTCATCGGAAGACCGGTTCGTGCGGATGGATTGCTCGTCGGTGCTCTGCTCGTCACGCTTCCCATGCCCGCCGTCGAGGAGACGGCCTCCGTCCTGAAACAGCAGCTCCTCTGGATCTCCCTGATCCTGACGGCAGTAGCCGTAGCCTTCTCTCTCATACTGGCGCGATCCTTCTCCCGGCCGATCCGCACGATCACGGATGCGGCGCGGCGCATGTCGGAGGGACAGTTCGAGACCGGTATCCACGTGCGCAACCGCGACGAAATCGGCGAGCTCGCCGAGACGCTCACGAAGATGGGGCACGACCTGTCCCGTGTCGAGAGCTTGCGCCGCGAATTCGTTGCGAACATGTCACACGAACTGCGCACTCCCCTTACCTTGATCCGCGGCTATGCAGAAACGCTCCGCGATCTGGACGGTGCCACCCCGGAGACACGCCGACGCCAGCTCGACAGCGTCATCGCCGAGTCCGAGCGACTGGCCCGACTCGTGGACGACCTGCTCGACCTCTCCCGCATGCAGTCCGAAACCGTGCAGCTGGATCGGATCCGCGTGCGGCTGGACCATCTGGCAGAACGGGTCGTCGACCGGTTCCGCGGCCACGCGGAGACCACCGGCATGAACGTTCGCCTCGAAGCACCCCTCCCCTGCACGGTCCGCGCAGACCCGGCCCGCATCGAGCAGGTCCTCTACAACCTCGTGCAGAACGCGCTGCAGCACGGAGCACGCGGAGGCACGGCCACGGTCCGCGTCCAACTGTCGGGGAACATCGTCCGGTGCGAAGTCGCGGACGACGGCCCCGGCATCCCTCCGGACGAGTTGACGGGCATCTGGGAGCGATTCCGCCGCGGTGCCGCCGCCACCGACCGGAGCCGTCGCGGAACCGGCCTGGGCCTCGCCATCGTGCGCTCGATCCTGACCGCGCATGCCGCACGTCATGGCGTAGAAAGCCCTCCCGGCTCCGGCGCGACCTTCTGGTTCGAACTTCCTGCAGAGGCAGAATCCACGATTTCCTAGACTTCCGCCTTTCTTCGCTCCCGTTTCATGGATTCCTCACATCCTCGAGGCAGAATGAAACCATAGACCCGCTGACGCGGAAGAAAGAGAGGAACTTAGGAAATGGAACAGATCAACAAGACAAACAAGAAGACCGGACGTAGAGTCGTTGGCGCACTCGTGGTGATGCTCGTGGTCGTAGCGGTTGCAGGCGTAGTCTTCGCAGCCGTCCAGACCCCTTCGCAGATCCTGGCCGGACTGACCGGGAAAAGCGAGACCGACCTTCAGGCGGCCCGTGCGGCCGGTTCGAGCTACGGTTCGATTGCTGCAGAGGCAGGCGTGCTGGACGAATTCCAGGCCCAGCGTCTCGAAGCCCTGAAGACGCAGCTCGCCGAGCGGGTCACCGCCGGAACGCTGGACCAGGCCTCCGCCGATTCCATCTATGACCTGCTGGAAGACCGCGTCGCGAACTGCGACGGCACGGGCGTCCCAGCCGGTCAGGCAGCCCGCAACGGCCGCGGTTCCATGACGGGAAGCGCCAGCGGTAACGGTCTCGCTGCCGGAACCTGCGACGGCACCGGCATCGCGGCGGGTGGCGGCGGACGCGGCAACGGCCGCGGCTCTGGAACGGGAACGGGCGTCTGCACGGTCACACCGGCAATCGTCGCCTAACTGAATCGACTCTACCCGGACGAATCGAACAGGGCCCTCGGTGCTGCAAAGCGCCGGGGGTCCTACTTAAAACGGGAAGTTCTCCGGGTCCGCTCCGAAGCGGCGGTTCTCGTTCAGCGCGTCGACGAGGCCCATCTCCCGGGCCGTGAGCTCGAAGTCGTAGAGGTCCGCGTTCTCCTCGATCCGGTCCTTGTGGACGGACTTGGGGATCGTGACCAGTCCGCGCTGCAGCTCCCAGCGCAGAATCACCTGGGCGGTCGATTTCCCGTGGTTCAATCCGATGCCCTTGAGCGTCAAGTCGTTCATCAGGTCTCCACGGATCCCGCCGAGCGGGCTCCAGGTCTCGAAGGCGATGCCGAGCTTCTCGCAATAGGCGACCAGCGGGGTCTGGGAAAGACGGGGGTGGCACTCCACCTGGTTCACGGCGGGGCAGACCTTCGCACCGGCCAGCAGCTCATCGAGGTGGTGCTCGTGGAAGTTGCTGACGCCCACGGCTCGCGCTTTCCCCGACTTGTAGATTTCCTCCATGACCTTCCAGGCGTCCTGGAATGCCTCGGCGACCGGCCAGTGGAGAAGGTAGAGGTCCACGTATTCGAGCCCGAGAAGGGACAGGCTCTTCTCGAAGGCCGCACGTTGCCCGGCCTTGCCCTTGCGCATGTCCTCGGTCCACATCTTGGTCGTGACGAAGACCTGCTTGCGCGGGATGCCGCTTTCACGGAGGCCCTGACCGACGGTCTCCTCATTGGCGTAGAGCGAGGCCGTGTCCACATGCCGGTAGCCGGCCTGGAGGGCCCACTTCACGGCCTGTACGGTTTCCGGGCCGTTGGGTGAGCGGAACACGCCCAGCCCGAGCAGGGGGATCTCGACGCCGTTGTTCAGTTTCTTGGTCGTGCGGATGTTCATGTGCGTACCTCCCTTTCGATTTCCGTGGCGAGTTCGGGGTCATGCGTGAAGACAGGGGCCTTGAGCCATCGGTCTCCCATCATGCGGCGGAGGAAGAAGAAGGAGCGACCGATCCAGTCGGTGTACATGGCCAGCCAGATGCCGAGGATCCCCCAGTGGAACACGAGCGTGAACACGTAGCCGAGCAGGATGCGGAGCACCCACATGCTGATGATGGAGACGGTCATCGTGTATCGGACATCCCCCGCTCCGCGGAGCCCGGCAGGAGTGACGAAGGAGGCTGGCCACAGGAGCGGTTGGGCGACCATGATCGAGAACAGGAGCGGCAGCGCGGCGGCGAGGGTGGGCGCATCCTGCGTATAAAGACCGAGCAGGCCTTTTGCGAATGGGAGGATCAGGAGGCTCAGCACCCCCATGGCGGCCGAGGCGATTCCGATGACGAAGCCGAGGCGGCGGCGCGCTTCCGCCGGCTGACCGCGACCCACCTGCTGGCCGACGAGGGTGACCGCGGCAGTGGATAGGGCGCTTCCGGGAATCATCAGCAGGCTCGATGCCGAACTGGCGATGACGATCGCCGCCATCGCCACCGTGCCGAGTCCCACGATGAAGGTCTGCACGATCAGCTTGCCCCCGTTGAACATCAGTTGTTCGAGGCTGGCCGGCACGCCAAGACGGAAGATGCACTTCTGGAGCGCGAGGTCGAAGCGGAAGTTCCGAAGGTCCGCCAGGCGGAGCGCTTGCGATTCTCGAAGAAGAGCAAGGACGACCAGAATGGCGCCGAGCGTGCGGGCCGCCGTCAAGCCGACCGCAGCACCGCGGACGCCCAGCGCGGGAACCTGCAGCAGGAGGCCGGCGATGTCCAGGCGGACACCGTAGATCAGCGCGTAGCTGAACAAGACGTTGAAGAGGTTCATCAGGAGGGAGATCGCCATGGGGATCCGGGTGTCTCCCGAGCCTCGCAGGATGCCGAACGCGATGCTGACCAGCGCGATAGGAAGGTAGGACCACAGGATCACGGAGAAGTAGGTCCGGGCGTTGTCCAGGACCTGCGCTTCGGCTTGACCGAACAGGGCGCCGACGAGGGCGCGCTGGAAGACCAACGCCAGTAGGGTCGTCACCGTGGCGACCGCCAGGCAGGAGAGCAGCGCCTGGCCCGCCGCGCGACTGGCCTCCCCACGGTTCCCGCTGCCCGTCTGCTGTGCGACGACCACCGTGCCGCCAATGGCCAGCGCGCCGAAAACCGAAATCACGACGTTGTTGATGGAGTCGATCATCCCGATGGCGGAAATGGCCTGGCGGCCCATGTTGGAGGCGATCATCACGTTGATCACGCCCATCAGCACGATGCCGGCCTGCTCGATCAGAACCGGAACGGAGAGGGATGCGACGGGACGCGCCATATCGGAGTAGGAACGGAGTTTCGTCATGGTCGACCTCCATGGGCACCATTCTACCCCAAGCGGAGGTCGGGGAGGATGACGAGGTTCATCCTGTCCGCTTTGCGTTCCGAAGACAGGTCAGGTGCCGAGGTGCCTCTTCAGGGTCGTGCGCACGGCGCCGGGGCCGGCGAGCATCTCGGCGAGGTCCGCCTTGACCTTGCCGGCGAGGCCGTGGGCGACGAGGTCGATGCCGAAGAGCGCCGAATCGGAAAGGATGGGGTCGAGCACCGCGTCGAAGGGTCCGCGGTCCCCGAGGTGGATCGAGGCGAGCTTGCCCTGCAGTTCCTCGAGGCGCGGGTCCGGGCTCGGGGTCATCGGTTGCCCGTCGTCGCCCACGGCGAGCAGGTAGCGGAACCAGCCGGCGAAAACCAGCGGGATGAACTCCAGTTCGCGCTCCTCGCCCAGTCCACGCCTCACATAGGACTTCAAGGTCTCCCCGAATCGGACCGGGATCTTCTGGGAGGTGTCCGTGGCGATGCGCTGGGGCGCGTCGGGGAGAAAGCGGTTGGGGAAGCGCACCTCGAGGACGGTCCGGATGAACTCGGCGGGGTCGATGACGCCAGGGTTCACGACCACGGGCATGCTTTCGACGTAGCCGACCTTTTCGACGAACGCTTTCAGCTCCGGATCGGCCACCGCGTCCGATATGGTCCGGTGCCCGAGCAGGCAGCCGTAGATGGCCAGGACGGTGTGGAGCGGGTTCAGGCAGGTGGTGACCTTCATGGTCTCGATCTTCTCGACGGTCTCGCGCGTCGTGAACAGCACACCGGCCTTCTCGAGCGGCGGGCGGCCATTCGGGAACCAGTCCTCGACCACGAGGTACTGGGTCGGCTCGGCGTTGACGAAGGAGGCCGTGTAGGTCTTCTTCGCGGTCACGATCAGCTCCGTGTCCTCGTAGCCGTCGGCCGCAAGGAGCGCTTTCACTTCTTCGGAGGGGCGGGGGGTGATCTTGTCGATCATGCTCCAGGGGAAGGAGACCTTGGTGCGATCCTCGAGATACGCGACGAATCCAGCGTCGGCAAGACCGCGGGAGGTCCACTCGCGGGCGAACGTCAGCACGGCGTCGTGGAGCAGCGTGCCGTTGTGGGAGCAGTTGTCCATGCTGACCAGCGCCACGGGCAACCGACCAGCAAGGTACCGCTGGTGCATCAGCAGAGTCAGCAGGGCGGTCGCGCTCTTCGCGACGACCGGGAGCGCCTCGAAATCCGCGGCGATCCACGGGAAATACTGGCCGTCGGGGCCTTTGACGCCATACCCCTTTTCGGTGATCGTGAGGCTGACCAGTTGCAGCGAGGGGGACCGGAAGTAGCGGACCATCTCCTCCAGCCCGCCGCTGGCTTTCACGGAGCGGACGACGCTGGCCACGACCTGCTTGTCGAGCTTGCCGTCGGGGTTCAGGGACACCATCACGCTCAGGTCGTCGAATGGGGTATAGGCGCGGTCGATGATCTCCTCGTCGAAGGCCTCGCACACGACGAGCCCGCGGTCGGAGAGCCCCTCGTCCAGCAGTTTCTGCTGCAGCACAGCGGTGAAGGCGCGGAAGATGTTGCCGGCTCCGAAGTGGATCCACTGGGGGCGGATGAGAGTCTTCGTCTTCACGGCTTCGATGTCGAACCTTGGAAGCCGATACCCCTTGGATTCCCATGCATCGCGGTCCAACAGGCTCTTCCGGTCGAGTTTCATATCCGTCACCTCGCGTTTCGTGGGGTCGA
>CAZOHH010000027.1:15738-29476 GCA_964579735.1 uncultured Oscillospiraceae bacterium | reverse complement strand
CATCTTCCATGCGGTATAATGACCCTTGAGCGCCCCGGAAGTCCGACGCCAGTCTCCTCAAGGTCCCGATCGGAGGCCCCCGCATGAAGGAAACGTTCCGGAAGATGCTCTTCGGCCTTTCCCCCGGCCCCGGTGGCCTTGCCGGCGTCGGCCGGCGGCTGACCGTCGAAGCCCTGCTGATGATCGGCGGTTCCATTGCCTGCGCCTTCGCGGTCAACGTATTCTACGTGCCAGTCCGTCTGACCATGGGTGGCGTCAGCGGCCTCGTCTCCATCCTCTTCCAGCTGACCGGCCGCGGTACGTTCCTGCCCTTCGGCGTGATGGTCATGCTCTTCAACATCCCGCTGCTGATTCTCGGCCTGGTGAATCTCGGCCGCCGCTTCGTCGTCAATTCCATCGTCGGCACGATCCTCTATTCGGTCGCGATCGACGCGACCGCCCCTGCGTTCACCCGACTCTACGACAACTACATCAACCGCCCCCTTGAGGTCGGACTGCCGGACCCCCTGATCTACTGCATCTTCGGCGGCATCGTCTACGGCGTCGGCCTCGGCATGATCTTCCGCGCGGGGTACACGACCGGTGGCACCGACATCCTCGCCAAGGTGATCAAGAAGCGCTACCGCACCTTCAGCCTCGGCCAGTTCATTCTCATGCTCGACATCGTCGTCCTGCTCTGCGCCGCCATCGCCTACGCCCGGGAACCAGGCCCCAGTGTGCTGCTCGCGATGTATTCGGCGATAGCCCTCTACCTCACCGCCCAAGTCACGGACCTCGTGATCGAAGGGTTCGGCTATGCGAAGAGCGCCATCATCATCTCCGACAAATCGAGCGAAATCGCGGTGCGCGTGATGCAGGACCTGGACCGCGGCATCACGGGACTTCACGGACAAGGGATGTACACCGGCGCGCAGAAGGAGGTCCTTCTCTGCGTGCTGCCGAGGAACCAGATCCTGGCGTTGAAGACGCTGGTGAAGAACATAGACCCGAACGCGTTCATGATCGTCGTCGACTCCCGCGAGGTCCTCGGCGAGGGCTTCGAAGGCATCGACGCCTGACCTGCGCGGTGCGGTCCCGGCGCGGCGCGTTCCCGGCTTGGAAAAGACTCAGCCCGGCGCGACTCCCGTCGCCGCCGTCTGCACGAAGTCGTAGAATTCCTTCGCGACCTGGGCCGTGAATTCATGGGCCTTGGAGATGCTGCCGGACTCCGTCGTCACGCACAGGATGAAGGGCTCGGCGGCGAAAACGATGCCGACGTCGTTCTCGGTGTAGTAGGTGCCGTTGGTCCCGATCTTGTGTGCGACCTTCACGTCCTCGGGCAGAAGGTTCGGGATGCTGTAGCCGAATTCCGTGTTGGATAGGTCGTCGATCAGGGGCTGGTAGGTGTCGGGATCGGCCGCATAGCGCAGGTACAGGTCCGCCGCGAGTTTCGCGAGGTCGTCGGAGCTGATGCGGTTCTTGCCCTGCTTCGTCGCGCCTTTGTAGTCCTTGTAGGTGACCGTCGTCCGGTAGTCGACCGTTCCGGCGACGACCTTCAGGTAGTTGGCGTTGACGGTCTCGATGGTGCCGAGGCGGCGCAGGATCATGTTGATCCCGCAGTTGTCGCTGACGCGGATGGACAGCGCCGACGTCTGGGCCACGGTGTACTGCGTGCCGTCGGGCTGGCTCTGGATCGTGCCCGTGCCGCCCTCGTAGTCGCCGGTCGGGTAGGCCCGGCGGTCGAAGGTGAGGATCTCGTCGAGCGTGACCTGCCCGGCTTTGACCTGGTCATAAAGGTAGGTGTTGATGCCCATCTTGATGCAGCTCGCGGCGACGAACGGCGCTTCGCCGTTGAGGCTCCAGGACTCGCCACTTACAGGATTGATGTAGGTGATCGCATAGCGGCCGGACGTGAAGTCGGCGACGCGGCTCGTCAGGCGATCCTTGAGCGCGTCGAAGAGTTCCGCGCGGGCCTGCGCGGAGAGGGCGGCGGAAGTCGGAGTGGGAGAGGCCGCCGGGTCGGTCGTCGGGGCCGCGGTGGGAGAGGAATCGGCCGAAGTCGTGGGGGAGGGCTCGACTGCGAGCGTGGCCGTCGGACTGCCGAACCATTCGATGAAGGGATTCCATCCAGCCTGGACGGGCACCCAGAGGAACAGGTATCCACATATGGAGACGGCGGCGAGCAGGACGACCGCCACGGCAGACCTTGCGAGCCTGCGTCGAAGCCGCATGCGCCGGTGACTGGCGCGCGAGGGGGCGATCCACTCGCGATGGAGGTCCAGGCGGTTCAGGTCGTCACCTGGCTGCCGCATGGTCTTCGGTCCTGAAACCTCCGGCTCGGACTCGCGGCGGGATCGACGGGTGGCGCGGGATTCCGGCTCCACGGCGTCGGAGGCCTGATTCGAGGACTTGTCCGGTGTCGGGTCCACGGCTTTGGGACCCCCGATGTTCTTCTTCAATGCCACCCTCCCAACAGGGATTTAGGCACAACATATGGTGCGCCCCGTCAAATTATACCACAATGGATGGTAAATTCCGTTGACTTCAGCATGTGAAAGCGGTACAATCGGAAGTGCGGAGCAGCCCCCACGACAGGCCTGTCCGCAGCATCAGCCCTCTGATCGGTAGCCCCGTCGTTGGAACGCGTGGAGGTGTCGCAGATGATCGTACGGAATGAACTCGAGAACTGCAGGAAAGACCTTGAAGCGAATATCGGCAAGTGCGTGCGCCTCCGCTCGAGCGGTGGCAGGAAAAGAACGATCGTACAGGAAGGCGTCATCGAGAGCTGCTACCCCAACGTCTTCACGGTCCGGTGCAACCGAAGGAACAGCTATCAGGAAATGGTCTCCTTCAGTTACGTCGACGTCCTGACCCACGTGGTCGAAGTCGCCTTGAACACGGGCGATACGGACGGCTCCCTCCTCGTCCTCTCGTACGCGACCTGACGCCTCCTTTCCCGGCATGTCTTTCCAAGAAGGGACCCGCCATACCGGCGGGTCCCTTCTTCGTATCCCAGGCTCTGTTCGATGCGCCCCTCCATGGTCTATAATCGGAAAGAACAAAGGAAAGGGGACCGGCACCGTGGATCGGATCGAGCTCGAAGCACCCGCCAAGATCAATTGGTCGCTGGACGTCGTCGGACGGAGAGCGGACGGGTACCACCTGCTCGCCACCACCATGCAGACCGTTTCCCTCTCCGACCTCGTCGAAGTCGAGCTTCGACCGGCATCCGACGGCGTGGTCCTCGTCTGCGACCGCCCCGGAATCCCCTGTGATTCTCGCAACACCTGCCACCGGGCGGCCACTCGTTTTCTGGCCCACGCCATCGATGGCGCGAGGACCGGCGTGCGGATCCGCATCACGAAGCGAATCCCCGAAGCGGCAGGTCTCGCCGGCGGCAGCGCCGACGCGGCGGCCACGATCTTCGGCCTGGCCAGGCTCCTCCCCGGCGCCGTCCCGACCCTCCGACTGCTCGACATCGCCGCCGCGACCGGAGCCGACGTCCCGTTCTGCCTCGTCGGCGGGACAGCCCTCTGTGAAGGCGTGGGCGAAATCATCACGCCGCTGTCCGCATGGACCGACCTGCCGCTGCTTCTCCTGAAACCTCCCTTCGGCGTGTCGACTCCCTCCGCCTTCCGTGCCTTGTCCCTCGACACCCTTTCGGACCGCCCGGACACCCCGGAGGTATGCCGCGCCCTCTCCCGCAGGGATCTTCCGGCGCTCTCCGCAGCGGCTGGAAACGTCCTCTGGCCGGTGGCCCTGGCTGAGAATCCCACGCTCGCGGAGGGCATCGCCGCCCTGGCCGCGACGAACCCCGGCCTCTGCAGAATGTCCGGAAGCGGCCCCACCCTCTATGCCGCCTATGAAGACGCCGACGCCCGCGACCGCGCGACGGGCCGTCCCGAATTGAAGCGCCTCGTCGAAGCCGGCTGGTTCCTGCAGCCTTGCGTGACGGTCGGCCACGGTCCCCGCGAGGTGAACGCATGAAACGCCACAGCCCGCTTCCTGCACCGTACTCGTCCAGCATCGGCAATCCGCGCCGTCCAGACCGCCGGAAGAGTCCTCGCAAGGGCCCTCGAAAAGGCTTCCGCAAGGGCTTGCCCATGGTTCTTGGCGTCATCGCCTTCGTGCTGGTCGTCAGCGCGGGAGTTGCGTACGGTCTGCCTCTCCTTGCCGGATGGCTTCCGTCGGTGACGCCCGGTCCGACCTCCTCCGCGACGAAGGACCCCACGGCCGCCGTAGCCACCGAAGCCGCCACGCCCACGCCTCCTCCCGCGACTCCCACGGTCGAGCCCACGCCGACGAAGCCTGCCGCGACGCCAGGTCCCGTCGTCGAGATCCGTCTCCTCGACATCGGGGACATCCTTCTCCACACCGCCGTGATCAAGAGCTACCTGCTGCCCAGCGGGGAGTACGATTTCGACCGGATCTTCAAGACACTGGGGGGGATGCTGTCCAAAGCCGACCTTGCCTTCGCCGACATGGAGGGCACCCTCGCAGGCACTCCCTATTCCAACTTCCCGCGTTTCTCCGTTCCCGACGCCATCGCCACGGCGCTCTTCAACGCCGGCATCGACGTGTCCGTGACGGCCAACAACCATATGTACGACCGCGGCACGGCCGGACTCCTCCGAACCGTTTCGGTCCTGCGCGCGGCCGGCCTGACCGTCGCCGGAACCCGGGCGGACGTCACCGAACCGATCTTCCAGCTCCTCGACCGGAAGGGGATCAGGATCGGCGTCGCCGCCTACACCTTCGAGACGCCCTCCTCCGACGGAAAGACCCGCATCAACGGGCTGCCGCTCGAGTCCGCCGCCGTGCCCCTGATCAACACCTTCAATCCCTACGCCGCCGACTTCGCCGACGACATCGCCAGGATGTGCCAGGTCGAGAAGGACATGCGCGAGGCTGGAGCCGAGTTGACGGTCTTCGTGCTCCACTGGGGCGATGAGTACCGCACCACCGAGAACGCCTATCAGAAGCGTCTGGCGCAAGCTCTCGCGGACGCCGGCGTAGACGTCGTCTTCGGCCAGCACCCCCATTCCGTCCAGGGGATCTCCGTCCTGACGTCCGAGGACGGCACCCACGAGATGCCGGTCTTCTACTCCGTCGGCAACTTCGCTTCGAACATGATCTACAGCACCAACGGCACCAAGGGCATCACCGAGGACGGCATCATCGCGGGCGTCACGGTGCGCCGGAGCGAAGACGGCACGGTACGGGTGGTCTCCGCCGACTATCTGCCCATCTACTGCTACAAGGTCCACGAAACGCGCCATGAGACCGTCCCTGCGACGGATCCGCGCGCCGACCCCCGTTCGCTGGACCGCACGCGCGCCATCATCGGCGACGAGGTGGGCACGGAGACGCTTCCTGTCAAGGAACTGACGTTCACGCGGGGCGGCTGACCGGTCGAGTCCATCGCGTGGAATTCCACAGTCCGACGTGTCTCCCTTTCAGGCTTCGAAGGTCGAAATGAGCTCCAGCGCCCGGGCGATCTGCACGGGGTGCGTGGCGAAGTGCGACCGGACGCAGCGCTTCTCGCACTCTCTGGGGTTGCATGCGTCGCAGGCATCGGCGGCCTGCCCGAGAAGTCTCTTCGCCCCCACGAGGTTGCCGACGGCCGCTCGGCGTAGGATTCCACGGATGTCGATGGGACAGCCCTGCTGGCACAGCGGATCCTCGCAGAATTCGCATTCTCCGGCGAGACGCATGATCTCCCGGACCTCGGGCGTATGACCTCGCAGTACATCATCGAACGTGGCTGGCCGGTCGAGGCAGGTCACCTGGGACCTCCGCGCCGGATCGTACTTGAATGGCGCAAGGCCCTTTGCCGAAAGGACGGCATTGGCCGCGGACACCCCCGAGACGGTCACGGCCGGCGTGCCGGTTCCCATGGCCGTCGACTCCCCGCAGCAGTAGAGGCGGTCCCATTCCGTGCGCGTGTGGAGACGCTTCAACAGATGCTGGCCGATCTTCTGCTTGGGACCGGCGACGTTGCCTCCGGGCTTCCCCGTGAAGCGCTCGATCGTGGTCGGCGTCGACAGCTCGACATGGCGGAGCCCTTTGCGGAAACCCGGGAACTTCTCCTCGAGGACCGACAGCAGGCGCTCGATATCCGCGGCCTTGTGACGGTCGTACGTTTCCGACCGGTCCGCGGGGGAGCCGGGGGCTGGCCAGGCGCCGAAGGAAGGCCCTATGGCCATCACGGTCACGCGGTCCGGCGGACAGAGCGTCCGGTCGTCGAGGCTGTTCAGGTACACCGTGATCTCGCTTTCGTCGATTTCCGCCGGGTTTCCGACGAACATCACGACGGGCGACGTGCCGGCGGGAATCACCGATGCGTCGACGGTGGCGTAGAGCACGACGCTGGGGTAGGTCGGTACCAACGCCTTCGCCCAGGCGCGACGACGGGGCGTCGAGACTGAAGCGGGGATCAGGCGCCCATAGAGGTCCCAGACATTGCCCGCGAAGACCACGGATTCGGCGTCAAGGGTTTCGCCGCCTGCCAATGTCACACCGACCGCGCGACGTCCGTCGAAGCGGATGCCCTCCACCTCGCGGGAGTAGAGCATGTCGCCGCCATGTTCCTCGATGGACTTCTCGAGAAGGCCGGGAAGGAACAGCGTCGAACCGGCGGGGTAGTAGCTGCCGCCCACGTGGTTGTCCACGAACATCACCGCGGCCAGCACGGCCGGCGTCTCTTCCACGGTGGTGTAGCAATAGGTGGAGGTCAGCTTGTCGAAGAACTGGAAGATCTCCGGTTCATCGAAATAGCCGTGCAGCAGCCCCGCCGCGTTGCGGAACATATACGACAGGAAGCGCATGTAGGATCCGGGGTGCTTGCGGAAGTTCTCCGAGGCTTCCTTCGGGTCGGTCTCGTCGGGGGTCGAGAACTGGGGCGTGTCCGCCATCACGTGTTGATAGGTGCGGAGCATGTCGCGATAGAAGCGGGCGATCTGCACCTTCGACGAAGGGAAGACCTCGCCGAGTTCCTCGACGAAGCGGTCGACGTCGGGGAAGAAGCGGATGCGGCGTCCTCGGAAGTCCACGCAATAGAGCAGTTCGTGACGGACCACGGTGATGGGCTGCTCGAGGCAGTCGAAGACGAAGCGATGGGGGGCGAAACCGCGCTCTCCGAATCCGTACAGCATGGCCGAGCCCTGGTCGAAGACGACCCCTTCGCGCTTGAAGATGCCGCAGGAACCGCCCGGCTTGAAGTTCCGGTCGATCACCGCGACCTTCTGCCCCCGCTTCGCAAGCAATGCTCCCGCCGTCAGACCCGCAAGGCCTCCACCGACCACGATCGTGTCGTATTTCATCCTGCACCCTCCCACATTCTACATATATCCCTATTATAGCGGATGCACGCGCTTGTCCGGGAGGCAAAGCTCAACCGGAAAGCCGCCGTCGAGGCGTCGGGAATTCGTCATTGACAGACTCGGCCCGCCGAAAGTATAATCGGAATGCTTTTCCCCTGCTGATTACCCCATGGAGGTGGACCACCATGTTGATGACCTATCAGCCCAAAAAGAGGCACAGGAAAAAGGAACACGGATTCCGCAAGCGCATGCGCACGGCGACAGGCAGAGACGTTCTCAAGAGGCGCAGGCTGAAGGGAAGAAAGAAACTGTCCGCTTGAAGACCGCAGTCCCTGTGGTCTTTTTCTTCCAGTAGGGAAGAGGACCACAGGCTGGAAGGCGGGAGAGACGTAGCGCGATGAAGTCGACCGAGACTCTCAAGAGGAACTACGAGTTCACGCGTGTGTACAGGAAGGGCAAGTACCTTCCGGGACGCCACGCCGTCGTGCACTTCCTGCGGAGGCCGAAAGGTCCGAACCGTCTCGGCGTCACCGTCGGGAAGGGAGTCCGTACCAGCGTCCTCCGGAACCGCCTCAAGCGTCTCCTGCGGGAGAGCTTCCGACAGATCGAGGGCCGTCTTACCGGCGGCTTCGACATCGTCCTCGTGGCGAAGGCAGGGAGCGAGGCTCCCCCCTATCGGGAGATGGAAAGGGACGTGAAGGGCCTTCTGGCGCGGGCCGGGCTTCTCGAAGCGGAGATGCCGGCGAAGAAGGACGGGAGTCTGGATGAAACGGCTGCTTCTAGCCCTGCTCCGATTCTATAAGGCGGCGATCTCTCCGTGGCTCGGCGCGAATTGCAGGTTCGTGCCCACGTGTTCGGAGTACGCCATGGATGCCATCGAGAAGCACGGCGCCCTGAAGGGCTCGTGGATGGCCGCCGGACGGATCCTCCGATGCAACCCCTTCTGCAAGGGCGGATACGACCCCGTACCCTGACCTCGCCCCGCCTCGGGACGCGGATCGATAGAACAAGGAGCGCAAGTCCATGGATGCCATACTCCAGCCCCTCTATGATATCTTCGGCTTCATCGTGAAGCTGATCTACGACACGGTCGGCAACTACGGCGTGTCCGTGATCCTGTTCACGATCCTGCTCCGCGCCGCCTTGATTCCGCTCGGCGTGAGCCAGTTCAAGAACACGATCAAGCAGCAGAGCATGAGCGAAGAGATGAAGGACCTGCAGCGACGCTACGGGACCGACAAGGAGAAGATGCAGCAGGCCCAGATGGAGCTGTACAAGAAGCACGGCTTCAACCCCCTGTCGGGCTGCCTCCCTTCGATTCTCCAGATGCTCATCATCTGGCCGGTATACCGCATCATCTCCGCGCCGTTGGTCCACATGATGGGCGTCGCCACGAAGGACATCGGAACCGTGACCCTCACGGACAAGGTGGTCTCCGAATCCACCGGCATCCTCAGCATCCTCTTGAACAACGTGCAGGACGGCGTCGTCACGCCGCTCCTCACCGTAGTCCAGGCCCAGCAGGCCCAGACCTTCAACCTCCCGCTGATCGACGCGCTGCGCAACAACGCGGCCGCGTTCAAGCAGGTGGTCGACGCCGGCCTCATGAAAGCCGAACAGCTCCTCGACCTGACCTTCCTCGGCCTGAACCTCGGCAAGGTGCCGTCCTACGACACGAAGCTGATCTTCGGCGCCGACACGATGGGCACGTACCTCCCCCTCCTCCTGATCCCCGTGATCGCCGTCGTCACGACCTGGCTGTCCATGAAGATCACGCAGTCCTTCATGCCGGGCGCCAAGAAGAAGGACCCCGAGGAAGCCGCCCGCGCGAAGAACAACCCCGCCAAGAAGGGTCAGGAAGCGCCCGACCCCTCCGCGGGAATGATGAAGGGGATGCAGTATTTCCTGCCGCTCTTCACCCTGATGATCTCCTTCACGACCCCCGCCGCGCTCGGCCTCTATTGGATCGTCAACAACGTGATGAGCATCTTCCAGCAGTACCTGCTGTACAAGACGATTGGGAAGAAGCAGCCTGTCGCGATCCCCGCGACGACAGGCGCCTCTGGGAAACCCCCCGCTTCGAAAAAGTAGGAGGTATCGGATATGCCTATTTCCGTGGAGAAAACCGCAAAGACCGTACAGGATGCCATTCATGAGGCGCTCGAAGCACTCGGCGTAACCGCCGACGACGAGTCCGTCGTGATCGAGGTCCTCGACGAAGGGGAGAACAAGCTGTTCGGCCGTCGACTGGCCAAGGTCCGCGTGACCCTCGAGGTCGACGCTGCCGCCGGACTCGTCGGAGAGAACGACGGCTACGTCGAGTATGAGGACGACTACACCGAAGAGGACGAGGCCTTCGTCCCGGGCGAGATCACGTACGAAGGGGAGACCGGCACGCCCGAGGAGGAGGACGCCGTCGCGTTCGTCGCCAAGGTCCTCGCCGGGATCGGCATCTCCGCCAGGATTTCCTGCACGCGTGACGAGGATACGATCCGCGTCGACGCCGCCTGCGACGACTGCGGCTCCGTGATCGGCCGAAGGGGAGAGACCCTGGACGCCATCCAATACCTGTCCTCGCTGGCCGTGAACCGCTCCGCCACCGACCGCGTCCGCGTGGTCGTCGACGTCGGCGGTTACCGCCGCCGCCGCGAAGAAGCGTTGGTCAAGCTGGCCGAACGCGTCGCCGAGAAGGTCGTCTCCAGCGGACACAGCAGCGTCCTCGAAGCCATGAACCCCGCCGAGAGGCGCATCGTCCATTGCGCGCTGCAGGAGTACGAAGGCGTCGTGACCTACAGCGAAGGCGAGGAACCCAACCGCCGCGTCGTCGTCGCTCCGCGCGAGGACTGACCGGCTCTCGGGCCGAGGAGGATGAGCCCGTACGACGGAGACCCGATCGTCGCGGCCGCGACCCCTCCGGGCACGAGCGGCATCGCCGTCTTCCGCGTCTCGGGGCAAGGCGCCGCCGAATTGGTCGACCCCCTTCTCCACGTCTCCCAGGATGGATTTCCCGAGTATGCCGGCGTCCCCGCGATGTCCGGCTATACTTGTGTCTTCGCGCACCTGCACGACCCCGTCGACGGACGGTTCCTCGACGAAGCCGTCGTCACGCGCTTTCGAGCCCCCCGCTCCTACACCGGCGAGGATGTCGTCGAGCTCGCGGTGCACGGCGGGCCAGCGGTGCGCCGCGCCGTGATGTCCGCCCTCTGCGCCGCCGGGGCTCGCCCCGCCGAGCCGGGGGAGTTCACGCGCCGCGCCTTCCTGAATGGAAAGCTGGACCTGGCTCGCGCCGAGGCCGTCATGGACCTGATCTCGTCCGAGGCCGAGCGTTCGCGTTCCGCCGCCGCCGAGCAGCTGCGCGGGGCCGTGTCCGAGGCCGTCGGTGTGCTGCGCGACGAGCTCTTCGCGCTTCTCGCCTCCATCGAGCTCTCCATCGAGTACCCCGAGCACGAGGAGTCCGACGAAGCCTCCCGCAGGCTTCTTTCGGGTGTCGCCTCGGTCGCGGACCGCCTCGCGGCGCTCGTCGCCACCTTCCGCACCGGACGCATGCTCCGGGAGGGGATGGGCGTGGTCATCGCCGGACGTCCCAACGCGGGCAAATCCTCGCTGCTCAACCGTCTGGCCGGATATGACCGCGCCATCGTGTCCGAGGTCCCCGGCACGACCCGCGACACCATCGAGGAGACCGTCGGCATCGCCGGGCTTCCCGTCCGTCTGGTCGACACCGCCGGCCTGCGCGAGTCCGCGGACTCCGTCGAGCGACAGGGCGTCGACCGCGCCCGAGGCGCACTCGCCACGGCGGACGCCGTGCTGTGGGTCGTCGCGCCCCAGGACTCCGACCTCGAACTCGCCGCCGAAATCGAAGAAGCCCTTCGCTCTGCCGCCGGACTTCCGATCGCCTTCGTCGCCGGAAAGAACGACCTGCCCGAAAGCCTCGGTCTCGCCGATCGGATCCGAGCGGGGCTGGCTGCATCGACCGGAGCGGGATCCACCCATTCGGGAGCCGCCGGGATCCGGGCCATTCCCGTCCTGCCGTTCTCCGCGCTTACCGGCGAAGGTCTCGACGCCGTCGCCGCCTTCCTCGTCTCCCTCGTCGAAGAAGGCGGGGCCGAGCGCCGCTCCGAGGCGGTCCTCACCAACGCCCGCCACCACCGTGCCGCCTCCGCCGCGCTCGACCGGCTCGTCGAGGTCCGCGACGGCCTGCCCCGCGGGCTTCCCCTCGACGTCGCTTCCGCCGTCCTCCGGGATGCCGCCTCCCACCTGTCCGAGATCACCGGCGACGAGGTCTCCGAATCCCTCGTGGCAGAGATCTTCGCCCGCTTCTGCGTGGGCAAGTGACGATGGCGCAGGAATCCGCCGACTCCCGCACCACCCCCCTCGCCGATCCCACCTCCCTCGCCGAGGCTCTCGCGCTGCCCGGTGCCTACGAAGCCGGCGCCTACGGGCTCGCCGTCGTCGGTGCCGGCCACGCCGGCTGCGAGGCCGCGCTCGCCGCCGCCCGCCTCGGCGTCCCCACGATCCTCTTCACCATGAACCTCGACGCCGTGGGAAACATGCCCTGCAACCCCAGCATCGGCGGCACGGCCAAGGGCCAGCTGGTCCGGGAAGTCGACGCTCTCGGCGGGGAGATGGGCCGGCTCGCCGACCGCACCTTCGTGCAGTTCCGCATGCTGAACGCCTCCCGCGGCCCGGCGGTCTACTCGCCCCGCGCGCAGATCGACCGCCGGCGGTACCAGATGGCCATGAAGAAGGTGCTCGAGAACCAGCCTGGACTCGACCTGCGCCAGGCCGAGGTCGTCCGCCTGCTCGCGTCCCCCGCGCCGGACGGCGGCTTCCGCATCGAAGGCGTGCAGACCCGCACCGGCGCCGTCCACCGCTGCACCGCCGTCGTCCTCGCGACCGGCACCTACCTCGAAGGCCGCATCATCCTGGGTGACGTCTCCTACCCCGGCGGTCCCGACGGGATGTTCCCCGCCGTCGGCCTCTCCGCCTCCCTACGCGCCCTCGGTCTCGCGCTGCGCCGCTTCAAGACCGGCACTCCCGTGCGCGTCCACCGTGGCTCCGTGGACTTCCGGCACCTGTCCCTGCAGCCCGGCGACCCCGACGTCACTCCGTTCTCCTTCGCCGACGAGGAGGACCGCGCCGTCCTCGACCGCCCGCAGGTCCCGTGCCACCTGACCTGGACCACTCCCGAGACCGCGCGCATCGCCAAGGAGAACCTGCACCGCTCGCCTCTCTTCAGCGGGAACATCGAAGGCGTCGGTCCGCGCTACTGCCCCTCCGTCGAGGACAAGTTCGTGCGCTTCCCCGACCGGGAGCGGCATCAGGTCTTCCTCGAGCCGACCGGGGAGGATACGGAGGAGATCTACCTCCAGGGGATGTCCAGCAGCATGCCCGAGGACGTCCAAGTGCAGATGGTCCGCTCGCTGCCCGGCCTCGAACGCGCCCACGTCATGCGCAGCGCCTACGCCATCGAATACGACTGCCTCGACCCGCAGCAGCTCCGGGCCAGCCTGGAGACGAAGGACGTGGCGGGATTGTTCGGCGCCGGGCAGATCAACGGCACGTCGGGGTACGAAGAGGCAGCGGCCCAGGGGATCCTGGCCGGCATCAACGCCGCGAACGCCGTGCTCGGCCGCCCTCCGCTGACCCTCGACCGCTCGACCAGCTACCTCGGTGTCCTCGTCGACGACCTCGTGGTCAAGGGCACCAACGAGCCCTACCGCATGATGACCGCCCGCGCCGAGTACCGTCTCTCGCTGCGCCAGGACAACGCCGACGCGCGCCTCACGCCGGTAGGCCGCTCCGTCGGCCTCGTCGACGATGCGGCCTGGGCGCGCTTCGAGGACAAACAGGCGCGCATCGCCGCCGAGATCGCCCGCTGCCGTGCCACCGTGCTCGTGCCCTCCCCGGCCCGCGACGCCCTGCTCGAAGCGCTCGGCACGCCCGCGCCCGAAGGCGGCGCGACCCTCGCGGACCTGATCCGCCGGCCCGAAGCCACGTACGCCGCGCTCGCCCCCCTCGACCCCGACCGCCCCACCCTCGCGCCGGCTCTCGCCTTCGAGGTCGAGGTGACGCTCAAGTACGAGGGCTACATCGCCCGGGAGCAGGAGAAAATCGACCGTTTCCGCCACCTCGAGACCCGCCCGCTGCCGGCCGACATGGACTATGATGGAATCCGCGGCCTGTGCATCGAGGCCCGCCAGAAACTGACGAAGCTGCGTCCCGCGACCCTCGGCCAGGCCTCCCGCATTTCGGGCGTGTCCCCGGCCGACGTGTCCGTCCTGATGGTGGCGCTCGCGGCACGGGGAGGGAGGACGCCATGACCGAACTGCGCAAGATCCTGCTCCAGGGCGCCGCCGTCTTCGGCGTGACGCTGGACGACACGGCCGCGGACCGCTTCGAGCGCTACGCCGCCCTGCTGCGCGAATGGAACGAGC
>CAZOHH010000027.1:0-15638 GCA_964579735.1 uncultured Oscillospiraceae bacterium | reverse complement strand
CACGCCCGCGCCGAGGACGCGGCCCGGCTCCTCGACTGCCGCGGCACCTTCGACTTCGCGGCCGCCCGCGCCGTCGCCTCCATGCCCGTCCTGTGCGAATACTGTCTGCCGTTCCTGAAGGTGGGCGGCACGTTCTGCGCCATGAAGGGCCGCACCGACGAGCGCGACCTCCCCATGGACCGCGCCCTCGCCCTCCTCGGCGGCGAGCCCGGCCCCGTCGACTGGTTCGCCCTGCCCGGCACCGACATGCAGCGGACCCTCGTCTTCGTCCGCAAGACCCGCCCTACGCCCCCCGCCTATCCCCGCAAGGCCGGCAAGCCGGAGAAGGAGCCCCTCGCATGAACGCCCTCCAGCTCTCCCTCGTG
Source organism: uncultured Oscillospiraceae bacterium (assembly GCA_964579735.1). Lineage (GTDB taxonomy): Bacteria > Bacillota > Clostridia > Saccharofermentanales > UBA5734 > CAILLO01. The sequence continues at coordinate 15,273 of CAZOHH010000027.1, read as the reverse complement.
ATGTTCCTGCTGATCTGCGCCGGCTACGTCGCCCGCAGGACCCGCGTCGTCGACGAGCACTTCGGCGCCTCGCTCGCCTCCTTCATCTTCAACATCGTCTTCCCGGCCCTGATCATCCGCTCCATGAACAAGCCCTTCAACTTCGACGACCTGCGCAACGGCGGCGTCCTGATGCTCATCTGCACCGCAGTCATGGGGGCCATGTTCCTCCTGGCGGCCCTCGCCAACCGTGCGACCGGCCACGGCGGCGCCCGCACCGACGGGATGGCCCGGATCCTGCGGTTCGCGCTCATGTTCCCGAACTTCACCTTCATGGCCTACCCCGTGATCCAGGCGCTGTATGGCCTCGACGGTCTCTTCTACGTCACGATGTATACCATGCCCATGCGCATCTTCTTCTACACCCTGGGTCCGCTGATCATGAAGGGAAGGGTGCGCGCCGCGAAGGCCGCGGTTTCCACGTCCGACGACCCATCCCTCGTCCCCACGGATGCTCCCGCCCCCGCAGCCGCAACTGTCCCGGCCGGAGACTCCGGCGGTCTCTCCGCGCTGCTCAACCCGGCCGTGCTCTCCATCCCCATCGGTCTCGCCCTCTACCTCTTCTCGATCTCCCTGCCCCTGCCCCTCGGCAGCGCCCTCGACTACCTGGCGTCGGCCGCCACGCCCATGGGCATGGTCGTCTCCGGCGTCCTGCTCGCGGACTCCCGCCTCTCCCAGCTGTTCAGCGAGTCGCGGGTCTTCCTGCTGTCCTTCCTGCGCCTGCTCGCCGCACCCGCCCTGGTCTACGGCGCCCTCACCGCGCTCGCCCTCGTCCCCGGCCTCGCCGTCGACCCGCTGGTCCTGAAGGTCGCCGTCGTCTTCAGCGCCATGCCCGCCGCATCCAGCACCACCATCTTCGCCCTGCGGTTCCGGACCGAGCCCGAACGCGCCGCGCAGACCGTGTTCATCACGACGGTCCTCTCCATCCTCACGGTGCCGCTGGTGGCCGCGCTGCTGGGGTAGTGATAGCGTCGACAATCCTGACGTTCATCGCACTCTCATTTCTCGAAACACGATATGTATTCCTAAAATCGGACGAAATGGGAACCCATAACGATTTCACTGTGGACGAATATGCGAAGACTTTCGTACTGGATCTACCCATTTCACCCTACGCAAAAATGGGGGTTGCTTAGAGAGAGAACGTCCTTGACGGTTACATCCATTTTTGTAATATCGTATAAAGGCTGTTTTGTGTTAATATTACATACAAAGCAAATATCAAGACACTCATTATGAGTTGAAGCACAAAAACGCGCTAATTGGAGGCAACTATGAATATGCACAAGAAGAGCATCTTGACTTCGATTCTTGTCTTGTCCCTTATTGTTCTGTTCGGAACTTGTGTTCTCGGCGAAAATACTCTTCCACCCTTGAAGTGTCATCATCCTATTTAGGAATAGGTCGTTACTATTCTGGCTCAACGATATCCTGCAACTGCACGCAAACATATCTGTCGACAGTATTTAATACAACGTCCGATAGTCTCACAATATATTGTCAGAAGAGTGGGTTCCTTGGAATATACTACACGATTGGCGTTCCAGTGACTGGAACTGCAAACATATATGGTTACTCGACAGTTTCTGGAGAATGGAACATGGATGGAAATGGAACGTACCGCTTCAAATTTGTCAAGGGTAAATGGTGGGGAATACAAGAGAAAATCGTATCTGAAGACGTAGGCATGTGGAGTGACTAATGTCTTTCGGCCAAACTTACTGAACGGAACATGAGGCGGGGAGCAATCCCCGCTTCATGTACAGAAAGAGAATGAATATGATAGAATTTGACCCGATATTCCTTGTGTTTCCATTTGCCGCAGTATTGGTTATTTTTCTTATTGTGATTATAGTCCGGAATACTCAGCGAGTATGGCGTCATATTCTTCTCGACCTTTTTCTCATTCCATATATATTTTTCGTCATCTCATTGCTGTATTTTCCACTGATTGTCGTCCTAAATCGCGAAGCGGCAATTGCCCCGCGCATGAATCTTATTCCATTCATCAGCATCTTCAATGATCTTGCCATTGCTCAATCCAACAGGGATATTCTGCGGGTTCTGTTCATGGTTACTGGAAATCTCCTGATTTTCGCGCCTCTTCCCGTGTATATGATACTCAGGTTTCCAAACGACAGAAGAAGATCCTTCTGGACTGTCTTGATTATTTCTGTGTCTGCAGAAATCCTTCAACTCGTCCTTGTGTTCGTTTCATATGACAACAGCAGGATATTCGACATCGACGACTTGATTCTGAACGTCATCGGTGGCCTTTCATCATGGTTCTTGATATATGGCAGGAAACAGAAAGCGAAAACGCAGTGACGATGGAGGTACTGGTCGTCTCCGGCGTCCTGCTCGCGGACTCCCGCCTCTCCCAGCTGTTCAGCGAGTCGCGGGTCTTCCTGCTGTCCTTCCTGCGCCTGCTCGCCGCACCCGCCCTGGTCTACGGCGCCCTCACCGCGCTCGCCCTCGTCCCCGGCCTCGCCGTCGACCCGCTGGTCCTGAAGGTCGCCGTCGTCTTCAGCGCCATGCCCGCCGCATCCAGCACCACCATCTTCGCCCTGCGGTTCCGGACCGAGCCCGAACGCGCCGCGCAGACCGTGTTCATCACGACGGTCCTCTCCATCCTCACGGTGCCCCTCGTGGCGCTCGTCGTCGGGTAGGGAGGACGCCCCGCCGTGCCTCGAAACGGCCGATTATGCTATAATGGACAGGTCAGCCCCCACCGTTGAATGATGCCGCGGAACGCGGCATTGCCCATATCCCCACCCCATAGGAGGACAGCCGAGATGGCCGAGAAGAAGCGCGGGAACGCCGCCCAGCGCGCCGAAAGCGACGAGCAGGGAGCCGCGAGGGCGAAGTACGATACGATCGTCCCGATAGACCTCGAACAGGAGATGAAGAAGTCCTTCATCGACTATGCCATGAGCGTCATCACGGACCGGGCGCTGCCCGATGTGCGCGACGGCCTGAAGCCGGTGCACCGCCGCATCCTGTATTCCATGTTCACGCAGGGCTTCACGCCCGACAAGCCGTACCGCAAGTGCGCCACCACCGTCGGAGACGTGCTCGGCCGGTTCCACCCCCACGGGGACGCCTCGGTCTACGACGCCCTGGTCCGGATGGCCCAGGACTTCTCGCTGCGCCACATGCTCGTGGACGGGCACGGCAACTTCGGTTCCCGCGACGGCGACATGCCGGCCGCCTACCGATACACCGAAGCCCGCGTCGCGAAGATCTCGCTCGAGATGATGAGCGACATCAACAAGGACACGGTCGACTTCCGGCCCAACTTCGACGAGCACGAGATGGAGCCCGTCGTCCTGCCGTCCCGCTTCCCGAACCTGCTCGTGAACGGCTCGTCCGGCATCGCCGTCGGCATGGCCACCAACATCCCTCCGCACAACCTCGCCGAGGTCTGCGACGGCGTCGTGATGATGATCGACAACCCGGACGTGACCGTCGAAGAGCTGATGACCGTGATCAAGGGGCCGGATTTCCCGACCGCCGGCACGATCATGGGCACCTCGGGTATCAAGGACGCCTACCGCACCGGCCGCGGGCGCATCGTGGTCCGCGCCAAGTCCCTGATCGAACCCATTCCGAACAACCCGCATCGCCAGCAGATCATCTTCACCGACCTCCCCTACATGGTGAACAAGGCGCGGCTGATCGAGCGGATCGCTGAGCTCGTCAAGGAGAAGAAGATCGACGGCATCAGCGGCCTTCGTGACGAGTCGGACCGCAACGACCCCGTCCGGATCGTGGTCGAGCTGAAGAAGGAAGCCACGCCCAGCGTCGTCCTGAACCAGCTGTACAAGCACACCGCCCTCCAGGACGCCTTCAACGCCAACATGCTGGCCCTCGTCCCCGATGCCCAGGGCCGCTTCGAGCCCCGCATCATCACCCTCGTCTCCGCGCTGCGCCACTACATCGCCCACCAGAAGGACGTCGTGCGCCGCCGCACCGTCTTCGACCTCGAGAAGGCAGAGGCCCGGAAGCACATCGTCGAGGGACTGCGCACCGCGATCGACCATATCGACGAAGTCATCGCCATCATCCGCGGCTCCCGCACCGAAGACGAGGCCAAGGCACGCCTGACCGAGCGCTTCGCGTTCAGCGACAAGCAGTCCCAGCACATCGTCGACATGCGCCTCGGCCGCCTGACCGGGCTCGAGCGCGACAAGCTCGAGGCCGAGTTCCGCGACCTGGTCGAGAAGATCACCTACTACCAGCGCATCCTGGCGGAGGATTCATTGCTGCTGCAGATCGTCAAGGACGAGCTGGCGGTCGTGCGCGCCAAGTTCAAGGACGAGCGCCGCACCCTGATCGAGGCCGTCGACGAGGATGAGTTCACCGACGAGTCGCTGATCCAGGAAGAGGATATCGTCGTCACGCTCACGCACCTCGGGTACGTGAAGCGCCAGCCCGTCGACGCCTACCGCAGCCAGCACCGCGGCGGCCGGGGCGTCTCCGGGATGCAGACCCGCGAGGAGGACTTCGCGGAGACCATCCTCACGACGACCACGCACCACACGCTGCTGTTCTTCACGAACCGCGGCCGCGTGTACCGCATGAAGGGCTACCAGATCGTCGAGAGCAGCCGCCAGGCCAAGGGGACGCCCATCGTGAATCTCCTGCAGCTCGACGGTGGCGAGAAGATCAAGACCATCATTCCCGTCCGCGACTTCACCGACGGCGGGTACCTGATGATGGCCACCCGCGAAGGCACGGTCAAGAAGACCGAGCTCGCGGACTACGCCAACATCAACAAGAACGGCCTGATTGCCATGAACCTCCGCGACGAGGACGAGCTGATCGGCGTGCGCCTCACCGAGGGCGAGCACGACATCACGCTGGTCACGCGTCAGGGGATGAGCATCCGCTTCAGCGAGCAGGACGTGCGCGACACGGGCCGCAATACGCAGGGCGTGCGCGGCATCCGCCTCGACGATGGCGACGCCGTGGTCGGGATGGCCCCCATCGAATCCGACAAGAACCTCCTCGTCGTTTCCGACCGCGGCTTCGGAAAGCGCACGGAGTTCGACGAGTACCGGATCCAGACGCGCGGCGGCAAGGGGCTGATCACCTACCGCACCACCGAGAAGACGGGCAAGCTGGCCGGCATCGCGCTGGTCGATGACACCAACGACGTGATCCTGATCAGCGATTCGGGCGTCATCATCCGCATGGCCGCCGCCGAGATTCCCGTCCTGCTCCGCAACACCCAGGGCGTGACCCTCATGCGCACGAAGGACGGCGTCGTCGTCGACATCGCCGTCGTGGACCACGAGGAGCCCGAGGAGGACGTCATCGAGGGCGAGGAAGTCGTCTACGAGGCTGAGGAAGGCGTCGAGGCGCCGCAGGACGTCGTGGCGCCCGCCGGGGAGTAGACGGACCCTATCGGGTTTCGTGATTCCTTCTCGAGCATGTTGGACGCGACAAGCTCGTGACAAGCTCGTGACATGTGCGTGACATGTTCGGTGTTCTGTGCTAGTCTGTCTTCAGGAGGGTAGACGCATGGCATTGCCGATTCAGGTCGAGTCGCTCCTCGAAGGGACCATTGTCGAGTCCGCCAGACTCGAATGCAAAGCGGACTGGAATCCGGAAGCGGTTCTACGGACGATTTGCGCGTTCGCGAACGACATCGATAATTGGGGTGGTGGATACCTCCTCATCGGAGTCGCCGAGCAAAACGGGAATCTCCAGGTATCCGATGGCGGGCTGTCCCAGTCCTCAGTGGACCGGATCATGAAAGAACTCCTGAACACGACGAAGCGGATCGAGCCTTCCTACGCTCCCATCGCGGAACCGAAGGAGATTCGTGGAGGATGCGTGCTCGTGATCTGGGCTCCTGGGGGTTCGAACCGTCCCTATCGTTGTCCGGCGTCGCTGGCCAAGGAGGAGAAGCGCAAGGCGTACTACATCCGTAGAATGGCCAGCACGGTTCAGGCGACGATCGAAGAGGAACGCGATCTGTTCGCGCTGGCCAACCAGGTTCCGTTCGATGACCGCATCCATCATGGCGCCACTCTGGCCGACCTGAAACTCGCGCTCATCCAGTCTTTCCTACAGGACATCCGCAGCGACCTTCTGGGTATGTCCGGGGATATGGACTTCAAGGATCTTTGCACGAGGATGAGGATCGCGGACGGCCCGAGCGAAGACCTGAGACCCCTGAATGTAGGCCTTCTGTTCTTCAACGATCACCCGCAGCGTATCTACCCGTATTCGCGCATCGAGATGGCGGAGTTCGGCGATGACCCGACGGGCTCGCGGATGACGGAGAAGATATTCGAAGGGCCGCTGGACCATATGCTGAGGGACTCGCTCAATTACCTGAAGAACATGGTCATCAAGGAACGGGTCATCAAGGTCCCCGGCAAGCCGGAGTCGGAGCGCTATTTCAACTACCCGTTCGAGGCGATCGAAGAAGCCATGGCGAACGCCGTCTACCATAGGAGCTACGAATTGAGGGAACCCATCGAGGTCCGTATCTTCGATGACCGCATCGAAATCCTGAGCTATCCGGGGCCTGACCGTTCCGTTTCGCTGGAAGCTCTTCGAACCTTCAGGGTCATCGCCAGACGGTATCGCAATCGGCGGATCGGCGAATTCCTGAAGGAACTCCGGTTGACGGAGGGGAAGGGAACCGGTATCCCAAGGATCCTAAAATCGCTGCGCAGCAACGGGTCCCCGGATCCTGCCTTCGAGACGGATGAGGATCGGTCGTACTTTCTCACTACACTTCGAATCCACCCATTCTTTCATTCCGATGGCAGTTCAGCGCCGGAATCCGCGGAGATCGAGATGCGGATCCTGAATGCAATCGGGCCGGAAGGAGTGACGCGGAAGCAACTAGCCGAGAAGCTGGGCTATCGGAGCCGCCCCGCATCGCTCACGAACGCCATCGATCGGATGCTCCTCGAAGGCAGGCTTTGCTTGAAATATCCTTCTGTCAGCAAGCACCCCGGTCAGCGGCTACTCAGGCAATGAATCGTCCTGGGCGAGGTCGACATCGAGGATCGTGCACTGGTCGTCACGATGATCATCGGTAAGCGGATGCATCTGACCATCCAGTAGAAGAAAGGCACATATCAGCTCAACGCATCCCACCAAGTCTCAAGGATGGGCATACGCGTCCGTGATCCGATAGCCCTCGTTCGCGGCCTGGATGATCTCGGAGCGGGTCATGTGCGTGAACCCCCGAACGAACCGTCCATCTTCCGTGTGAATCGAATACTCCACGATGATGGGGATATCGTCGGCATCCCCCATGGCGACCAGGCGGCGTACGACGAGCGCCGAGACGTTCTTGGGGTAGACGGTCGAGGATTGCGCGTCCACGTCGTAGGTGATCAACCGGTCCTTGAAGACGACTTCCGACGGACCCGAAGCGTAGTCCACGTACGGGGTCGGCATCGGTCCCCAATACTGGGCGACGGTCGGCGCCGAGCTAAAGAGCAACCAGACCGACACGGAGCACAGGATGACGATTCCGGTGCTCAGGGAAATCCGCCGTGCCCAATAGGCCAGCCGGACTTGGCCGACGGAATCGGGGACCCTTCGAGCGCGAGCGGGGTCCGGCGGCAGCGCCTGGATCCGCTCGAGCAAAGGCTTCCATCCATCGGCCGGTGCTTCCTGCTCTTCCGCCTGGAGAACGCTTCGAAGTCGTGCGACGAGCTTGGCTTCGCGCGCTTCTTCTTCGCGCCTTCGCGTCTTCATCCTATGCATCCAGTCAAACATCGGGCTCACGCTCCTTCGCGACGGGTACCGCAGAGTCGGAATCACTCCTGGGTTCGAGGATACCTTGCAGAAGCCGATGCGCCTCTCGACGCCGGCGTTTCACGCTCGATCGGGAAATGCTCAACGCCTTCGCGCACTGGTCGTACGTGAAATCGTTCAGGTCGATCATCCCGACGACGGCATGCTGCATGACCGTGAGATCCCCGAGCAGTTCCCTGACATGCATCGCATCGTGCAGCCCATCGATTCCGCGTGGGCTCAACGTCTCGTACAGCGGGCGGATTTCCCTCTGGGGCGATTCCCGTCTGTTCTTGCGGTAGATGTCGATAGCGGTCGTATAGGCGATCCGGGCGATCCAGGCCCAGGCGGCCTTCTCCGAAAGCATGGCGCTCTGGCACCGATGCGCCGATCCCCAGATCCTGACAAAGGTCTCCTGGCCTGTGTCTTCCGCACGGTGATGGTCGCGCAGCACCGATTCCGCGATCCGGTGGACGGTTCCGCTCATCCGCACATGCAGAGACTCGAAGGCCTCGAGATCCCCGGCCGCGACGCGAAGCAGTAGTTCGTTCAGGGCATCTCTCATCCAGCACTCCCGCAGTCGGTGGAATCTGCTTTCCATCATACCGCATGCGACGTGCTGGACGAGAGTCGCTGGTGCATCCATGGTGCTTGCGAATGTATTCATCATGAAAGAAAGACGGAAGAAGCAGGGCAAAGAGGGCCACGAATCGGATTTAGAAGATTCGTCACCGGTTGTGGCCCTGTTTTGGGTAGTTCCTCCGTCTATCTATTGTGGACGTTTCGTGAAGGCAGACAGAGGAGGTAGGAATGGCGACCAAATTGGGATTCAGTGCGTTCAGCAACCTAGCGGAGATCGACATGACCTACGCGTCGACCGATACCCATACCCCTTCACTCTTCCCTCTTCCCACACTGAACTCCAGATACGAGAAGTACGTCCGCTCCGAACCGAGCGACACAGTGAACGAAAATCTTCTCAGGCTTCCACGAGAGTTGAATGCATACTTTGATTCGTGGCCAGTTGTGATTATCAAAGCATCAGAAGCAGGTGAATCACGACAAGAAAGACCGAAAGGAGGTATTTTGGCAATTTGATGGATTTATGGTACGAGTAACTGCAGGATAAATGACAATCGGAGGTTTATGAGAATGAAACATTTGCACGGAAAAGCAGAGAATCACACAACGAAGAAATATACAATTACAATCATCATGCTAGCTATTCCACTCATTATATTCACTACCCTTCCAGTTATTGCTTCCGCGACGACGACATCCATTTCGATAAAGGTATCAAGGATCGGTTTTGCTGATCCATCATCACCTTATCATCCTGCCGACCAGAATGCGGTCACGATTACCGGTATGATGATCGACGATGCACCGTATATCAAAGCAGCCGATGTTGCTTCGAAATTGGGGTGTGTTATCACCTACTACACCGATAATATATCAATGGGTATAAACGGGCAGGAGACGAGGGCGTTCACGTATTCTTCCTACTACGAATCGTGCAACACATATAGCGGAGTGTACGCAACTCCTTCCACGACGAAAGCTTTTCAGTTCTTTGTATATGGATATGTTCCGTCAGGATATGCCGCAACTTTATATAATGGCAATTGGTATATTTCACTTCCTATCATGAAGCAGCTAGGTGTACTGGTCTTATACCAGAACTCATCAACTTCATATACCATTTACGACTTTCGGGCAAATGACGCACAACCCGAGGATACGAATAATTACATCGTCGGGGGATCATGGTTGAGCCAAGGCTATTGTTTTGATCTTGATGGGACGTTCCCGGGATATGCCAGTTGGGCTGGAATGGCTACTCATAAGTTGGCACCGAATTTTCGAATTTCCGAGATGCGCGATAAATCGACTTCGAGTAATAATCCAAACTACTTCTCTCAACTGAAAATCGCGGTCGACTTATTGTCTTCAGCGCAACAAGTAAGGTATGTCAATAACAATAACAGTTCATTAACAATATCGACCTGTTTTCGGTCGTGGTGGTTCAATAAAGACGTTGGTGGAGCACAAAGGAGCCATCATATGAGAGGACGAGCATTTGATGTCGGAGCCGATGAGCTTTTCGGTAAAGTGTATGCAGATTTCAAAGGCAATCACACTACTCCATTAGCAATTATTACTTTTGGAAAACAGTATTATTGGCGAAGACAGCCTGAGGTTACATGGTCGATCGGCGACGAAATCGAGACAATGCCACGAGGTGGTGATTATTGGTTACACATGCAAGTGGACCCATCTGCTCAAGACGGCGTAGCTCCGCAATACCCATGAGTTGGATCACAATTGCTTGTGCGGGAGGGAATATGATGAAAAAAATATACAAAATCAAAATGGTATCATCCATTTTGCTTGGCATCGCATCCATGGTTCTGATAACAGCTGTGCTTAATGCAGAAAGGTTTCCGGGTTCATATGCCGACCAGATTGAAACAATCCACAGTAGCTCGTCAGACGAAGCATTGAAGTGCTTCCTGAATGATGTGGCGTCAGGCGAAGTATCTCGAGTCACTCCAGAAGATAGTGGACTAATAAATTATATCGAGCAGGCATTCGGGGATAATGCGTGGGTGTATGCCACATATAAAAAGATTGAGGGCGTACCTCCATATTGTGAAGAGGTCTTTCTTTCTCTATTAAGTGATGAGGAAATATCTCTTCAGCAGTATGAACGAATGCTACAGGATCATATTGACAACATCTGCAGAATTCACTCATTCAATCAACGTTATCTGAGCTACAAGGGACCGGATCTTCTCGTTCTCACCTCTGAAGACACTGTAAAAAGGAATCTTATCATTCAGGAAATTAGTTCAACTAGCCCAGTCTGCATCGAAACAAAGTCCTCTATTCCTATTCAGTATTACCAGCTGTATTTCTTCGGTCAAAGAGACGCTCAAGAAAGTGGTATTGGAGGTGTCAGATTAGTCCTCGTTCAAGTTGATGGTGAATGGGTATTCGATCATATATATTGTGATTCAGTCGAGGTTGCCGATGAAGACGTATAGTGATAGTGGATGGAAGATTGCGGACCAGCAGTGGGCTATTGCATAAGCCACTCGAAACGACTGCAGGAGAACTCGAAATGAGTTCTCCCGCTTCGCAATTGAATATGCTGAACACCCAATATTGAAGATCATACCAGTCTGCCAACTATATTCCCTTTCGTAAAGAACAAACCACCCAACGAAGGCTTCTTTTATAAGCTCCGTATCTGTCTCGAACCAATTGCTTTTGAGTGCAGTATGTGTTGATGCTTTGGCGAACTCTTCATGAACACCCAGGGACGAACGCTAAGTCGCCGTTCGGATGACTACCGCAAGCCAGGTGTGCGTGAATTGTGATCTCTGCTACATGGCATGTGATTGCATAAACATTGTTCTATTTGCTACCATTATCAGGAACATAATTGTGAACCATATTGGAGGCACTCATGTTTCGACATCGTCGATTCATCCCCATTCTGATCCTTCTCTTCGTCCTATCAGGCTGTCATGTGGTTCCTACCCCTTCCGCCACGCCCTTATCCACGCAAATGCCGACTCCCAATGCGCTAGCCACAGTTGAACCGACATCGAGCCAAACAGCAACGGCAACGCCGAGTCCAACAGCAACTGCAACGCCGGTATTCTATCCGGTCCTACAGCCCGTGTTTCTTGACTACATCTGCATAGGGCTCGTCGGCCATAACATCCGTGCGATGGCCGGATTGCCCGAACAGAGCCCGCAGGCTCCGAATCCGACCCTGTATTCCCTGGAAGGTGGCGGCAGCGTTCGATTCACATACAAGACCAACCTACTAATGGATACCGAGGTCGTGACGTCGATTGAAGTCGAAGGAGAAGAGACCATCGTGCCGATACCGGACACCGCACCGGTCTTCGACTACCAGGTAGCGAAGGGGGACTATGTATTTGAGGTAGGCGTCATCAACAACATTGCCGCGATTCTGGAAGGGCTAGGCAATCCAATCTCAGATGAGACCGTCAAGATCTCCGTCTATGCTGGTGAATGGGTGGAGAAGAACGAACGGACAATCAGATTCGAAGGCATAACGTTGGTACTGCGCCAGGACCTGTCACCTGAGAATCTAGATTTATGGTTCGTAGTTCTCGCTGACATAACGAGTGATCCATTCACAACAGTTCGAGGTCTTCAGGTTGGTCAATCTGCGAAGGAAGCATTACGTCTATTCAATACTGGTGACTTTACATTGGGATACTCGTCGAAAGGCGCCAGCGGCAATACAGTCCAGATGAGGATAAGCAATTATGCAGACGTAGATTCCCTTTATTGGCATGGCGGCGATAATGGTGGCATCACGCTCGGCTTCGATGACACAGGACGTGTCTCAACGATTAGGATCAATTACGGACGGACCGGCGGCTAGGAGAAGCGTCCGCTACCCCTTCATTGCATCTCCCACCAAGTCTCAAGGATGGGCATACGCGTCGTTGATCCGATAGCCCTCGTTCGCGGCCTGGATGATCTCGGAGCGGGTCATGTGCGTGAACCCCCGAACGAACCGTCCATCTTCCGTGTGAATCGAATACTCCACGATGATGGGGATATCGTCGGCATCCCCCATGGCGACCAGGCGGCGTACGACGAGCGCCGAGACGTTCTTGGGGTAGACGGTCGAGGATTGCGCGTCCACGTCGTAGGTGATCAACCGGTCCTTGAAGACGACTTCCGACGGACCCGAAGCGTAGTCCACGTACGGGGTCGGCATCGGTCCCCAATACTGGGCGACGGTCGGCGCCGAGCTAAAGAGCAACCAGACCGACACGGAGCACAGGATGACGATTCCGGTGCTCAGGGAAATCCGCCGTGCCCAATAGGCCAGCCGGACTTGGCCGACGGAATCGGGGACCCTTCGAGCGCGAGCGGGGTCCGGCGGCAGCGCCTGGATCCGCTCGAGCAAAGGCTTCCATCCATCGGCCGGTGCTTCCTGCTCTTCCGCCTGGAGAACGCTTCGAAGTCGTGCGACGAGCTTGGCTTCGCGCGCTTCTTCTTCGCGCCTTCGCGTCTTCATCCTATGCATCCAGTCAAACATCGGGCTCACGCTCCTTCGCGACGGGTACCGCAGAGTCGGAATCACTCCTGGGTTCGAGGATACCTTGCAGAAGCCGATGCGCCTCTCGACGCCGGCGTTTCACGCTCGATCGGGAAATGCTCAACGCCTTCGCGCACTGGTCGTACGTGAAATCGTTCAGGTCGATCATCCCGACGACGGCATGCTGCATGACCGTGAGATCCCCGAGCAGTTCCCTGACATGCATCGCATCGTGCAGCCCATCGATTCCGCGTGGGCTCAACGTCTCGTACAGCGGGCGGATTTCCCTCTGGGGCGATTCCCGTCTGTTCTTGCGGTAGATGTCGATAGCGGTCGTATAGGCGATCCGGGCGATCCAGGCCCAGGCGGCCTTCTCCGAAAGCATGGCGCTCTGGCACCGATGCGCCGATCCCCAGATCCTGACAAAGGTCTCCTGGCCTGTGTCTTCCGCACGGTGATGGTCGCGCAGCACCGATTCCGCGATCCGGTGGACGGTTCCGCTCATCCGCACATGCAGAGACTCGAAGGCCTCGAGATCCCCGGCCGCGACGCGAAGCAGTAGTTCGTTCAGGGCATCTCTCATCCAGCACTCCCGCAGTCGGTGGAATCTGCTTTCCATCATACCGCATGCGACGTGCTGGACGAGAGTCGCTGGTGCATCCATGGTGCTTGCGAATGTATTCATCATGAAAGAAAGACGGAAGAAGCAGGGCAAAGAGGGCCACGAATCGGATTTAGAAGATTCGTCACCGGTTGTGGCCCTGTTTTGGGTAGTTCCTCCGTCTATCTATTGTGGACGTTTCGTGAAGGCAGACAGAGGAGGTAGGAATGGCGACCAAATTGGGATTCAGTGCACTCGCGGTTCTGTTGTTCATGGCCCTGCTGTTCGTTTCCGTCTCCGCCTACGCATACGAAGACTACATTTCGCTCGACCGTCAAACCAAGGAGCAGTCGAACTGGTGCTGGGCCGCATGCGCAAGCACGATCCTGGACTATCATGCCAAGACCGTCTCTCAGTCATCCTTCGCGACCTATGTGCTCAATAGCCCATCGAATTTCTCCGCGACCACGATCCAGGTCAAGAACGGGCTCTCGCACTGGGGGGTATCGAGTACCCATGTCACTTCGTATGTGTCCTATGACGTGATCCGGGCCGAGATCAACACCTATTCCCGTCCCATCTATGCCAAGTGGACATGGACGACGGAAGGCGGACATGCCGTCGTGATCGACGGCTATTGCACCGACTCCGTGAACTATGTCGACTACATGGACCCCGACGACGGGGCAGCGCATTTCGCGACCTACACATGGGTCGTCGGCGGCAGTGGATTCAACCACACATGGGACCAGACCTTGAAAAGCATCCACGACTGATAGGAGGACGCATGAAAAGATCAATCCTCGTTCTGGCCATCTCGACCTGTCTGATCCTGCTTGCCGGAGCTCTGTGCGGTGCGACTTCAGAGCCACGGAATCCGGCGGTCCCCGACGAAGCGGTCGCCGCCGCACAACAAGGACTTCGGATGTTCCACGACAAGGTTTCCGCAGACCCTGAGAAATGGGGTCTTGAAAGTTCGAGCGATGCGGAGCGTGTGGTTCTTGGCGAGGGCTACCGGATCGCCTATATCGGGCGTTCCGTCTACACCGCGTCGAATGACGTCAGCATTCTCTCGCTGGAAGACACCAGCCTCTATCCGACCTGTGTGTTCACGATCGACATGGACGGCAAGCCTGAATCCTTCGTGACCGTCTGCACGATGGGTAGCGGAGAGTACCAGTTCGCGGATTTCGGAGGGGATGCAACCTACTTCGGAATCGCACGGGACGCGTTCCGGAAGGTAGCCGGCGACTCCATCGCTCCGATCCTGATGCGGTTCCGCGGGCAGTATCTCATGGTCCTCGAGAAGGATGGCAAGGAGTCCATCCTTCCTGTGCCGTTCGATGCGGCCTCAGCAGCGATTGTCGCATCAGGGCAGGGGTTCGTCGAGACGTCCAGCGTCATCGAAAGCATGAAGGCCGCGAACGAAGAAAGTACAGAGGGAGCATCGGGAGGGACCTCCCTCGATGTCTGGACGAACAGCTCCGGCCAGGTGACGGACTCCACTCCTTGCATGATCGCCTTGGCGGTTGTGGGAGTGATATGCATTTTGGGTTATCTCACTGGAGTCGTCGTCATGCATGCCCGAAACAGAAGGATACGCAGGCATGAACAGCCAATGGATCTTTCGTAGTTCGGTTTCAAGGAGTATCCCTCTGTACCGTGAAGATCAAGCCCGGACCACACGTAATGGCTGCCACGCAAAGAGAAAATGGGGGTATCCCGTCATGCGACATTCGACCGCCCTTCGTCTGCTGGCCCTCCTCCT
>CAZOHH010000026.1:25605-30412 GCA_964579735.1 uncultured Oscillospiraceae bacterium | reverse complement strand
CGAAGATAGTAGAGGAGGAGCACTTTCATGCTCCTCCTCCCTACGTGGGCTTATTTCATCCCGAACCGTAGACGTGGGCTTATTTCATCCCTGTATCGTTATCATACTCCTGCAGAATCTGAACGCAATAGGCATGAAGGTCGAGAACAGCACGAAACGATGCACGTTTCACGACAAATTCCACCTCGTTTCATATAATGCCATACACGATATAATGCCTTCATGAGAAAAGCGCAGCATCTCCCGAGACCCGACCTGCAACGACTCCAACGTCGGGTCCTGCTCCTATGCTGGGCAGCGTACGCGCTCGCCTACGTCGGCCGCGTCAACCTCTCCGTAGCCATCCCGGACCTTCAGGTCGCACTGCAGCTGGACAAGGCGCAGGTCGGCCTGATCGGCAGCCTGTTCTTCTGGATCTACGGCGTCGGCCAACTCGTCAACGGCTCGCTGGGCGACCGGTTCTCCAGCCGGATCTTCATCGCCGTCGGACTCGGCGTGGCCGGACTCGCGAACCTGTGCTTCGGCCTGTCCGGAAGCCTTCTGATGCTGCTGGTCTTCTGGTCCCTGAACGGCTTCTTCCAGTCCATGCTGTGGGGCCCGATCAGCAAATCGCTCTCCGTCTGGTTCTCCCATGAACGACGGGGTCGGGTCATCGTCGCCATCTCGACGTCGATGGTCGCCGGCTACCTGCTGGCCTGGGGCGGCGGCGGCCTCCTCGTGTCGTTGGCGGGATGGCGCTGGACATTCCTCGTCCCCGGCGCGGCCCTGCTCCTCTTCGTCCCGGTATGGCTCCGATGGAAGATGGACCACCCTCTGCAGGCCGGACTGGACTCGCCCAATCCCCACGCCTGGACACCGGCCGAATCCGCTGCGCGCACGCCTGCCGCCCATGCCCCCTCGCTGGTTGCCTTCATCGTGAGGTCCCGGCTGTGGCTGGTCGTGATCGCCTGCCTGGCGCAAGGCACGGTCAAGGAGGGCATCGGGCTTTGGGCGCCGTCGTTCCTCTCGGAGACTCTTGGAATCCCACTGGCGGACACCCTCGTCGTCCTACTGTCCATCCCGCTGATGAACTTCGCCGGCATCCTTCTAGCGGGTTGGCTGAACCGGGCGTTCGGACACCGCGAGAAGTCCGCGGCAGCGGTCCTGTTCGGAATCGCCTTCCTCTCCTCCGTTGGGCTCCTGCTCTCGGGCGGCAGCCATCCCGCGGCGACCCTGATGTTCCTCGGGCTTTCCTCGGCGGCCATCTACGGCGTGAACACGCTGCTGCTCGGGGTTCTTCCGCTGGGATTCGCGAAGGAGAACAAGGTCTCCTCGGTCGCCGGGTTCCTGGACTTCTCATCCTACCTCGCGGCTGGGGCCGCAGCGGTCCTCACGGGCTTCCTGGCCGACCGGTACGGGTGGAACAGCGTGCTCTTCCTGTGGATCGGCGCCACGGTCGTCGGGGCTTTCGCGATGATTCTGGACCAACGTAAACCGCCTGCACGATTCGTACCCAACGAGGAGGACACGATATGAAACGCGAATTGTCCGATTACGCCATCCACCCGAAGATCCTCGCCACCGGCGTCCTCACGCGCATCACCCTCCGCCCGCTCGGCGAACACGCCGCCTTCCGGGACGCGGAGTACCTCGTCCGATTCCTTCCCATGTGCGCGACGCTCGAAGGGAAGGGCGAAGCCTACAAATCCCAGATCGTGCGCGTACAGGAGAACGGCAATCTGTCATTCGAGCATGCGTTCCCCGGGGAGCAGGCGCACATCGTCCGCGTCTTCCGGCTTCCCATTCGGGAGGGCGAACCGGACACCCCTCTCGGCAGCTTCCTCGTCTACTCCCTTGAGCCGGACCTGTTCGCCCTTCGTCCCTATCGGGGCGACTTCCACGCGCACTCCTGCCGTTCGGACGGCAGGGAATCCCCGGCGGTCGTCGCGGCCAACTACCGGAAGAGTGGCTTCGATTTCATGGCCATCACGGACCACCACCAGTGGCAGCCTTCGGAGGAGGCCATCCAGGCCTTCGCGGGACAACCCATCGACCTGAAGCTGTTCCACGGGGAGGAGATCCACCCGCCGAGGAACCACGTGCACATGGTCGCCTTCGGTGGGGCCGGCAGCGTCAACGCGCTCTTTGAAAAAGACATCGACCGCTATGAACGCGAAGTCGCCGCACTCCAGAATAGCGTTGAAGTCCCACCGGGCGTCAACGCCTTCGAATACGCCTCGTGCGCATGGGTCTTCGACCGGATCCGCGAGGTCGGCGGGCTGGGCATCTACTGCCACCCGTATTGGATCTCCGACGTCTACCATGTAGCCGAGGCCTTCACCGACTTCCTCTTCGAGAAGAAACCGTTCGACGCCTTCGAGCTCCTAGGAGGCCACGAGGCGCACAGCAACAACCTGCAGACGGCCTACTACCAGGAGTCGCGAGCCCGGGGCATCACGGTTCCAGTCGTCGGATCCAGCGACTCGCACGGCACCGAAGATGCCCAGTGGTTCACCTGGCTGACCACGATCGTCTTCTCGCGGGACGCCGACTTCGAAAGCATCCGCGAATCGGTCCTGGACCTCCGGAGCGTCGCAGTCGAGCATTATCCCGGGGAAGCCTTCCGGGTCCATGGTCCATTCCGCCTGGTGAAATACGCCGACTTCCTGCTGAACGAGTATTTCCCTCTCCACGACCTTCTCTGCGAGGAGGAGGGGCGCCTCATGAAGGACCTCGCGTGCGGCGACCCGGGCGCGACACCTTTGCTGGCGCTCATGCAGGGCCGGACCGCGATTTTTCTGGAGCGCTGCTTCGGAAAGGTCTGAGGTAATTGTGCTATCATGATTTTCGACGAAGGTCGACCCTCGGAAGACGAATAGGAGGTCCTCTCCATGCCTGAAAAGAAGAACGTGAAACTGATCCGGAGCATCCTGGGACTCGTCCTGTTCGCGGGACTGGCTGTCGCGGCGCTCCTCCTCGACCAGCAGGGCGTGGGTCTGGTCCTCCTATACGAGCAGAATTCCCTGATGCGCGCGCTGTTCGTGCTGTTCCTATGCCTCGGCGGGTATCACGTGCTGATGCTGCTCTCCATCCTCCAGATCCACGTCAAGAACGGCAACGAGAGCGAGATCGGCATGCTGGGCGCCTTCAACCGCGTCCTGACGGGCCTTGCGATCCTGATCGGAGTGGCCTACGTCTTCGGGCGGATCGACGCCTTCACGTCCTTCTTCACGATCTTCGGAGGCATGCTGCTGGGCTGGTCCCTCCAGGCTCCGGTCAGCGGGTTCGCCGCCTGGGTCATGGTCACGCTGATGCGTCCGTACCGCACCGGGGATCGCGTGCAGTTCCCCACGCTGGGCCTGATCGGCGACATCGTCAAGTTCAGTTCGATGTACCTGACCCTCAACCAGGTCGGTGGCAGCATCGGCAGCGAGGACCCGGTCGGGAGAATGGTCCACGTGCCCAACGCCATGCTGTTCGGCCAGGTGGTCATCAACTACACCCACCTGAAGAGCACGGAAGTCTCCTCCTATATCCTCGACGAGGCGGTGTTCCGCGTCACCCTGGATTCCGACTGGGACACGGTGGAGACCATCCTCCTTGGCGCCGCCCGCGCCGTGACCTGCGACATCATCGCCAAGACGGGGACGCAGCCCTACATCCGCGCCGACACGTGGGACTACGGCACGCTGTTCCGCCTCCGCTACCTCACGGACGCCGTCGACCGCCCCCGCATCATGTACGAAATCGTGAAGAACGCGACGAAGGAGATCCAGCGGAACCGCAACGTCGACCTCGCCATCCCGTACGTCTATTCGTTCAAGATGGGCCTGGACGGTGCGAAATCCGCCACGCGGCCCAGCGATTCCATCGAGCAGATCGACATATCCCTGATCCACGGGATACGGTTGGACGATGCGCAGTATTGGATGGAAAACGATACCGAGGTCGTCGAGATCGCCCACAACATCAGTGAAGTCGGGCTCCTGCAGCCCATCGTGCTGACGCGCGACCTGGAAGGCGACGGGTACTGCATCCTGTTCGGCGAAAAACGCCTGAAGGCATGCGTGCTGCTCGGCTGGACCAAGGTCCCCGCCATCGTACGCAACCCGATCGGCATCGACATCAACCGATAACGGAGGCTGGAAATCATGAAAACGATTCGAATCCTGGTCTGGAATGAAGGCGTCCACGAGAGAATCGACCCCGAAATCGGCGCAGTCTACCCGAGCGGTATCCACGGCGCCGTGGCGGCGGGTCTCGCGAAGCACGGACACCCCGACCTGTTGGGAGCGGAGATCCGCACGGCCACCTTGGCCGACCCCGAATGCGGCCTGACCGATGAGGTGCTCGACGCCACCGACGTCCTGTTCTGGTGGGGGCATATGGCCCACGGCGAGGTTCCCGATGAGGTCGCCCGGCGCGTCGCCGACCATGTGCTGCGGGGGATGGGGCTCGTGGCCCTGCATTCCGCGCACCTGGCAAAACCCTTCCGCCTCCTGATGGGCACCAGCTGCACGCTCAAGTGGCGCGACCACGACCGGGAGCGCCTGTGGACCGTGATTCCCGGACACCCGATCCTGGCCGGAGTCTCCGAGCACTTCGAACTGCCCGCCGAGGAGATGTACGGTGAGCCCTTCGACATCCCGACCCCCGACGAGACCGTCCTGATCAGCTGGTTCGCCGGCGGCGAAGTCTTCCGGTCCGGATGCGTGTTCCGCAGGGGTCTTGGCCGCGTCTTCTACTTCCGCCCGGGGCACGAGGCGCACCCCACGTACTTCGACCCGAATGTCGTCCGGATCCTGGGCAACGCGGCGGTCTACGTCAG
>CAZOHH010000026.1:0-25505 GCA_964579735.1 uncultured Oscillospiraceae bacterium | reverse complement strand
ACATGGTACTTGACAGACAATATTGTTCATAGCATAATATGCCCATGGAGGTGATCCGATGGATGCACAACTCAAGAAAGGCCTGCTGGAGTCCTTGGTCCTCGCGACGTTGATGAACGAGGATGGTTACGGTTACAGCCTGTCGGAGAAGGTCGGGGCGGTCGTTGAAATCGCCGAGACCGCACTGTATCCGGTGCTCCGGCGGCTGGAGGATCAAGGGTCGCTTTCGACCTACCCGGTCGAGCATGGCGGCCGCCTGAGGAAGTACTACAAGATCACGGAATCGGGACGCGCCGCGTTGATCGCAGGAGCCGGCGAACTGAAGGAACTCCGGACGGTGATCGACCGGATCCTGGTGGAGGTGGATGGAAATGTCTGAAAACAAGATCGGTATCCCGGCGGAAGCCGCGGCTTGGCTGGAGGAACTGAAGCAGGCGCTGCTGTCGTCCCGGCTGACGAAGGAGTCGTCGGAAGTCGTCGGCTATTACGAAGAATTCCTCCTGGACGCAGTCGAAGCGGGGCGCGAGACGGCCGATCTGCTGGCTCGCTTCGGAAGCCCCGAGCAGGTCGTTTCGGAGACCCTGTCCGAGCGCTCGATCCTGGCCGCCGAGGCGCGACCCGGACCGTTCCGGCTGGTGTCGGCTTCGCGACGCACGCTGAAGGCGACGGCGACGGCGGCCGGCCGTGCCGCGATCGTGACGGCCGCTGTCTTCCCGCTGCTGTCCGGACTTTTCCTCTATCTGTGCGGTTTCCTCTTCTTCCTCGTCCCGCCGGCCGTCGTGGCGCTTGTTCTCCTGGAACTGCCCCTGGTCCCCATCGCCGCCGTCGATACGAAAGCGGGACTGCTGGGTCTGGTTCTGCTTCTCGTCGGCTTGAGCATCGGAACGGGCTGGCTCCTGTGGAGCGGCGCCAACGGTCTGACGCGCCTCACCATGCGCATGTTGCGCAGCAAGAAGCGCGTGGAGGCAGGGGATGCCGAAGGAACCAGCGGAACGGCCGCCAGCGCCACAGCCGCCGCGCCGAACGCTTTGAAGAGACCGCTTCGCTCGCGCCGTGCCAAGGTCCTGCGCCGGATTGCCGCGACCGTCCTGTCCGCAGCCGTCCTGTTCGGCCTGATCCTTCTCGTCGGCTCCAATCTCGCCTACAACTACTTCTCCGTGTGGAACGGACTTCAGCCGTCGCACGTGGTCCAGATCGAGAAGACCTTCCCAGTCCAGGGGCTAGCCGCCGTCCGGGTCGACGGGATGAACAGCGCGATCCACGTCGAATCGGTAGCCGGCGACGAAATCGTCGTGTCCATGGAGTCGCCGGACTGGCTGGAGCCGCATGCCGTGCTGGTGGACGGCACCCTCCAGGTCACTGAATCATCGAACGGGCGGCTGCCGTTCTTCCGGTATGTCGCGATCCACGAAGGCACGACGACGATCCGCATCGGTGTCCCGGAGGGAATGACCCTGGAAGAGCTCGATATCCAATCGACGGGCAGCTCCATTTTCGTCGGGGTCCCCACCGAATCGATCTCGGTGCATACGGGGACAGGTTCCATCGAACTGCTCTCCACCTACTACCCGGTCATTCCCCCGAACGTGACCTCCAACAACCACAACATCCATATCCGCTTCCCCGACTGAAAGGAGAACCCCATGGAAACGACGAAGAAATCGCCCTCGGAGACGGGGGTCTGGGATCCTGCGGGAAAATCTCGGAAAGTCACGGTCGTCACCGGCATCGGGTCGGGAATCGGATTCGCCGCCGCCGCCGCGCTGTCCCGGGAAGGGTTCGACCTGATCGGCGTCGTGCGTAGCGAGGAACGGGCGAAGGAGACGCGGGCGGCGCTGGAGTCGGCGGTGCCGGGCATCTGTGAGCGGCTGACGTTCGTGGTCGGGGATCTGTCGAAGAGACGCGATGTGCTGCGGCTCATCGAGGAGATCGGCCGCATCCTGGACGAGAAGCACGCCGGACGGCTCGATCGGCTGCTGTGCAGCGCCGGGACGGTCACCAGCTGGTATCTCGCGACGGAAGACGGATACGAGACGCAGTTCGCGGTGAACCACCTCGCGGTGTTCCAGTTCGCCGTGGGACTGGAATCGCGACTCGAGGCTTCGGGCGACGGACGCGTACTGGTCATCTCCTCCGGTTCGCACTACCGCACGAGGATCCGCTGGAACGACCCCATGCACCGACGGCTCTACGACCCGCTCGCGGCCTACAAGCAGTCGAAGCTGGCGAACGTGCTGTTCGTGCACGGATTCAATGCGCGGTTCGCGACCGATCGTCTGCGCGCGTATGCCGTCGACCCCGGTCTCGTGGACACCGGCATCGGGGAGAAGGGAACCTCCGGACTCGTTCGCTGGGTCTGGTCCCGACGCCGGAAAGGTGGGGCGACGCCCGAGAAGGGAGCTTCGACGGCTGTCGCTCTGGCGTGTGCCGAGCTTGCGCCGAGGGGAGTCTACGAGTACTACAAGGACTGTCTGTCGGTGAAGCCGAGCGCCTATTCCTTGAAGAAGGCGAATGTGGATCGCTTCTGGGCTGTCTCGGAGCGGCTGTGTGGCAGGGAAGAGAGGGACGCGACATGAAGGACAGGGTGCTGGTCACGGGAGCTTCGGGCGGTCTCGGCAAAGCGTTCGCGGCAGAGTGCGCGGCGCGGGGGTGGGACCTGTGTCTGACCGACCGGAGCGAGGCGGCGCTGGCCTTGCTCGCGGCGGGACTCGAGCGGATGTACGGCGTGGACGTGGCATGGCGCGCGGCGGACCTGACCGTGCCCGCGGAGAGGGAAGTGCTGTGGGCGGACCTCGCGGCCCGCGGCGAGACATTGAGCATGGCCATCAATGTTGCGGGACTGGACTTCGAGGGGCCGTTCACCGAGAGGACCAGCGAAGAGCTGTGCACCATCGTCCGCGTCAACGTCGAGTCGGTCGTGGCGGTGACCCACAGCGCGCTGACCTTCCGCAACCCCATGAAGCCTTTCGCGGTGATCAACGTGTCGAGCCTCGCCGGTTTCCAACCCATGCCCGTCAAGGCGGTCTATGCGGCGTCCAAGCGGTTCCTGCTGGACCTGTCCATCGCCCTCGGGCGCGAGATGAAGAGCCAGGGCGTGACCTTCACGGCGTTGTGCCCGGCGGGGATGCCATCGAATCCTCAGGTGATCCGGGCCATCGACGCCCAGGGTTTCCTCGGCCAGCTCACGACGATGAACGTCGGCACCGTCGCCAGCCGCACGCTGGACCGGGCGGTCCGCAGGTCCTCGGTCTACGTGCCGGGTGTCCTGAACACGGTCGTCGGTGCGGTCAGCCGCCTGATTCCGCCGGGCTGGACTGCGGCGTGGGTCGGCAGGCGCTGGGAGAAAGCGCGGGCACGGGCTTCCGCGCCGAATCCTACGCCCGAGCCCTCCGTCGGTACTGAAGTGGTGTCTCGCCGTCGATACGCCGGAATTCCCGGATGAAGTTGCTGGTCGAGCAGAAGCCGCAGGCGCGCGCGGCCTCCTCGACGGTGGAATCCTCGAGGGCCAGGAGCCGCTTGGCCTGGTTGATGCGCAGGGTCGACAGGTAGCGGTAGGGTCCGATGCCATGGGCCTTGCGGAACAAGCGCGACAGGTGGGAAGCGCTGACATGGAGACGAGCCGAGAGTTCCTCGACGCTCGTCTTCTCCGCGTATTCCTGCTGGAGGATGCGGACGGCCTCGGCCACGATGTCGCGGGACCGTTCTCCGGCCGGCACGTCCTCCTCGGGCGCATGCGCGGCAGGCACGGATCGCGATTGCGCCTCCACGAGCTGGGCCAGCAGGGCATAGACCAATCCGGCGAGCCGGAGGTCGACGTTGCGGGAGATACGTCCTGCAAGGTCGAGCGCCTCGGTCATACGGCGCTCCAGGAGGCCCCGCTCCGCTGCCGACAGGACGAATCCTTCACCGGCGACCCGGTCGACCAATGGCTGCACGTATTCGCCGCGGAAGTGGACCCAGAGGAACTCCCAGGTTCTTTCCGCGCCCTGCGCGGTGGCATAGCGGTGCTTCCGGCGGCAGTCGAGAAGGAAGGCCGTGCCCGGTGGGGCTTCGAAGGTCGACCGGCGGCCGTCGGCGCAGACGGACTCGACGACCCCGCGGCCGCGGGTCGTGAGGATCAGCAGCGCATTGTCCAGGCCTTCGCGCTCCACGAAATAGCGCTCCCCCATGCGGAAGAGGCCGCAACCCTCCAGGCGCGCGGCCAGGGGCAGGTCGACGGCGGTCGTGGTATGGGCTTTCGAGATGCTTCCCGGCAACGGGTCGTGGAAGTTGCGTAGCTGCATGGAGCCTCCGTATGGGTGAAAGGGTCCTTCCGATGAGCGGAATTACGTATTATCCGATCAGATTTCGGAACGGAACTCCCCGCCGATGATTGTACAATCGAATCAAACGGTTCGCAAATCGGCGGATACGGCACACTGGCGGGTCATGTCACACAGGAGGGAATCATGGGACTACGGGAAGATGCGATGGCCATTCTTCACTATCAGGACTACGAGAGACTCCCTCTCGTCCATTTCGGATTCTGGGACGAGACCATCGAACACTGGCGCGACCAGGGACATATCACGCCGGAGGACGCCCGGAAGGTCTACGACAGCAGCCCGAACGAAAAGAAGCTCTGCGCCCGGCTTGGGTTCGACTTCAACTGGTACTCCACCGTAGGCGGGAAGAGCGGCCTCCTGCCACCCTTCGAGTGGAAGGTCCTCGAGGAGCTCCCGTACGGCTACCGGAAGGTCAGGAACTCCGTCGGCGCCCTCACCCTGGACAAGCCCGGCACGCCCTCGATCCCCCCGCAGATCGACCACACCTTGAAGGACCGGGACAGCTGGGAGAAGGAGTTCCTTCCGCGCCTCCAGCCCTCGAAGAAGCGCGTGAACCGCAAGACCTTCTCCGCCCTCGCCGACGATTCGGAGCGGACGCAGCCGCTCGGGCTATTCTGCGGAAGCCTGTACGGAACCTTCCGCGACTGGGCCGGACTCGAAGGCACCTGCTACATGCAGGCCGACGACGAGGACCTGTTCATCGAGATCCTGGACACGTATGCGTCGCTGCAGCTGCAGGTCGCGAAGGACGTGCTCGCGACCGGTGCGAAGTTCGATTTCGGACACTTCTGGGAGGACATCTGCTTCAAGAGCGGCCCGCTCGTCAGCCCAACGGTGTTCCGCGAGCGCGTCGGCCCCTGGTACCGGAAGTTCGCGGACCTGCTGGGCGGCAACGGCATCGACATCATCAGCCTCGACTGCGATGGATTGATCGACCAGCTGATTCCGATCTGGCTGGACAACGGCATCAACACCATGTTCCCCATCGAGGTCGGCACATGGAACGCGAGCCTCGAGCCCTGGCGGAAGAAGTATGGCAAGGCCGTCCGGGGAATCGGCGGGATGGACAAGCGCGTCTTCTCGCAGGACTACGCCGCCATCGACGCCGAAGTCGAACGGCTCCGCCGCCTCGTGGACCTAGGGGGCTTCATTCCCTGCCCCGACCATCGCATCGCGCCCGACGCGAAATGGGAGAACGTACAGTACTACACGGAACGGATGCGCCGCGCCATGTCCTAGCCACCTTGCCTCTCGACCATTCGCGTCCCTTGGATTACAATCAAGGGGGTTGTGGCGCGGTCGGACAGCCGCACATCGTATCGCGAGGAGCAAGGAGGGTTTCACCATGGGTTCGAAGGATATCCGCAAGGAAGTCAAGAAACCGAAGAAGAAGAAGAACGAGACCACGAAGGCCAAGCCGTCGATCGTCAGCATCGTGCCGGTCGTCGAGGAGAAGAAGTAGCATTGCATGGAGACCCCTGGCGCTGGAAGGTTCCGGGGGTTTTCAAATGGAATCGGAGGAATTGCGGATGGCACGGCTCTACGGCAGCGAATTCACACGGCACGAACTCATGAAGCATGTGGGAGACGTCTCCCAGCTCGCGGGCGCCAAGGCCCATGAACTGACTTCCGGAAAGGCGAAGGGCGTAGAGGCGGTCGACGTGAAGACCGGTTCCGGTCTCTCCTTCACGATCCTCCCGAGCCGCGGGATGGATATCGCCTGGACGGAATTCCAGGGACTTCCGCTCGCCTACATGGCGAAGCCCGGCGTCGTCGGTCCGCAGTTCTTCACCGAGGATGCGAACAAGGGCTTCCTCGAGAACTTCTTCGCCGGCCTGGTCACGACCTGCGGTCTCACCTACTTCGGTGCCTCGAACGTCGACGAAGGCGTGGCGCTGGGTCTACACGGACGCGTCTCCAACCTCCCCGCCGAAGACGTCTCCGTCTACCAGGAATGGGAAGGGGACGAATTCGTCGTCCGGGTCCGCGGCAAGGTCCGCGAGGCCTCTGTCTTCGGGGCGGACATGGTCCTGACCCGCGAGATCTCGACACACCTCGGCGCGAAGAGTCTCTCTATCCACGACCGGGTCGAGAATCTCGGCTATGCCGCGCAGCCCCTGATGCTCCTCTACCACTGCAACTTCGGATTCCCGCTGGTCGGCGCGGCCACGCGCCTCCACACCTCCTCCGCCAAGGTGCAGGCCCGCGACGCGACCGCCGAGGCTGGCGTCTCCGACTTCGACCGCTTCCAGGCCCCGACCCGCGGCTATGCCGAACAGTGCTTCTTCCTCGACCTCCAGCCGGGTGCGCAGGGCGACGCCACGGCGTGCCTGTTCAACCCGACGCTCGGGACGAAGGGCGTCGGCGCCTTCGTGCGCTACGACAAGAAGACCCTGCCCTATTTCACCGAATGGAAGATGATGGGCGAGCAGGAATACGTCGTCGGCCTGGAGCCGGGCACATGGACCGTCCAAGGCCGTGCCGAGGCACGCCGCCGCGGCGAGCTGCAAATGCTGCAGCCCGGAGAGTCGCGGGAATTCCGGGTTGAGATCGGCGTCGTCGAAGGGGAAGAGGAGCTCAAGGCGCTGCTGGGATAGAGCCTCTACCTCTGTGACGCGCTGCCCTTATCTTCGAGCCAGCTTCTTCAAGTGGTCCTTCAGGAAATCCACGGCCTTGCGGATATCCTGCTCGGGATCGTCTCCGACCTCGCGCTCGATGGTCAGGAAGCCGTCGTAGCCGACCGCCTCCAGCGCCTTCAGATAGGCGCCGAAGTCCACGCTGCCCTCGCCCAGCGGCACCTCGCGGAACGGCTCTCCGAGGGATGTGGAGTCGGCTCCGGTGCCCTCCGCGAATCCGTCGTAGACGACTTCCGCGTCGACCACGCGGAGACGGACGCCATCCTTGGCGTGGGTATGGACGATGTGGCGCGCGAGGGTGTGCACGGCGGCGACCGGATCCGTCCCGGTCACCATGACCAGGTTGGCTGGATCCAGATTGACCTTCACGCTCTGCGTGTCGAGGCTCTCGATGAACCGGAGCAGCACGTCGGC
This sequence comes from uncultured Oscillospiraceae bacterium, assembly GCA_964579735.1. Lineage (GTDB taxonomy): Bacteria > Bacillota > Clostridia > Saccharofermentanales > UBA5734 > CAILLO01. The sequence continues at coordinate 18,130 of CAZOHH010000026.1, read as the reverse complement.
CGGCTCGGGACCGGTCTCTATGGCGAAGCGGACGCCGACCTTGTCGCCATACGTCCCGACCGCCTCGCAGGCGCGCTGCAGGATGCTCCATCGGGGATGCGCCGGGTCGCTCGGCACGACGCCGATGTGGGTGGTCACGACGGTGGTCCCCAGTTCGAGCGCCAGATCCATGATCCGCTGGGACTTCTCGACGCGCCACGCGTTTTCTTCGAGGCGAGCGAATCCATGCCCTCCGAGGTCGCCGCACAGGGCCGAGACGACCAGGCCGTTGTCGCCCAGTTTGCGCCGGATCTCCCGGATCCGGGACGGTGTCAGGTTCTCCGGGGAAATCTCCCCGCTCACCGCGTAGATCTGCAGCCCCTGCGCTCCCATCGCGGCCGCCTTCGCGATTCCTTTATCCAGACCGACTCGGAAAGAATCCACCATGACCCCTATCTTCATCTCGTACCCCTTTCGCTTTCCTGTCCTTCGACCGGCTGAGCCGCCATGCCCGCCGGAAAATCCGCCAGAAACTCCAACCGACCCATCACTCCCGGGCGCACCCGGTACAGCGGCCCTCCGAGGAACGAACCGTCGCGATTCATCCCCGTCTCGATGTCGTCGCCGCCCTCGCAGGCCGAGGTGACGTACAGTTCGTCGAGCCGTTCGCCGCCGAACATGACGCTCGACGGCTGTTTCGCCGGCACGTCGATTCGCCGCACGACCCGCCCCTCGCCGTCGAGGCGCAGGACGCAGGACCCGCCCCACATGGCCACCCAGACGAAGCCCTCCGCGTCCAGCGTGATGCCGTCGGGCACGCCGAGTTCCTCCGGCGCCTCGAAGAAGGGGCGCGGATTCGAGATTTCACCAGTCGACCGGTCGTAGTCGTACTGCGTGATTCGCCGCGTCCGGCTGTCCGTGTGGTAGAACGTGCGTTCGTCGAGCGAGAAGGTCATCCCATTGGTGCACCCCAGCCCATGCAGCACCGGCACCGGCTCACGGCCGCGCTCGAACCGGTACAGCACGCCCTCCGGCTTGTGCCCGTCGTACAGCGTGCCGGCGAAGATCCGGCCAGAAGGGTCGACGGTCACGTCGTTGAACCTCTCGCCAGGGGCGAAGGCGAAGGGCAGAAGCGGCTCGGGTCGGCCAACGGGACGGCCGTCCTCGTCGAGCGCCACGCGCAGGACCCCTTCGCTGGAGAACAGGACCAGACCGCCGTCGCGCGTGAACGCGAAGCCGCTGACTCGGCCAGCCGTATCGAGGAAGACCTCGCTGCGCCCGTTCGCAGGGTCGTACACCCAGAGTCGGGCGCCGAGGACGTCCGTCCAGATGAGCTTCCCGCTCCGGGGGTACCACATCGGGCACTCGCCCAGGTGGCAGATACCTGCATATACGGTTTCGATGTTCATCGCCATCCCTCTCACCCCGCCTGCCAGCGCTTGCGGTAGACCGCCGGCGTGACACCTTCCTGAAGCCTGAAACGCTTGATGAAGTAGCTGACGTTCTCGAGTCCCACGTCCTCGGCCACCCGTCCGACCGGCTGGTCCGTGGCGCGCAGCAGCTCCTTGGCGTGGTCGAGCCGGAGGTCGGTCAGGTACTCGTACGGGGTGCGGCCCATCTGACGCTTGAACAGCTTCTGCAGGTGGTACTTGCTCAGAGAAAGCCGCTTCGCGAGATCGTCCAGGGTCACGGGCTCGGCAAAATGGAGTACCAGGTAGTCCCGCGCCTCCCGCACGGCGGCGGAAGCCGCGCTGTCGCTCTTCCGCGACGCCGCGGCGATGCACTCCGCCATCGCGGTCGAAAGCAGCGACGCGGCGCGCACGTCGGCATCGAGTCCGCGGGTCTCGCCGCCATACAGGTCCAGCAGCGCGCGGACGGCGTCCACCGCCGCACTGTCCGGAGGCAGGACTCCGTCGTTTCGTCCGCCGCCCGCCGAAAGGAAGCGCTCATACGCGTAGGCGCAGCCGACGCCGTGGAAGTGCACCCAGAGCACACGCCAATCGCCATCCGCGGAGAAGGTCCGATAGGCCTGGGGTTTCCGGCAGTCGATCCAGAAGAAGTGGCCGACGGGGAGCCGACAGGCCTGACCCTCGTATTCGAGGAAACCTTCCCCGGCGAGAGTGATCTTGATCAGATAGGAGGGAAGCCCCTCCCGCGTGGTATAGTATTTCCCGTGGGCCATGAAGTCCCCGAGTTCCTGGACATAGGGCAGACTGACCTTCGCCCCCCGCTCCGCCGAGACCGCCCGCCAGACGGACTCCTTGTCCATGTCGATCATGTATTGGAGCTTCACCCGTAGACCTCCGGACCACAACATCGTGGCATAAATCGACTCGATAATTGGATGCCATGGCGAATGCAACGACTATAATAGAGAGTATCAGCATCCCGCCGTCGCCGCAACGCGTGCGACGCGACAATCCCCCCGATTCTTCGACGAATGGTGGCAAGATACGACTATTCCCGCACGAAAGGCGAGGTGGACCCATGAACGACACGACCATCCGGAAGGGATTCGAGTATGCGAAGGAGCGCTACGCCGCGCTCGGCGTCGACGTGGAGGCCGCGATCGCGCGAGTCGACGCGATTCCCGTCTCCATGCACTGCTGGCAGGGCGACGACGTCGTCGGATTCGACGGCTCCCGAACGCTGACCGGCGGCATCGCGACCACCGGCAACTACCCCGGTCGGGCGCGCACCCCGGGCGAACTCCGCAGCGACATCGAGATGGCTATGGGACTCGTGCCCGGCGCGACCAAGCTCAACCTGCACGCCAGCTACGCCGAGAAGTCCCGTCCCGACGTCGACCGCGACGGATACACGATCGCGGACTTCGAGAACTGGGCGGCCTGGGCCGCCGGACGCGGCATCGGCCTCGACTTCAACCCCACGTACTTCTCTCACGCGAAGATGGACGGCGACTTCTCGCTGTCGAGCTTCGACCCGGCCGTCCGCCGTTTCTGGATCGAACACGGCAAGCGCTGCCTCGAAATCGCCGAAGGCTTCGCCAAGCGCACCGGAAAGCCCTGCGTCGTCAATTTCTGGATGCCGGACGGATACAAGGATACCTGCGTCGACACCGTCGCGCACCGCGAACTCATGACCCACTCCCTCGACGAGATCTTCGCGACCAAGGTCGACCCGGCCCTCGTCCCCTGCGCGATCGAAAGCAAGTTGTTCGGCGTCGGCCTCGAGAGCTACACCGTCGCGAGCCACGAGTACTCGCTCGGATACGCCATCTCCCGCAAGAAGCTCTATTGCCTCGATTCCGGCCACTTCCACCCCACGGAGACCGTCAGCGCCAAGCTCACCGCGACGCTTTCCTTCGTGGACCGCGTCCTCCTGCACGTCAGCCGGGGCGTCCGCTGGGACAGCGACCATGTCGTCACCCTCGACGACGAGCTGCAGCGCATCATGGACGAGATCCTCTGGAATCGACTCGAGAGCCGCGTCTTCATCGGCCTCGACTATTTCGACGCCTCCATCGACCGCGTCGCGGCCTGGGCCGTCGGCCTGCGCAATGCGCGCAAGGCGCTGCTGTCCGCCGCCCTCGCCCCCTCCGACGCCATCCGCCAGGCGGAGCTTGCCGGGGACCACACCCTTCGCCTCGAACTTCTCGAGGAGCGCAAGACGCTTCCCGTCGGCGCGGTCTGGGACCACTACTGCCTGACGCGCGGCGTGCCCGTGAACTATGTGGAGGCCGTCCAGCGCTATGCGCGCGACGTGTTGTCCACCCGATGAACCGCGTGGCGCTCCTCAAGAACCATGGCGCGACCCTCGCGTCCTACGTGAAGCTGTCCCGCTCGCTCGGCGGCCGCGCCGACTATGTCCAGGGCGGCGGTGGGAACACCTCCGTCAAGTTCGGCGAAGGCCTCATGGCCATCAAAGCCTCCGGATACCGCCTGTCCGACCTGCGTTCGGACGCGGCCTACGCCGTCCTCGACGGGCGCGAGATCCGGCGCTTCTTCGAGGAGCACGAGGAGTCCGACTTCGAAGACGTCGAGAAGGCCGGCTCGGATTTCGTCAAGGCCCAGGGCGTCGCCATCGATGGCCTCGCTCCGCTCCGCCCCTCGGTCGAGGCGGGCTTCCACTCGCTGCTCGACCACTTCGTGGCCCACACCCACAGCGTATACGCCAACCTCGCGGCCTGCACCGAACAGGGTCAGGGGATTCTCGCCGGAGCCCTCGCGGATGCGGCCTACAGCTGGGGCTGGGTCCCCTACACCGATCCCGGCGCGCGCCTGACGTTCCGCATCCGCGACGAGATCGCCCGCGTCGAGCTCGCGACCGGCATCCGCCCGGCCGTGCTGTTCCTGCAGAACCACGGTCTGATCGTCCACCACGACGATCCCTCCCTCTGCGAGCGCATCCACGCCGACGTCAACGCGAGGGTCGCTACGGCCTTCGGCCTGACCGGCCACTCCTTCCCCACGGTCGCCCTGCGCGCGGTCGAGGACGGCGTCTTCTCCGGCCACACCCCCTATCTCCGCGACGCCCTCAAGTCCGGCCGCTACGACCGGGCGTTCTTCCTGGAACAACCCCTGTATCCCGACCAGATGGTCTTCCTCGTGGGCACCTTCGATGTCGGCCCCGGCCGTCCGGAAGCGGGTTCCTGCCGCGCGGACCCGAAGACCGGCGTCGTGCTCTACCGGATGCCCGAAGCCAGCGCCCGCACCGTCGAGGAGACCCTGACGGCCGTGCTCTTCATCGCCGAGAACGCGAAGCGCTGCGGCTACACCCTGTCCGGGATGGGCGAGTCGGCGCAGCGGTTCATAGCCAACTGGGAGAGCGAGAAGTACCGCAAGTCCCTCGGCAAGTAAGGTCGAGCGGTCTGACGGATCCAAGGAAGAAGCCCGGGTGGAAACGATTCCCCCGGGCTTCTTCGCGTCTTCTTGAATCGGCTCGACCGGCTGGCCGCGCCTCAGCGCTGGCCGTAGTATGCGTCCTTGCCATGCTTCCGAAGGTAGTGCTTGTCGAGCAGCGCCTGTGGAATCGCGCCCTGCGCCGGGTTCAGCAGCCGCGTGTGGATTCCCATCTGCGCGCACTCCTCGAGCGCCACGGCGTTGTGCACCGCGTCTCCGGCGTCCTTCCCCCACGTGAACGGCCCGTGACCCGAGACCAGCACAGCCGGCACGGCCGTCGGGTCGAGTCCTCGCCGCTGGAAGGTCTCGATGATCACGGCCCCCGTGTCCGCCTCGTATTCGCCCTGGATCTCCGCCGCCGTCAATGGCCGCGTGCAGGGCACGTCGCCGTGGAAGTGGTCGGCGTGGGTCGTGCCGAAGGCAGGCAGGTCCAGACCCGCCTGCGCCCAGCTCGTGGCCCAGCGGGAGTGCGTGTGCACGATGCCGCCGATCTCCGGGAAGGCGCGGTACAGCGCGAGGTGGGTCGGCGTATCGCTGCTGGGGTGCCGCGAGCCCTGGACCACCTTGCCCGTCAGGTCGACCACGACCAGGTGTTCGGGCCTCAGTTCCTCATAGGGGACGCCGCTCGGCTTGATGACGACGAGGCCGCGTTCGCGGTCGATTCCGCTCGCGTTGCCCCAGGTGAAGACCACGAGACCGTGCCTCGGCAGGTCGAGATTCGCCTTCCAGACATCCTGGATCAGTCTTTCCATGCAGCTTCCCCCGTTCAGGTTCAGAATCCGCGCGTCTTGGCTTTCAAGTCCTTCAACCGCTTCATCACATCGTTCTCCCCGCGGCCGAAGTAGTCGTGCAGGATCCGGTACTCCGCGAACAACTTGTCGTAGACGGCCGACGCCGCCGGATCAGGGACGAACACCTCGTCCTTCAGGCGCGGCATGACCTTCGCCGCATCGAAGATGCTGTCGTACCCGCCGCGCGCCTTGCCGGCCGCCACGGCGCCGAACATCGCGGACCCCAGCGCCACGGTCTGCGCGCTCGCCGAAATCCGGATCTCGCGCTTCGTCACGTCGGCGTAGACCTGCATCATGAAGGGGTCCTTGGAGGCGATGCCGCCGCAGGCGAAGAGTTCGCCTATCGGCACCCCGTTCGACTCGAAGTTCTCGATGATCTCGCGCTTGCCGTACGCCGTCGCCTCGATCAGCGCCCGATAGATCTCCTCGGGCCGGGTCGAAAGGGTCATCCCGAGCATCATCCCGGTCAGGTCCACGTCGACCAGCACCGAGCGGTTCCCGTTCCACCAGTCCAGGGCCAGCAGCCCCGATTCGCCCGGCTTCTGCGCCTGCGCCTTCTCGCGAAGAAGCTTGTGCAGGCTGATCCCGCGTTCGCGCGCCTCGACCGCGTACCCTTCCGGCACGCAGGTCTTCACGAACCAGTCGAAATGGTCGCCCACGCAGCTCTGGCCGCTCTCGTAGCCGAGGAACCCCGGCAGCACGCCATCCTCGACCACGCCGCAGATGCCCGGCACGTGGACCTCCTCGGTGCCCAGCAGGATGTCGCAGGTCGACGTCCCGACGATCATGAGCATCTTGCCCGGTCCCGTGATGCCGACTCCGGGAAGCGCCACGTGCGCGTCCACGTTGCCTATGGCCACGGCGGTCCCGGGAAGCAGTCCCATGAACCGGGCCATCCCGGCGGTGAGTTCGCCGGCCTTCGAGCCGATCGCGTCCACCTTGCGTCCGAACTTCTCGTCCACGACGTGCTCGAGTCTCGGATCCAACGCTTTGAAGAACGCGTCCGAAGGGTATCCGTCGCGTTTGCTCCACAGGCCCTTGTACCCGGCCGTGCAGCTGTTGCGCGTGTAGTTGCCCGTCAGCTGCATCACGAGCCAGTCCGCTGCCTCCATGAAGCGGTCGGCCGCCGCGTACACCGCAGGCGCTTCGTCGAGGACCTGCCAGATCTTGGGCAGTTCCCACTCCGACGAGATCTTGCCGCCGTATCGCTCGAGGAAGTCCTCGCCAAGCGCGCGGGCGATGGTGTTCAGCTTCGTCGCCTCATCCTGCGCCGCGTGGTGCTTCCACTTCTTCACGTAGGCATGCTTCTCTCCACGGTACTCCGGCAGGAAGCACAGCGGCGTCCCGTCGGCCTTCACCGGCAGCAGCGTGCAGGCCGTGAAGTCGACGCCGATGCCGATCACGTCGGCGGGGGAGACGCCCGATTCCGCGAGCACCGCGGGCACGACGGCGCCCAGCACGTCGAGATAGTCCTGCGGGTCCTGCAGCGTCCAGTCCGGCGGAAGCTTCTCGCCGGTCGCGGGAAGGCGGTCCTCTATGAATCCGTGCTTGTACTCGTGGACCGCGGTCGCGACCTCGCGCCCGTCGGCGACGTCCACCAGGAGAGCGCGTCCGGAAAGGGAGCCGTAATCGATGCCGAGTGCGTATTTACTGCCCATGGTGAATCCTCCGTGCACTTTGCGGGTCTTCTCCAGATCCCGCCTACCTCAGTTTCCAGATCAGGTCATCGACCGCGAGCTCGCGGCGCAGGGCCCGCACGTCGGTGTGCGCGCCGATATGGACGAACTCGATGCCGACGATTTCGGCGTAGTCCCGCAGGTCCTCGACCGTCACGGCGTAGCTCAGCACGGAGTGGTGCGCCCCGCCGGCGTACATCCACGCTTCGGTCGCGGTCGAAAGGTCCGGCAGCGGCTTCCACAGCACGGCGGCCACGGGCAGCTTCGGCATGTCGTGCGCCTGCGCCACGCATTCCACCTCGTTCACGATCAGGCGGAAACGCTCGCCCAGGTCGATCAGGGACACGAGCACGGCGCGCCCCGCGGCGGCCTTGAAGGTCAGGCGGGCCGGCGGCTCGCGCCCACCGATTCCCAGCGGCACGACGCGGATCCGAGGCTGTTCCGCCGCGATGCTGGGGCAGATCTCGAGCATGTGGGCTCCGAGCACCATCTCGTTGCCCGGTTCGAAATGGTAGGTGTAGTCCTCCATGAACGACGAGCCGCCGGCCAGGTCGGCGCCCATGAGCTTCAGCAGCCGGACCATGGCGGCCGTCTTCCAGTCGCCCTCTCCGGCGAAGCCGTATCCCAGGCGCATCAGGTCCTGCGCGGCGAGGCCGGGGAGCTGCTTCAGCTGCTGCAGGTCCTGGAAGTTGGTGTGGAACGCGCCGAATCCCCCATCCTCGAGGAAGCGCTTCAGGGCGACCTCCACGCGGGCCTGGTAGCGGACGGCGGACAGGTCCTCCGTCGCGACGGAGTAGAGCGCCTCGTACTCGCGCATCTGCGCGTCGATTTCCTTCTCCGTCACCTTCTCGACCTCGGCGATCACGTCCTCCACGCCGTAGTGGTCGACGGACCAGCCGAACTTGATGTGGGCCTCGACCTTGTCACCTTCGGTCACCGCCACCTCGCGCATGTTGTCGCTGATGCGCAGCACGCGCAGGCGCCGGCCCTCGAACGCGCCGACCGCCGCGCGCATCCAGCCGCCGATCCTGCGGCGCAGCCCCGCGTCCTCCCAATGGCCGGCGACGGCCTTCTGCGGCAGGCGCATGCGGGTCAGGATGAAGCCGTGCTCCCTGTCTCCGTGGGCGGACTGGTTCAGGTTCATGAAGTCCATGTCGATCCGGTCCCAGGGGATGTCGCGGTTGAACTGCGTGCTCACGTGAAGCAGCGGTTTCTGCAGCAACGAAAGGCCGCGGATCCACATCTTGGACGGAGAGAAGGTATGCATCCAGGTGATCACGCCGGCGCAGTCCGGGTCGTGGTTCGCCGCCTGGATCGCGGCGGAGATCTCGTCCGAATTGCGGACGACGGGCTGGAATACCACCGTGCAGGGGATCGTGGGGTCGGCGTTGAAGCCTGCGACCATGGCTTGCGCGTGCTCGTCGACCGTGCGCAGCACATCCGCGCCATAGAGGTCCTGGCTTCCGACGAGGAACCGGAACGTGTACTTCTTCATGCTGTTCATCTTCCTATCTACCTCTTGCCTTCGCAGGCTTCACGGATCAGTTCGACGTAGCGCCGGACCTTGCCGATATCGCTGTGGACCGTATAGACGTCCCGCTGCGAGAACTCCAGCGTCAACCCCTTCGCCGCCGCCACGGTCTTCGTCATGGCCGCGCGCACGGCATCCTCGTCCAGATAGCGGTCGACGCCGATGTAGTTCGGGCTCGGCTTGCGCAGGAAGACCACCTTGCGTTTCTGCAGCGCCGCGCCCATGTACTCCTCGTCGCACCACGGCGAAATGGAGACCTTGCGCAGGTTCTTGAACTGGCTCACGCTCTTCTCCCAGACGGGGTCCACGCCCTCGCAGCATCCATACGACAATAGGCCGTACCGCTCCGAGATGCGCTTGTAATAGGGGTATACGAATTCATGGTACATTTCGGGCGAGACCCCGGAGGTCTCCTGGGAGTCGAGATAGCCCCAGATCTGACCCATCTTCATCGCCGTGCCCGTCGAGGGAAGGTCGTCGTTGAAGCAGAACGTGCCCTGCGTCAGGGGCATGTCTCCCGTGGTCGGGAGCAGGATCCCGTCCGCTTCTTCCGCATCCATGAGGGCCATCGCGTCCTTCGTGTACATCTCCATCATCCTGTGGAACAGCTCGGGCTCGTCGCACATGGCGATGAACATGTTCTGCATGCCCATGAGGCGCGTGACATCTCCCATCGGGCTGAAATAGAAGTGCTGGCCCGTACGCCGGATAGGGAGGATATCCCCCACGGAGTCCTCCAGGAAGGCGGCTTGCCGATCCGCATCCCCGACGCGCTTGTTCAGGACGGACGGGCCGAGCTTGCCGAAGTCCGCCGCCAGGTCCTCGAACTGGGAGACGAAGTGGTGGCCGAGCCCGCCGCTCTCCTCGCGGATCACGGAGAGGCCGAACGGGGTCATCCCGTAGGAGTGGCTCACCCCGAGATACCCACGCATGGGCGTGTCGTCGTGGAACAACTCGAAGTTCGCCAGATTCCCCAGAAGCCTGCCTTCGAGGTTGCGCCCCTCGGGCGATTCGCAGATCTGCTGCGGCGGGATGATGTCGCCCCAGAACGTCCCCAGCTCGACGGTCAGCATCGGGCGGCCGGTGCCGTCCACCTTGCCGTGCAGCTCCCAGTCCTTGTAGAGCTGCAGGTTTCGCTCGCTCTTCGACAGCTCGAGCTGGCGCTTCGCCAGTTCGCGGACGCGGGATAGGTCCTTTGCAATCATTTCACGTTCTCCTTCGCGGCGGCTCCCGCCATGGCCCGCGCCTTCACGGCGTTCTCGGCCAGTTCCTCGACGGTCTTCGTATGGAGCCTCGCGGCCCCACGGTACCCTTCGCGCACCGGAATCGCAAGACCTTCCGCCAGGCGCGCCTTCGCGGCGGCGATGGGCTCCGCGTACTGCGGAAGCCAGCGCTCTCCGGCGACCAGCATCTCGTCGCACATCTGCCAGATCTCCGGCGGCGTGCACACCGCGCCGGTCAGGGGGTCGAGCATCAGGGCCTGGCGCAGCAGCCTGTCATCGCCCGCGACCGCCGCCTCGACGGACAGGCGCTGGACCCAGACGCTCTGCGCGCAGATGGCGGCGCAGGCGGTCGGCAGATCCCCCACGCGCGGCACGGCGATCCCGTTTCCATCGACGTAGCAGGGGACCTCGACGATGCAGTCGTCGGGCAGGTTCGTGATGCACCCCTGGTTGACCACGTTGAAGTGCCCGCGGTAGGGGCGCCCGGTCTCGAGGCTTTCGATGATATACGTGCCGTGCTCGTGCCCGCGCTTCTCCGGCGTGAACTCGCGCGGCGGTTCCTTCACCCAGTTCGGATAGTCGGTCTCGAACCAGGTGCGGCCCTCGGTGCAGACGCGCAGGTAGCCGCCGGTCTCGCCGTCGATCCACGAGGACTCCGTGTCGATCCAGTCGAGCAGGGCCTCCGGGCGTTTCCGATACCAGGCGACGTACTCGGACAGGTGCCCGTTGGACTCCGTCGAGTAGTAGCCGAATCGGCGCAGCATGTCGATCCGCACCTTCTCGGTCCTGCGGTACGTGGGGTGCGCTTCGAAGGCGGCCAGAAGTCCGGCGGAGACGTCGACGCCCTTGTGCTTCAGCGAGACGTACCAGGTCTGGTGGTTGATGCCCGCGCAGATATAGTCGAGCTCGCCCTTCGGGATTCCGAGGACCTCCTCGATCTGGTGGCCGCCGTGGATTACGCCGTGACACAGTCCGATCGTGGGGACGCCGCCGAAATGGTTGCACGCCCAGGTCAGCATCGCGTTCGGGTTGGAGTAGTTGAGAAGCAGGCACCCCGGCAAGGCGACCTCGCGGATATCCTTGCAGAAATCGAGCACGGCCGCGACGCCGCGCTGGCCGTAGAAGATTCCGCCCGCGCAAAGGGTGTCGCCGACGCACTGGTCCACGCCGTAGCGCAGGGGGATGTCGATGTCGGTGGCGAAGGCCTCGAGCCCGCCCACGCGGACCATGTTGAACACATACTTCGCGCCCTTGACGGCCGCGCGGCGGTCCGTCGTCGCCTCGATGCGGATATCGAGCCCGTTCGCGTCGATGTCGCGCTGGCAGAGTCCTCGGACCATCTCGAGGTTGTGCGCGTCGATGTCGGTGAAGGCGACGGAGAGATTCCGGAACTCCGGAACCGTCAGCAGGTCGCCGAGCAACCCGCGGGTGAAGCCGATGCTGCCGGCGCCGATGAATGCGATCTTGAATCCCATGCGCACGCCTCTTTCCGGCGGCTTGGCCGCCTGACCACATCGTATCACTGTCGACGCCGATGCGTTGCCCTCCCTGCGCACGGAAGCGGCGGGAATGTAAGGAATCGTGATATCGAACCTGCTAGAAATGCGACGCGAGCGGGTCCGCGTCCGGTCCGCCCGCACGGTTGCGCACTCTGGCGCGGTAGGCGCCTGGAGCCACGCCGCCGTGTGCGCGGAAGAATTCGTTGAAGTAGTGGCGGCTGTCGAAGCCGACCATCCCGGCGATGGTGCCGACGGGGTGGTCGCTGTCGGCGAGCAGCCGGCATGCGCGGTCCATGCGGATCCGCGAGAGGCATTCGCCGACGGATTCCCCGGTGCTCTGGCGGAACACGCGGGCGAGGTGACCGGCCGAGACCCCGACGGCCTCCGCGGTCTCCCGCAACCCCACGTCGCGGTCGTAGTTCTCGCGCAGGAAGAGCAGCGCGCGCCGCACGTGGACCGGCACGAGTCCCGTGCCCTCGGCCGACGCACCCCCGGACGGAGCATCCTCCGCGAAGCGGCGGGCCGCGGACACCAGCAGGCCCAGGAACTGCAGCTCGAGCTCGGCGGTCCCGGCCGGCACGCGGACGTCGAGCACGTCCAGCAGCGTGCGGATCCTCATGTGCAGGTCCTCGGCATCCGTCAGGAGGCGGAAGGGCCGGGGAGGGGAGAGGAACGCGCGCAGAGCCGGCATCGCGGCCGCGGCGGTGGAGGGGGAGAGCAGGTCCGCGCCGGGTTCGAAGACGAACTCCAGGTTCATCATGCGGCAGGGTGCGCCGGCGGGGACGTGGAGGCTGTGCGGGACGCCGGCGTCGACCAGGATGAAGCCGCCCTCCTGCATCCGCACCTGTTCGTCGGTGAGGTGCACCGTGCACTCGCCCGAGACGACGTACATGATCTCGGTCCGCAGGTGCCGGTGGGGGGTCATGTCGAAGCCGTCCCAGACGCGGTAGTACCAGGACTCGATGACGGGGTGGAAGGCGCTCGCGAGGAGGCGCGCATCGTAGAGACTCCGTACCGTCCGCTCCATGATGTTCGCCCTCCTCTGTCCGCATTGTATTCCGTGGTCCGCCGCATCGCAACATCGTGGCATTTATCGCCCACATCCTTGGATGCGCATTCCACCCCGGGAGCGTAACCTAGGAGCATATCCTGCCACGGACCGGTCCTCGTGCTTCCAACTTCATCCTTTGCATCCGTTCGTCCATGTTTCCGAGGACCTCTGAACGTGTACAATCAGAGCATCACCCGACATGCCGGACCCGACACCCCGGCACGAAACCTGCCAGACCGAACCCATCCACACGGAGGCGCGACATGGCCAACCAGAATCTCGAACTCCTCTCCTTCGACCTCGGTGCGAGCAACGGACGCGCCGTGCTCGGCCGCTTCGACGGCGACCGGCTCGGTCTAGAGGAACTGCATCGCTTCGAGAACGGTCCCATCGACGTCGATGGCATCCCGCATTGGGATACGGCCCTGATCCTCGGGCACCTCAAGACGGGCTTCTCCGCCTACCGCGGCCAGGGCGGCACGGCGCTCTCTTCGTTCGGCATCGACACCTGGGGCGTGGACTACGGACTGCTCGACGCGAAGGGCCGGCTCCTTTCCACCCCACGCGCCTACCGCGCCTCCACCGACGCCGCGATGCATGCGACCTGGGACGTGGTGCCCAAGTTGAGGCTCTTCGGCCGCGACGGCATCGCCGCCATGAACTTCAACACGGTCTACCAGCTCTATCGGCGCAAGCTCGACGGCGACGAGGAACTCGCCCGCGCCCACACGCTGCTGCTGATGCCGGACCTTCTGGGATACCTCCTGACCGGCGAGAAGAAGACCGAGTACACCAACGCCACGACGACCAACCTCTACAACCCGAGTAAACAGGACTGGGACTGGGAGACGATCCGGGAGCTTGGACTGCCGGCGCGCCTCTTCACGCAAATCGACCGCGCCGGGCAGCTCAGAGGCCGTCTCACAGCTGCCGTCGCGAAGGAGCTCGGCCTGGGCCGCACGCCGTTCGCCGCCGTCGGCACCCACGACACCGCTTCCGCAGTCGCCGCCATTCCCGGCCGCGGAAACTTCGCCTTCTGCTCCTCAGGAACCTGGTCGCTGTTCGGCGTGGAGACCGATGAACCCGTCCTCACGGATGCGGTCTACGAGGGCAATTTCTCCAACGAAGGCACCGTCCAGGGAGGGTTCCGCCCCTTGAAGAACATCATGGGCCTCTGGCCGCTGCAGGAGTGCCGCCGCGAGTGGAACGCCGGGGTGCACAAGCTCAGCTGGGACGAGATCGAGCAGGCCGCCGAGGCATCGGAACCCTTCCGGTCGCTGATCGACCCGGATTGGGGCCCCTTCTTCGCCGCGGGCGATATGACCGAAAAGATCCGCAAGTACTGCCGCGCCACGAAGCAGCCCGTCCCCGACAGCGTGGGCGAAGTGGCCCGCTGCATCTTCGAAAGCCTCGCGGTCAAGTACCGTTGGGCCGTCGAGCGCCTCGAGGGGATCAAGGGCGCCAAGCTCGACACGCTCCATATCGTCGGCGGCGGCGTCAAGCAGAAGATCCTCAACCGATTCGCCGCGGATGCCACGGGCCGTCGCGTCGTCACGGGCCCGACCGAGGGCGCCTGCGCCGGGAACCTGCTGATGCAGGCCGTGGCGCTGGGCGAACTCTCCGGCCTGGCCGAGGTGCGCGAGGTCGTCCTGCGCTCCTTCGAGACCCACGAGTACGAACCGCACCCGACGCAGGAGTGGCAGGACGCGTATGCGAAGCTGCTCCGCCTCATGGACACGGAGGTGACGCCATGATCGACCTGACGAAATGGGAGACCGATGCCGCTTCGCACGTCAAGGATCGGCTCGCCGTTCCGGGCCGTCTCGGCGGGAGGGTGGTCCTCGTGACCGGCGCCGCGCAGGGGTTCGGCAAGGGAATCGCGGAAGAACTCTACAAGGAAGGCGCCTGCGTCGTCGTCGCCGACCTGAACGAGCCGCTGGCCGCGACGGTGGCCGGGAACCTCGGGGAGCGCGCGGCCTCGGTGCGCGTCGACGTGACCGATGAGGAGAGCGTGGCCGGGATGGTCCGCTTCGCCGTGGAGCACTTCGGCGGCATCGACCTTTTCATCAGCAACGCCGGCGTCCTCAAGGCCGGATCCCTCGACGAGCTCGAGAAGAAGGACTTCGAGTTCGTGACCTCGGTCAACTACACCGCCTTCTTCACCGGCACGAAGTACGTGTCGCGCATCATGAAGGCGCAGGCCGCCGCCGACCCATCCTGGACCGGCGACGTGGTCGAGGTCAACTCCAAGTCCGGACTCGTCGGAAGCCGGATGAACTACGCCTACGCCGGAAGCAAGTTCGGCGGCATCGGCCTCGTGCAGAGCTTCGCCCTGGAACTCGCGCCCTATCGCATCAAGGTCAACGCGGTCTGCCCCGGCAACTTCCTCGAGGGTCCGCTGTGGACCGACCCGGAGCGCGGCCTGTTCGTCCAGTACCTCAAGGCCGGCAAGGTGCCCGGCGCGAAGAACGTCGAGGACGTGCGGCGCCACTACGAGGCCCAGGTCCCCCTCGGTCGCGGCTGCCTGCCGTCCGACGTCGCGAAGGCCATCCTCTATGCCGTCGAACAGACCTACGAGACCGGCCAGGCCATCCCCGTCACGGGCGGCCAGGTCATGCTGAGCTAGGGTGGAGAAGATGCACATGAGGGAAGAGAAGACATGATCGACATCGGAATCCTGGACCGGCTCAACGCCCCGACCGCACCGGAGCGGCTCTCCGCGCTCGCGGACGTCCTCCGCACGACGGAATTCCCGCCCGCCGACCCGAGGATGGTCAACAACCACATCCATACCACCTACTCGTTCTCGCCCTACTCGCCCACGGCCGCCGTCTACGCCGCGCGCGCCGAGGGGCTTTGCACCGCCGGGATCGTCGACCACGACAGCATCGCCGGCGCCCTCGAGTTCGTCCAGGCCGGCGCCCTCGTCGGCATCCCCACCACGGTCGGCATCGAGGCCCGCGTCTCCATGGCCGGCACGCCCTTCGAGAAGAGACGGACCAACAACCCCGACCAGATCGGCTGCAGCTACATGGCCCTCCATGGCGTCCCCCACGCCAGGATCCCCGAGGTGCAGGCCTTCTTCGCCCCCTTGCGCGCACGGCGCAACGTCCGCAACCGCGCCATGGTCGACCGGATCAACGCACTGCTGGCCGCCGACGGAATCTCCCTCGACTTCGACCGCGACGTCCTGCCTCTCTCCCTCGCGGCAGTGGGCGGAACCGTCACCGAGCGGCACCTGTGCCTCGCCCTCGCCCGCGCGCTGACCGCCCGATTCGGCCGCGGCGAGCCCCTCGTCGAGCACTTCCGCGCCCTCGGCATCGCCCTGACCGACGGACAGCGAAAGCAGCTGTCCGACACGTCCTACGCCTTCTACGAATTCGACGTTTTGAACGTCCTCAAGGCCTCCTTCGTCCCGAAGATCTATCTGCCCGCCACCGACGAGTGCCCGCTGCTGCTCGACCTCGCCACCTTCGCGGACCATGTCGGCGCGATCCTCTGCTACGCCTACCTCGGCGACGTCAAGGCCTCCGTCACTGGAGACAAAGCCCCCCAGCCCTTCGAGGACGCGCACCTCGACGAACTCTTCGACGTCCTCGCCGAGAACGGCATCCGCGCCGTCACCTACATGCCTACCCGCAACACCCCCGAACAGCTCGACCGGCTGCGCGCCCTATGCCGCCACTACGGCATGTTCGAGGTCAGCGGGGAAGACGTCAACTCGCCGCGGCAGAGCTTCCGCATCGGCATCCTCGCCGACGAGCGGTTCTCCAACCTGATCGACGCCACCTGGGCCCTGATCGCCCACGAGAACGGGACGGTGCCGCTATGAACGCCGACGCACGGATTCTTCGCCCCCTCGCCTTCGCCTATGCCCGTCTCGCCGAGGCGGACCACAACCGCGAGACCCTGCGGCTCCACAAGGCCGTCAACGACCTGAAGATGGTCCGCCCCGTCGTCCTGATCGACGAGCTGCCCTGGAACGAGATGGGGCACCCCGACGAGCTCGACCTGCGCTGCGCCGACCCCTATCTGCGAGAGGTCGAATGCGGTCTCCGCCGGGCGCTGTTCCTCCAGCGGCACATGCCCGCCGACCAGGTCCTGCGCCCCTACGTGCCCGTCTACAAGGTCGTCCGCACCTCCAGCATCGGCGTGAACTTCGAGGAGGAGATCCTCGCCACCGACGACGCGAACCATATCGTCGCGCACCGCTACATCGACCACCTCGAGACCGAGGACGACGTCGCCCGCCTGCTTCCACCCGTCGTGACCTACGACCGCGCCGAGACCTTGCGCCGATACCAACTCGTCGGCGACATCCTCGGAGACCTCGTACCCGTGCGCATCACCGGCATCGACATGTTCGGCGTCGTGACCTGGGACAATATCGCGCGCTACCGCGGGGTGACCGACCTGCTGCTCGACCTCGCCGACCGACCCGAGTTCTCCCACTCCCTCGTCCGCCGCCTGACCGACTTCCGGAAGTCGGAGCTCGACCAGTACGAGGCGCTCGACCTCCTCGACTGCGACCCCTACCTGCTGCACTGCACCGCCGCCCGCGTCTCGGACCTGCCCGGTCCCGGCTTCGACGGCACGCACGTCACCCGCAAGGACATCTGGGGCCGCGGCACGGCGCAGATCTTCGCCTCCGTAGGCAACGCCATGCACGACGAGTTCGACATCCAGTACATGCTCGAGACCATCGGCCAGTGCGGCCTGGCCTACTACGGCTGCTGCGAGCCCCTGGACCGCAAGATCGACATCGTCTCCCGCATCCCCAACCTGCGCAAGATCGGCGTCACGCCCTGGGCGAACGTCGACGTCGCCGCCGAAGCCATCGGCCGGAAATACGTCGTCGCCTCGAAGCCCAACCCGGCCGCCGTCGCGGTGCCCGTCCTCGACAAGGACGCACTGCGCACCGAAATCGGCCGCATCCTCGACGCCTGCCGCCGCAACGACTGCTCGGTCGACATCGTCCTCAAGGACATCAGCACCTGCGCCCGCCGCCCGGAGAACCTCTTCGAGTGGGAACGCACGGTCATGGAGATGGTGAAAGCAGAATAGACCCCTTCGGACTCCGATTTGAGTTTCCTGCCCACAAGGAATATGATGCGTTGGTACTCCTCAGTTGAGAATCGTCGCTTTCATTGTGCGGCGCAGGGTACCCAAACAGGAGTTCCATGGACGAATCGAAGGTCCGAACAGCGACCCTTATTCTTGATTCCTATGGGATGGATGTGTCGGTCTACGACGCCTCCTTTCTGAGCGATACCATAAAACGGCGCGTCATCGCCCTCGGACTTCGCAGCGCGTCCGAGTACCTGGAGAGCATGAAGGCGGACCCGGAGGAAGCCTCGAGGCTCCGAGACGCGCTCCGAATCTCCTATTCCCGATTCTTCCGCGATCCGCTGGCCTTCGCCGTGCTGGAGCGCATCGTCCTTCCCGACCTGATATGCCGGAAACCGGAAGGCGGCGAGATCCGCGTCTGGTCCGCCGGCTGCGCCTCCGGCCAGGAAGC
>CAZOHH010000025.1:10946-30934 GCA_964579735.1 uncultured Oscillospiraceae bacterium | reverse complement strand
CAGGAACCACTGTACGTCTTTCGACTCGCTCTAGAGGCTTCGCGGTACGGGGTTGCACCGTAAGCCTCAAGAGCGAGTAGCAGCGAAAGACTGCCACAGTGGCAGGAACCACTGTACGTCTTTCGACTCGCTCTAGAGGCTTCGCGGTACGGGGTTGACAGAGAGGTGTAATCCACTTATGGTAGAGGTATATACCACATCGAAGCTAAGGAGGCCTGCACTTGATTCCTTCGCTGAACTTCGACCGGACCCTGGACCAGCCGGTGTACCGTCAGTTGGTGCATACGGTCCTATTGCGTATCCGCGACGGTTCGCTGGTCTCCGGAGCGCGATTGCCAAGCGAGAGGGAGCTCTCCGAGGAGCTGGGTGTCGCCCGTGGCACCGTCCAGAAAGCGTTTGCCGAACTGTTCCGACTAGGTGTCGTCACATCCGTCCACGGAAGCGGAACCTATGTCTCGGCGTTTGCACCCGCCCGCTTGCGGTCGACTTCCCCTGCTTCTCCGGATGACCCGGTAAGGATCGTCGGCATCGACTGCAACCCGGAAGCCCTCTCCATCTTCGAAAGCCAGTTCAAGGACCATCCATCGATAGGCTTCATACCGCGACTTCTGGATGACCTGCGTGCCTCCGCGCCTGAAACCGAGAGTCTCGACTCCTTCGACCTTCTCCTTACGACGACTTCACACGATTCTGAACTGCGTCGTCTGTTTCCCCGACTCACCGATCGGATCCTCCCCGTAGCGGTCTCCCCCAGTCAGCGGACGGTGGTGGAGATGGCCCGGATTCCTCATGACGCCGCAGTAGGCGTCATCTGCCGCAGTGAGCGATTCCGTCGCATCATCGAGGGCAACCTCGACGCCCTCGGGCTTTCGTCGGGTCCCCTCGATTTCCTGTCAGAGGACGTACTGCTCCGCCCTGACCGCGAGGCAGCTCGACGACGCCTGAGCACATTCCTGGAAACGATCACCGTCGTGGTCGTCCCCCCGGATACGGCGCTCTACGATGCGGACGACACCTTCTCCGAAGCCCTTGCGCACTACGCCGAAAGAGGTGGGCGCATCGTGCCGTTCGAATACCGGATCGACCGGGGGTCGCTGGTCCATATCGAGGAAGCCGTCGATCGCATTCAGGCACATCGAAGGGAGATCGAAGCAGAGGGGGGCATGAATCATGTCTGAAGCCTCTTCAGGTCGCGGTTCCCCCCGCATCGTCCTCGGGGTCATCGGCGCAGACGTGCATGCCGTGGGCAACCGGATTCTGGCATACGCCTTTCGGAATGCTGGATTCGAAGTCGAGAATCTCGGAGTGATGGTCTCCCAGGAGGAGTTCATCGAGGCCGCCATCGAAACGGCTGCCGACGCCATCCTCGTCTCCTCGCTCTACGGACATGGGGAGATCGATTGCCGCGGACTGCGGGGTCGATGCGTCGAATCGGGGATCGCCGACATCCTGCTTTATGTGGGAGGCAATCTCGTGGTCGGAAAGACGCCGTTCGAGGAGGTCCGGGATCGCTTCACGGAGATGGGGTTCGATCGAGTCTATCCACCGGGAACTCTCCCCGAGACGGGGATATCGGACCTGAAGCGGGATCTAGGAGAGGTGAAATGAAGAGATCTCCTCCGAAGCCGACTTCAGCGCAGAGGAACGCACTTCTCGTGGACTTCGGCAGCACCTTCACCAAAGTCGTCGCAGTCGACCTGCTGGAAGAGCGGATCCTCGGTACGGCACGTGCGGCGACCACGGTCGGGACCGACATCCTCGAAGGTCTATCCGCTGCCATCGAACTCCTTGCCGTGCAGACCGGGCTGCGCGAGTACGATGTCCGTCTCGCCTGCAGCAGCGCGGCGGGCGGTCTCCGCATGGCCGCCGTCGGCCTGGTTCCTCAGCTGACTGCGGAAGCCGCGAAGCAGGCGGCCCTGTCAGCGGGATCGCGAATCACAGGCGTCTACTCCTACGAACTCGACCGCGAGGACGTCGAGGACCTCTTCCGTTCCCGACCCGACATCGTACTTCTCACGGGTGGGACCGATGGGGGAAATCGGACGGCACTGATCCACAACGCACAGGCACTCGCATCGCTTTCTCAGCCTTTTCCCGTGGTCATCGCAGGGAACCGATTCGCGGGGGAGGAGGCCGCCGGAATCCTCCGGGCGTCCGGCAAGGAAGTGCATCTCTGCGCCAATGTCATGCCCCGCCTGGACCGCCTCGATATCGAACCCGCACGCGAAGCCATCCGAAAGGTCTTCCTTGAGCGGATCGTCAGTGCCAAGGGTCTCACCGGCGCCTCCCGGCTGATGGATGACATCGTCACCCCGACACCTGCGGCGGTCCTCGACGCCGCGCGACTGCTTGCCCTCGGAACGGAAGAGGAATCGGGACTCGGCGACCTGCTTGTCATCGACATCGGCGGCGCGACGACCGATGTGCATTCCATGTGTGATGGCCTGCCCTCGCGGGGCGGCGCCATCCCCAAGGGGTTGCCCGAACCCTTTGCCAAGAGGACCGTCGAAGGGGACCTTGGGGTCCGGTACAGCGCCGGAAGCGTCGCGGGGGATTTCGGCATCAATCGCCTCGCCATACGGGCCGGGATTCCCGAAGGTGTCCTCTCCGGGGTCCTTGAGCGCTACGAAAGCGAAGCGAATCTGCTGCCGGAGGCGAATCCAGTCCTCCTTCGCATCGATCAGGCTCTCGCCGAGGCTGCGACGCTGCTTGCCGTGGACCGTCACGCCGGCCGATACGAAAGGGTCTTCACTCCAGTCGGCCCCCAGTACCTTCTCCATGGGAAGGACCTGTCCTCTGTAAGGACCCTCATCGGCACCGGCGGCCCCATGATCGATGCCGTACATCCTCGTGCGGTACTCTCGTGCGCACTCTCCGGAGCCCCCGGCTCCGACCCGGAGGCATTGCGCCCCATCCGGGCGAAGTTCCTTCTCGACCGACGCTATCTCATGGCCGCGATGGGCTTGCTCGGACGCATCCGACCCACCCTTGCCGTCCGCTTGATGAAACGGGAATTCTTCGTCCTCGCCGAAGGGGACGCGCTTGTCGAAGGAGATATGCCATGAACTTTGGTAACCGCAGGATCCCCCCGGAGGAATTCAAACGAATTCAAGGGGAAGTCCTCCTCCAGTGGCCCACCGGGTCCGCCGTCGACTTCGACGAGGCCGTAGCCTACCAACGCCTCATTCCACCGACCCGTAGACTCCCGGTGCGTCTCGACTCCGCCGCTAGGGAAGGCACCACGCTTGTTCAGCCGCGCGCCGGCGTCGCCCTGGTCGACGACCTCATCGACCTGCTGCGGTATCTGGAGAAGGAGGGCGAGGCCGACCTGCTCCCGACCACCATCGACAGCTATACGCGGCAGAATGCGTACGATGACGCGCGGAAGGGAATCGAGGAGAGCAAGTTGCTGGGCCGTTCCATGCTGAATGGCTTTCCTGCGGTCAACCATGGCGTCGCCGAGTGCAGACGCGTCAACGAGGCGCTATCCGTTCCCGTGCAGGTGAGGCATGGCACCCCCGATGCGCGACTGCTCGCCGAGATCTCCTATGCGGGCGGTTTCACGGGATTCGAAGGCGGTGGCATCTCGTACAACATCCCTTACGCCAAGAAAGTGCCTCTCGAAAAGACGCTTGCCGACTGGCAGTACGTCGACCGGTTGACCGGAATGTATGAAGAAGCCGGCATCGCCCTCGACCGAGAGCCGTTCGGTCCCTTGACCGGAACTCTCGTACCGCCCTGCATCTCCCACGCGGTTGCCGTCATCGAGAGCCTGCTCGCCGCAGAGCAAGGCGTCCGCCATCTCTCCGTCGGATATGGCCAGTGCGGCAACCTCATCCAGGACGTAGCCGCCATCCGGTCCCTTCGCCTCGTCACGGAGGAGTACCTGGAGCGCAATGGATATTCCGGAGTCACGGTCTCCACCGTATTCCACCAGTGGATGGGCGGCTTCCCCCAGGACGAAGCCAAGGCCTTCGGAGTGATTGGTTGGGGAGCGGCCGCGGCGGCGCTTTCGGGTGCGACGAAGGTCATCGTCAAGACGCCGCACGAGGCCTTCGGCGTGCCGACCAAGGAAGCCAATGCCGCCGGTCTTCGGGCGACGAAGCAACTCGTCGTCATGCTCGCCGACCAGAAGTCGAACGATACGGTGGAGATTCGGAAGGAAAGCGACCGGATCTGCGCCGAGACGCGCTGCATCCTGGACCGCGTCTCCCAGCTGGGAGAAGGGGACCTGGCAATCGGCACCGTGCGTGCCTTCGAGTCAGGGGTCCTCGACGTGCCCTTCGCACCCAGCCGGTTCAATGCGGGGAAGGTCCTCCCGGCAAGGGACAACCATGGAGCCGTGCGCCTTCTCGAACCCGGAGCGCTCCCATTCACGAAGGACCTGCTCGACTTCCACCGTTCCTGCATGGAGGAGCGGGCGCGCTTCGAAAAGCGGGAGGTCGGATTCCAGATGGTCATCGACGACATCTACGCCGTGAGCAAGGGCCGTCTCGTCGGTCGGCCGCGCTAGGGAAGGAAGGACTCATGAGAATCAAGGAAGCGATCTTCTCCAACGGCCGCACGGGGTTCTTCTTCGACGACCAGCGGGCCATCCGGAACGGCGCGGTGCCGGATGGGGCGGCGTATCTGGGAAAGCCTGCGACGCCTGGATTCGAGGCCGTCCGCCAGGCAGGGGAATCCGTGTCCGTGATGCTCGTTCTCGAGGACGGACAAATTGCCGATGGCGACTGCGCAGCGGTCCAGTACTCCGGAGCCGGGGGTCGGGATCCATTGTTCCTTGCCGCGGATTACCTACCCGTGCTCCGCGACCGGATCGCTCCACTCCTCGTCGGTCGGGATGTTTCGGTGTTCCGCCCGTTGGCCGAGGAGGTGGACGCCCTCGTCGACCCGGCGACCGGACATCGCCTGCATACCGCACTGCGCTATGGCGTCACCCAGGCGTTGCTCGACGCGACGGCTCGGAGCCGACGACTCCTCATGGCCGAGGTCGTGGCCGATGAGTACGGCACACAGGTGCTGGATCGTCCCGTGCCCATCTTCGGACAGTGCGGCGACGATCGCTACGTCGGGGTCGACAAGATGATCCTGAAACAGGTCGACGTGCTTCCCCATGGACTGTTCAACAGCATCGC
Source organism: uncultured Oscillospiraceae bacterium (assembly GCA_964579735.1). Classification (GTDB taxonomy): domain Bacteria; phylum Bacillota; class Clostridia; order Saccharofermentanales; family UBA5734; genus CAILLO01. Next base: position 25,799 of record CAZOHH010000025.1, on the reverse strand, counting down.
GAAAACGGGCGGGAGCGGGGAGGGCCTCCTCGGCTACGTCCGTTGGCTGCGCGAACGCATCGCGGCGCTGCGACCTGACCCGTCCTACCTCCCGACCCTTCACCTCGACGTCTATGGCACGCTCGGCCTGATCTTCGATCGAGATCCGTCGCGCATCTTCGACTTCCTCTCCCGACTCGAGCACGAGGCCGGACCGCACCTCGTCCACCTCGAAGGTCCCGTCGACACCGATAGTCGCGAGGGAACACTCGACGCGCTTGCAGAGCTGACGCGACGCGTCGACGATGGAGGCCTGCGCCTCCGCATCGTGGCCGACGAGTGGTGCAACACGCTGGAGGACATCCGCGATTTCGCCGACGCCCGCGCCGGACATATCCTGCAGATCAAGACGCCCGATCTCGGAGGGATCCAGAATGTCGTGGAAGCCGTCCTGTATTGCAGAGCCCACGGCATCGGAGCCTATCAGGGCGGAACCTGCAACGAAACCGACCGTTCCGCACGAGTATGCGTGCATCTGGCCATGGCCACGCATCCCGACCTGATTCTCGCCAAGCCCGGCATGGGTTTCGACGAAGGGTTCATGGGCGTTTACAACGAGATGCACAGGATACTCGCGCTCCGTGCCCGCAAGGGCGCACCCGTCCAAACGCAGGGCAGGGAAGGAGGGCTTCGATGAACTCGATGCGCATCCTCTCGCCGACCGCGATCCTCGGGTACGGATTCCCCGACGCCTCCTTCGAGGAGGGCATGCGCCGCAACCCGGACCTGATCGCCGTGGACGCCGGTTCGACCGACCCGGGGCCATATTACCTCGGCGCCGGCGTTTCGTTCACGGACCGCGGCGCGGTATACCGAGACCTGGACCGTCTGCTTCCCGCAGCCATATCCCATGGGATTCCGCTGTTCATCGGGTCGGCCGGCGGCTGCGGCGGCGAACCCCACCTCGCCTGGACGCTCGACATCGTCCGGGAGATCGCCAAGAAACGCGGACTGTCCTTCCGAATGGCGTCGATCCATGCCGAGGTCGACCGAGGGCTGGTACTCGACCGCCTCGCCGGCGGCCGTCTCGCACCCCTTCCCCCCGCTCCCGACTCCTCCGCGGCCGATGTCGAAGCGACCGTCCGAATCGTCGGACAGATGGGCATCGAGCCCTTCATCCGAGCCTTCAAGGCCGGCGCGCAGGTCGTCGTCGCGGGCCGTGCCTATGACCCGGCCGTATTCGCGGCACTGGCCGTCCACCGCGGCTACGACCGCGGGCTCGCACTCCATCTCGGCAAGATCCTCGAATGCGCCTGCATCGCCGCGTCGCCGGGCAGCGGCAGCGACTGCATGCTGGGCACTCTCGACGCCACCGGGTTCACCGTCGAGACCCTCACGACCTCTCGCCGCTGCACAGAGCTTTCCGTCGCCGCGCATACCCTGTATGAAAAGAGCGACCCGACTCGGCTCCCCGGCCCAGGAGGAGTCCTGGACCTGACCGCCACGACCTTTCGTCAGGTCTCCGACAACCTCGTTCGCGTCGAAGGATCCCGCTTCATCGAAACGAAGCCCTATCGCATCAAGCTCGAGGGGGTCCGCAGCGTCGGCTACCGCTCCGTCTCCATCGCCGGCATACGGGACCCGGTGCTCATCGACTGCATCGAAGAGACCCTTGCGGCCGTCCGAGAGCGCGTTTTCTCCGGTATGAAGGGCATCGGCGAACCCAATGCCCTCGATTTCATCGTCTACGGCCGCAATGGCGTCATGGGTGCCCTCGAGCCGGTCGACCCGAGGACTCTGCCGGCTCCGCATGAACTCGGACTCGTGATCGATGCCGTAGCACCCAGCCAGGAGGAGGCGAACACCCTTTGCGCCTCGGCGCGGTCGACCTTGCTCCACTACGGCTACCCCGGCCGCATCTCGACCGCAGGAAACCTCGCCTTCCCATATTCCCCTTCGGACTTCAAGGCCGGAGAGGTGTTCGCCTTCAGCCTATACCATCTGATCGACGTGGTGGACCCGTGCGAACTGTTCCCGATGGACCTGGAGGAGGTGACCCCATGAAGACCCGGTTGATCGATGTCGCGGAGGTCATCCGAAGCAAGAACTCAGGCCCCTACGAACTTACCCTCGATATCCTTTTCAGGACCCGCGAGGACTTCCAGAAGTTCCAAGATGCCCGCTGCATCACGCCGGAGCTGATCGCCCGCCTCTACCATGTGCCGGTCGAGCATGTCCTCGGAGTCATCGCCTTTTCCCCGGCCAAGGCGATCAAGGCCACGATCCTGAGACCGCTCCCGTCCGGCGCCCTCGGCGAGAGGGACGTCTACGGCGCCCAGCAGCACGCACCGCTGCTGGACCTGTCCTTCGACCTCGAAGATCCGTCATCGACTGCCTCCAGCGAGAGGAATACGCCATGCTGACCGTCACGCAGCAGTCCCTGATCTACGCCCTCTATTTCGCCCCGCGGGGCAAGACGCGTCTGCTGACGCTCGGAATGGAACTCGCCCAGCGCTATCTGAGTCCCATGGACCGATTGATCGGGCTCGTCGGCGATGCCGGTGCCGGCAAGTCCCTGCTCATCAAGGGGATGTTCCCAGGTCTCGAACTGACCAATGACGACGACGGGATCAATGTCCGTCCGCTCCCCCTTCTTTCGGTCGATGACGGCTCTTTCTTCACTCCGCACACGTTCCACGTCGACATCCGATTCGAATCCGCCTTCACTCAACCCCACGTCCTTGCCACGGCCATCCGTTCTGCCGTCGAGAAGGGCCGTCGCGTCGTCGTCGAGCATTTCGACCTCATCTACCCGTTCCTCGGCATGAACGCGGAAATCCTCGTCGGAATCGGCGAAGAGGTCGTCGTCACGCGTCCCACCGTCTTCGGTCCGCGCCCGGCAGATATCGCCTCCATCGTGTTCGCCTCGATCCGCTATCGGAAGATGGTCCATACCGCCGAAGACCTGACCGCCATGGTCATCGAACGCGAGTACGGACACCGGCACCCCATCGCCCACGGGGACGTACGCAGAGGATTCGTACTGGTCTTCAACGATCCACCCGGCATCGACATCGCTCGGGTCGAGTCGTTCGTGAAGGATTACATCGACCGCGGCGTCGAAGTCTCCTATTCCGACGACAATCATATCCTCATCGGCGGAGAGGAGCGCTTCCATTGCACCGGACCGCGCATCCACGTCCGGTCCGCAGGTGAAATCGAGAGCTTCCGCCTTCTGCCGGACCTCTTCTACGACCCCATCGCCAAGACATACTCGCTTGTCGGCAAGGTGGGGGAGGAGAACCCGGACGGTATCGAGACGATCCATCCTCTCTGAATGATTTTCCACGACAATCCCATTCAAGTCGTCGATCGCATCGGGTATGATGGTAAAGGAGGTGATGTCATGGAATGGAAGAATTCGACTCCGGAACGCGTTGCGCTTCTCGAGGATGCGCTGGTAGGGATTCCCTGTCGCGGCAAGTCGATGTTCGGATGCCGGGCCTACTTCGCCGCCGACTACATGTTCACCGGAGTAAGGGGAGATGATGTCTACCTTCGCGCCGCAGGCGCGGAGCGCGACGCGCTGGTCGCGCGATATCCAGGCCTGCGACCGTTCGAGCCCTTGCCCGGACGGTTCATGAAGGATTATGTCGTCCTGCCCGAGGAGGCGATCGGAGACCGTGCCGAGTTCGTGCGGATCCTAGAACGCGCTTTCGGCGCCGCCATGGCGCTCCCCCCGAAACCTCCCAAACCGCCACGTGCACCCAAACGCCCATCTCGCCAGAATCCGACTCGGTGACGTGCCGCTTGAAAACGACCGGCCCAGCGCTATCATATAGGGAACGGCCTTAGGCCGACTCATTCGACAAGGGGGTAGGCACCATGTTCTGTCGCCAATGTGGAACAAGGATGGATGATGATGCCCGTTTCTGCCCTGCCTGCGGCCAACCGACCGAACTGGCGGTCCAGACCGTATACGCGACGCCGCAGGTGCCCATCCAACCGCAGCCCCAGCCCATTTATACGGCGCCTCCTGTCGCGACTCCAACCGCAGCGAAGGCCGGAAGCGGGTCCGGCACCCTCTGGTATCTGTCGTACGGCTTCCTGTTCGTTCTCTCGATGATTCTACTGATTATCGCAGGGATTCCCTTCAAGTGGGCCCTGTGCATGTTCCTTCTCTTTACCGCCTTCGGCCTGGTCCTCGTCCTGGCATTACAGAAGGGTGGGACGATTCTTCGCGTCGCGACGACTCTCTTGCCGACCCTCGTCGCCTTCGTGACACTTGGAGCCTCTTTGCTTGGATGGCTTGCCTGGTAGTGAGTCAGGCCCTCTGCACCCGAACGGAGACATTGCAGGACTCGATCAGGGGATAGGGGATTATAGCAGCGCGATCGCGACGACGAGCGCCACCCCCTGATCATGTCTGTTCTTCACCATGTCCATGCCCTCCTCGCTACATACTACCATCTCCGAGCCAGGACAGGACCGCGTCGCGCAAGAAGACCGCAAGGCCAGGCCTATGCCGGTCGTAATATCCCGTGAAGCGGGGATCCTCGACATACATCTTCACCACATCGGCATGTGCCTCCTTCGTATAGTGCTTCCAGTATGTCTCGAGCCAACGACGATGGAGCGCTGCCGCCTCATGGGCCAGCGGACCCGTCGAATCCCCCGTCTCGAATGCCGCGAGGAACTTCGCGATGACCTCGGCGGCAAGCTCCTCGGCACTCTTGATCTTTTTCTCGTCCATGGCGAGGATACGGCGATTCGAGCCGTCCACGGCATCGTTTCCGTATTTCCCGCGCGCTTCGGCACCGTATTTTTCCTCATTCTCCTGGACCATGCGCTTCTTGAATGCCTCGAACTTCTCCTTGTCCGTCATGGGCTTCCTTCCTTCCTTTGCCTCGATCGTGCGGTCGAGGGATCCGATCATCGTCTCTAGGCGAGTCCACCGTTCCATCAGGTCCTTTCGATGCTTCCGAAGGGCCGTGACCGCGTCATATCCCGGTGCATCGAGAATCCTTCGGATTTCCTCCAAGGGGACACCGAGCTCCCGGAAGAAGAGGATCTGCTGGAGACGATCGACTTCGGGACCTCCATAGACACGGTATCCGGAAGGTCGCGTACTCGCAGGGCGCAGGAGTCCGAGCGCATCGTAGTGCCGCAACGTCCGAGGACTGACACCGGCTAGCGCGGCCAGGCTTTTCACTTTGTATTCCATGGTCACTCGACGCACCTCCTATTTCCGTTTGAGTATAAACTATTACGTTGCGTCAAAGTAAATAGCGCTTATTTCCGTTCGTACAGTGGGCAAAAGAGTACAAGAATTCCTGTGCTTCCTCGCAGAACCCTGTCTTCAAGGCACTTATCATGGGAAAGAACCCGTCCGGCGTGGAGGAATGCCCGTCCGGAGAAAGGATACGAACGAAATGAGCCAGCGCGACATGAGGAAATGGATCGAGGACGTCAAGACGAATCCCCACCGCAGGGCACTGCCGGTGCTGTCCTTCCCGGGGGCATCCCTCGCAGGGATCACGATCCTCGACCTGGTCCACCACGGAGAGCTGCAGGCACGCTGCATGAAAGTCATCGCGGACCGATACCCGACCCTCGCGGCCGTCAGCAACATGGACCTGTCGATCGAGGCCGAAGCCTTCGGCTGCACGGTCGCCTTCAATGAGCACGAGGTCCCCACGGTCACCGGCAATCTGATCGAGACCTCCGAGCAAGCCGAAGCCCTCGTGATTCCTCAAGTAGGCGCCGGACGGACCTTCGAATGCATCAAGGCCATCTCCCTCGCCGTCCGGGAGATCGAAGATCGTCCGGTCCTTGCCGGCGTCATCGGTCCATTCTCTCTGGCGGGTCGACTCATGGGCCTCACCGAATTCATCTATCGCGTCATGGACGATCCGGACATGGTGCATCTCCTGCTCGACAAGGCCACCACCTTCCTCATCCGCTATATCCTCGCCCTCAAGGAGGCCGGTGCGAACGGCATCATGATGGCGGAGCCTGCGGCGGGGCTGCTGTCGCCGAGCTGGAACGATGAATTCTCCACCCCCTACGTGAAGCGGATCGTCGAAGCGGTCCAGGACGACCGGTTCGTCGTCGTCTACCACAATTGCGGCAACACGGTCCCGTTGGCCGAAGGTCTCGTCTCCAACGGATGCAGGATGTACCACTTCGGCAACGCCATCCGGATGAAGGACATCATCGGACGGATCCCCTCGGACCGGCTGGTCCTGGGCAACATCGACCCCGCTTCGCAGTTCGACCGCGGTACTCCGGAGAGCGTATCGGAGGCCGTCTCCGGACTGCTCGCCGATATGGCCGGCCATGACAACTTCGTTCTCTCCTCCGGCTGCGATATTCCTCCTCAGACTCCCATCCCGAATATCGATGCCTTCTTCCGGACGCTTGCGGAATCCAACCCTCTCTGACCTCCCCCGACTCGTGGTAGAATGGGGACAGCGTCTCCGGTGCCCACTGGAGATCGAATCGATTCCTGCGTGCGCTAGCACGCCGCCAGAAAGGATGTCGGCAAAATGGAGGAACAGAACCAGAATTTCACCGCGCCTGATTGGAGGTCCTACTTCAAGCAGAGAGGCAAGGATCCCAACAAGGCCATGAAAGGCATCGTCATTCTCGTGGTGGTGGTCGCCGTGGCCGTCTTCGCGCTGTCCGGCTTCTACTTCCTCGGCTCGAACGAGGAGGCCGTCGTCACCATGTTCGGCAAGCTCGTCCGGACGGAGAAGGACGCGGGCCTGAAGTTCAAGGTCCCGCTGCTCGAGACGGCTCAGAAGATCGACATCGAAGGGATCCGCCGCATGGAGTTCGGCTACAGTTCAGACAACTCGATCACCAGCGAGGAGGCCTTGCTGGAGGCGCAGATGCTGACGGCCGACGAGAACATCGTCATCGCCGACTGGGCCGTGATGTACAAGGTGAATGACAGTTACAAGTACCTGTTCAACGTCGACGACCAGGTGGGGACGCTGCGCACCATCACGGAAGCCGCCTATCGCAGGGTCGTGGCCGCCCACGTACTGGACGACATCCTGACCGACAAGAAGGAGACCATCCAGTTCGAAGTCCGCGAGTCGCTGCAGGCGATCTGCAACAAGTACGACTTCGGCATCACCATCACCGCCGTGCAGCTGCAGGATGCGCTGCCGCCGGACCCGGTCAAGGACGCTTTCCTCGAGGTCGCCTCCGCCAAGGAGGACAAGACCGCGAAGATCAACGACGCCACCACCTACCTCAACGAAAAGCTGCCGGTCGCCCGAGGCGAAGCGCAGCAGATCCTGAACCAGGCTGAAGGCTACAAGCAGGAGCGCATCAACGACGCGACCGGCGCCGTCGCCCGCTTCATCGCCATCCAGAAGGAATACGCGATCAACCCGTCCGTGACCAAGACCCGACTCTATCTGGAGGCGATCAAGATTCTCCTTCCGGGCGTGAAGCAGGTCTACATCATGCAGGACACCGGCGACGTGCTGAAGTTCCTGCCCATGACCGGAACCATCGCGAACGCCGTGCCGACCACGGCGGCGAATTGAGAGGGGGCGCAGATATGCTGGGCAAGAAATTCTGGATCGCAATCGCCTCCGTCGTCCTCCTTGTGATTCTATTCAATCTCTGCACCTTCCAGATGAACGAGAACGAGTCCGCGTCGGTCCTTCGCTTCGGACGCATCATCTCCGTATACGTGAAGACCGATGCCCAGGCTGCGGCCGTCCAGGCCGGTCTCGATTCCCAGAGCGACAAGCTCAGTCTCGTCAAGGTCTATGTCGGGACCGGACTCCACCTCCGCCTGCCCTTCGTCGACCAGGTGAAGAAGTACAGCAACATGCTCCTCACCTACGACACGGCTCCTCGTCAGGTCATCACCTCCGACAAGAAGAAGCTGATCTTCGACAACAACGCGCAGTGGCGGATCGACAACCCGGCTCTCTTCGAAATCACCATGGGCCGCGTCGAAGAGGCGCAGAAGCGTCTGGACGACATCCTGTATTCGAAGATGAACGAGAAGGTCGGCAAGATCACGGCGACGTCCCTCATCACGGACAAGGTTCTGGTCGAGCAGATGCAGATCGACCTCGCCAAGGAGATGACGGACACGATGATGGCGTACGGCATCGAGGTCTTCGACATCCGCGTCAAGCGCACCGAACTCCCGCAGGAGAACTACGAAAGCGTCTACAAGCGGATGATCTCCGAACGCCAGCGCATCGCTGCCCAGTACCGTTCGGAAGGCGACGAAGAAGCCCTCAAGATGCGTTCGGACACGGACCGTCAGATCGTGATCCTGCTGTCCGAGGCTCGTCGACAGGCAGAGATCCTGAAGGGCGAAGGCGATGCCGAAGCGGCCCGCATCTTCAACGACGCCTACGGCACGGACCCCGGTTTCTACGAGTTCTACAACACGCTCGAGATGTACAAGGCCACCATCGGATCGAACACGACGCTCGTGATTCCCTCGGACAGCCCCTTCGCCCAATATCTGTTCGGAAAGTAGACGTAGCAAAGCTGACGGAAAGGCGGTTTGTCGCCGTCGATACCGTAGGACCTGCGCAAGGAGGGATTCCACATGAAAAAGGGTTGGATCGTCCTGATCGTGATCGTGGTGGTCGTCGTGATCGCCGCGATGTCCATGGTCGGCTCCTATAACAAGCTCGTCGCGGAGAAGGTGACCGTCGATACGGCCTTTTCGGGCATCGACACGCAGCTTCAGAGACGCGCCGACCTGATTCCGAATCTCGTCGCGACGGTGAAGGGCTTCGCCTCCCAGGAGAAGAGCATCATCGACAGCATCACGGCTGCGCGGGCCAAGCTCTCCGGAGCCACCACGATCTCCGACAAGGCGACCGCGGATGGTGAACTGACCACCGCGCTGAGTCGTCTGCTCGTCGTCGTCGAGAACTATCCGGACTTGAAGTCGGACGCCAACTTCATCGCGCTTCAAGACGAACTGGCCGGCACGGAGAATCGCATCGCGGTCAGCCGCCTCGACTACAATGCGGTCGTGAAGGCCTACAACACCCACATCCGCAGTTTCCCAGCCGTCCTGTACGCAGGGCTGTTCGGTTTCGACGCGGCGGACTTCTTCGAGGCCGCTCCCGGTTCGACGGCGGTCCCGACGGTCTCCTTCAGCTAGAGGCAGGGAATTGGCCGCGATGTATCGTTTGCGAGGGAGCGGACTCCGCAAGGGGGCCGCTCTCCTTGCCATTTCCACCGTCCTCGCGCTGACGGTCTTCCTAAGTGTGCTCCCGGCTCGGACGGCTGCACTCTCCACGGAAGGAATCCCGTCTCCACCGCAGAACTTCTATGTGCTCGATCAAGCGGATCTTCTCGACACCGCCTCGGAGAACCAGATCATCGCCCTGTCCTCGGAACTGGCCGCCCAGACCGGTGCGCAGATCGTGGTTGTCACCGTGAATAGCCTTGGCGGCCGTCCGCTTGAAGAGTTCTCCCTTGCTTTGTTCCGCAGCTGGGGAATCGGCGATGCTCAGAAGGACAACGGCGTCCTGCTGTTGGTTGCCTATGATGACCGGAAGCTCCGCATCGAGGTCGGATACGGACTCGAAGGCCGCATCAACGATGCGAAGGCGGGACGGATCCGCGACAATGACATTCTCCCGTACTTCAAGCAAGGAGACTACCTGACCGGCATCCGCAACGGCTATTTCGCGCTCCTCACCGAAGTCGTGGCCGAGTACCCCGGTGTCACGATTTCTCCGTACCAGGGGTCCGGTGGGACCGACTCCGCTTCAGAAACGTCGGAACCCCTTTCGCCCTTCATGCAGACGCTTCTCCTCATCGGCGTCGTTGCCCTTCTTCTCATCGACTGGATCTTCCTCCATGGCGCCATCACCCGTGCGATTCTGTTCTCCATGATCTTCCGCCGCGGCGGAGGTAGCTTCGGAGGAGGTGGACGAAGCGGTGGTGGGGGCGGTGGGTTCAGTGGCGGTGGAGGTTCGGGCGGTGGTGGCGGCGCGAGCGGCGGATGGTAGCCGACATGAACGAAGTCCTGGACCAGCTGAACCGGCGCAAGAGCATGCGCGCTTTCGAGTCGCGCAAAGTCGATGAAAGTACGCGCGAGCTTCTTCTACAGGCCGCCTTCCAGGCACCGACGGCCGGGAATCAGATGCTCTACACGATTCTCGACGTCACAGATGATGAAACAAAGCTAGAACTCGCCGATCTATGCGACCACCAGCCCTTCATCGCGACGGCCCCGGTCGTCTACATCTTTCTTGCAGATGGACACCGCTGGTTGGAGACCTACCGCGCCGCCGGAATCGATGCCCGACTTCTCGGTCCGGGGGACGCATTGCTGGCCATGGCCGACGCGGTGATCGCCGCTCAGAACATGGTGGTTGCTGCCGAAAGCCTCGGCCTTGGGAGCTGTTACATCGGAGACATCCTCGAGAACCGGGAACAGGTCCGAACGCTCCTTGGTTTTCCTGAGGACGTCTTCCCAGCCGCCATGCTTGTCCTGGGCTGGCCAACGGAACGACAGAAGGAGCGACGGAAGCCCGCACGTTTCGACGGGGAGTACATCGTCTTCGAGAATTCCTATCGTGTGCTGTCTCCGGTCGAACTGAAGGAGATGTATCGTAGACAGGAAGAGAAGAGCGGTCGAGTACCTGGTGATTTCGATGCGAAGATCCGCGCTTTCTGCAGCCGGAAATACGAGAGTGACTTCGCTCTGGAACTCAATCGGTCCGCAGGCGAGTATCTGAAGGCGTTCGGCACTGGGTTGCCGAAGGTTGCAGGGCTTGAACGTCACGAGGACATCTGAGCATGGAGAGGATCTGCGAGTCCGCCATGCGGATTTCACGCCTGCGCGAGGCGATGGACCGACTGGATCCGGACTGGGGGACGGTGTTCCTCGTAGGACGGGTGAACCAGTTCTATTTCACGGGAAGCATGCAGGACGGCTTGCTCGCGATTCGTCGCGAAGGGCTGGCCGTCTACTTCGTCCGCCGTAGCTTCGACCGGGCCTTGGCCGAGTCGGACCTGCCGGACGTCCTACCCATGGATAGCTACCGGGACGCCGCGAAGGTTGTCGGAGCGGAATGCGGCCGTACGTATCTCGAGACCGAAATCGCGACGATCGCTCTCGTCGAACGTCTGCACAAGGCATTCTCCTTTGGCGAGACCCTGCCGGTGGACCGTACGGTGCTCGAGGTGCGGATGCGCAAGAGCCCTGCGGAACTCGCCTGCATGGCGGAGTCGGGACGCCTCCACCGCATTCTGCTCGACGAGGTCGTCCCCGGACTTCTCGAGGAGGGGATGAGCGAGGTCGACCTCACAGGCCGTCTTTATGAAGCGATGCTCCGCCTAGGTGGACATGGCGTCTCGCGATTCTCGATGTTCCAGACCGAGATGGTCGTCGGCCAGGTCGCCTTCGGCGAGAGCTCTCTTGTCCGCACGAGCTTCAACGGACCGGGCGGCGGACTCGGGATGAGCGCAGCCGTGCCCTTCGTAGGCAGCAGGGAGCGCTGCCTGGCCATCGGCGACCTCGTCTTCGTGGATGTGGGCTTCGGCATCGACGGATACCACAGCGATTGCACGCAGGTCTATCGTTACGGCGCCGAACCGACGGAGGAGATGACCCGACTCCAGGACCTATGTCTTGAAGTCGAAAGGGAAGCCGCTGCAGCGCTGCGACCCGGAGCGATTCCTTCGGAAATCTACGAGGCAGCGATGCATCGGATCGATGCCGACCAGGAACGCCATTTCATGGGTCACGACGGCCGTCAGGTGAAATTCCTGGGCCATGGAATCGGCCTGCATCTGGACGAACTTCCTGTCCTGGCGAAGGGTTTCGACCAACCGCTCGAGGCAGGAACCGCCATCGCACTGGAACCCAAGATCGGCATCACGGGCGTCGGAATGGTCGGCGTCGAGGACACCTATGTCGTGACTCCCGAGGGCGGCCGCTGTCTTACCGGCGGCGGACAGCGCATCCGTTACGTCCCGCTCTCCATGAAAACCCCATAATCGGGGAGTATCCTTCCATTAGTAGCCGACCGGCTGCGGAACGGAGAGGACCCGATGGCGAAGCGCTTCATCCGACAGAAATTCCCTCTGGAAGGCATGTCCTGCGCAGGTTGTGAGGGCAAGGTGGAACGCATCCTCCGCCGCGTTTCCGGAGTGCAGGAAGTCAAGGCCGATTTCTCCAGCGGCAGCGTCACGCTTGTCAGAGACCCTGACGAAAAAATTCTGGTTCGCGTCAAGGATGCACTGGAGCGAGAGGGATACTTTCCAACAGGGATGGACGTGGTATCGACGGGAAACAGCGTGTTCGATGCTCCACAGAGCCGGAAGAAGGTTCCCGAAGCCTTGCCGCGGAAAACGTCGACTCATTCGACAAATGCACTGAAAGGGTCGCAGACCGCTCGCTTGAGCACACTCCAGTTCGCTGGTCTCGTCGTTGCCGTCCTGGCCATCGTGCTCGTGGTGAACGGACTCGGCGGCTTCAGCTTCCTGCCGGAAGTCACGTCCGCCATGGGGCTCGGCATGCTTTTCCTGGTCGGCATCCTGACTTCCGTCCACTGCGTCGCCATGTGCGGTGGAATCGTGCTCTCCCAATGCCTGCCTGCAGGATCCGCGGGTTCGGAAGGTTCCAACGGCGACGGTGGCCCTTCGCTGACCGCTGCCTCGACCCTCCGTCCCGGTCTCCTGTACAACTCCGGACGCGTCGTCTCCTATACCCTCGTCGGGGGTCTTGCCGGAGCGCTCGGTTCCGTCGTGTCCTTCTCCGGCTGGGCACGCGGCGCCATCGCCGTCGTGGCCGGTCTTGTCATGATGGTCATGGGAATCCAGATGCTAGGGCTTTTCCCCGGACTCGCCCGCTTCATTCCCCGCATTCCCCGCTTCCTGAGGACCCGCGCGGAGTCGGCGAAGCAGGGAAAAGGCCCCTTCCTCGTCGGACTGCTGAACGGACTGATGCCCTGCGGTCCCCTCCAGGCCATGCAGATCTACGCGCTCGGCACCGGAAGCCTGCTGCTCGGAGCCGCCTCCATGTTCTTCTTCTCCCTCGGCACCGTCCCGCTGCTCCTCGGACTGGGCGCCGCGAGCGCGGTCCTCGGACGACGCTTCACGGCCCGCATGATGAAGGTCGGCGCGGTACTCGTGCTCGCCCTCGGAGTCGTCATGATCGGTCGTGGCTTCACCCTTTCCGGCTTCGCACCGGTCGCGGCGCTCGGACAGACGCCGACCGTGACTTCCGGAGCCGACCCTTCCGTGAAGGAGGGTGTGCAGGTCATCACGACCGTGCTCACGTCGGCAGGCTATCCCGAATTCACCGTGACCCAGGGAGTCCCTGTTCATTGGAACCTGAAGGTGCCCGCAGGCACCCTGACCGGTTGCAACAAGACCGTCGTCGTCCCGGCCTACAAGATTCAGAGAAATTTGAAGGTCGGAGACAACTGGATCGACTTCACGCCGATTTCGAGCGGCACCGTGCCGTTCTCCTGCTGGATGGGCATGATCCAGAGCCAGATCCACGTCGTCGACGCGACATCCTGACCAGAAAGAGGCGAATGACATGAAGACAGCGACCTACGGCGTATCGGACATGACCTGCGCGGCCTGCTCGGCGGCTGTGCAGCGGGCGGCCTCCCGCGTGGACGGTGTCGTCTCGGCCGAAGTGAACCTCGTGACCGAGCGATTGAACGTCACGTTCGACGAATCCCGCACCGATTTCGTTCGAATCCAGAAGGCCGTCGTGGATACGGGCTACGGACTGTTCGAACTCACGGCCGCGCTGCCGCCCCAGGAGCGCCGAGTCGATATCGGCGTGGATGGGATGACCTGCGCCTCCTGTTCCGCGGCCGTCGAACGCAGTATCCGCAAGCTTCCCGGCATCGCCGAGGCTTCTGTGAACCTCGCGACCCACCGCGCTTCCGTCTCCTACGACCCGTCGCTTGCGAAGGTCGCCGATATCCGCGACGCCATCGAGCAAGCCGGCTATATCCCGAAGGACATCGAGAAGCGCGAAACACCCGACGCCGAAAAACTTCGCCGCGACAAGGAGAACCGCACCCTGCGGATCCGGCTGACCGTTGCGGCGGTCTTCTCGATTCCGCTGCTGTATCTGTCCATGGCCCACATGGTCCCCGAGCTGGGGCTCTCGATCCCGGCCTTCCTGCACCCAGAAATGAGCGCGCTGAACTTCGCCCTCGCACAGTTCGCCCTCGCGACGCCCGTGCTTTTCGCCGGAAGCCGGTTCTTCCGCATCGGCTTCCGTACGCTCTTCAAGGGATCCCCGAACATGGACACCCTGGTCGCCATCGGCACCGGCAGCGCCTATCTATACGGCATCTATGCACTGGTGCGCATCGCCCTCGGCGAGCCCGATTTCGTCATGTCGCTCTACTTCGAGTCCGCAGGCGTCGTCATCACCCTCGTGATGCTCGGCAAGATGCTCGAGGCCGGCAGCAAGGGCCGCACTTCCGACGCCATCCGACGCCTGCTTCGCCTTCGCCCGAGCACGGCGACCATCCGCCGTCCCAGCGGCGACCTTGAGGTCACTCTAGAGGAAGTAGCCGTCGGCGACATCGTCGTCGTCAAGCCCGGCGCGACGATCCCCGTGGATGGTGCCATCGAGACCGGCTCGACCTCGGTCGACGAGTCGATGTTGACCGGCGAAAGCCTGCCCATCGAGAAGCAGCCTGGCGATGAACTCGCCGCGGGCAGCATCAACGGAGAGGGCCTCGTTCTGTTCCGCGCCACCCGGGTCGGCGAGGACACGGCGCTCGCGAAGATCATCCACCTGGTCGAGGAGGCGCAGGGACACAAGGCCCCGATCGCCAAGCTCGCAGACGTCGTCTCCGGCTTCTTCGTTCCCGCGGTCATGGT